>NZ_JBFAGS010000012.1:0-182233 GCF_040653835.1 Micromonospora sp. NPDC050980 | reverse complement strand
GCACGCTCACGCAGCTCGTCGGGGTACTTCTTCGGTGCGGGCATCGCTGGTGTTCCTCCAGGTTTCGATGTCTCCATCTAACCCGGGGCGGAACAGGCTGTCTCACTTTCGCAGCGTCGAGATCGGCGCTTCCTGCGATGGCGTCGGCGCCGTCTTCGAAAAGATCCGGACTGGGGGACGGTGGGACGTCTTCGTCAGCAACGTCAGAGCAGCCAAACGGCATGTCGAAGTCTGGCTATCGGTGTCGCCGCAGCGCGACAACCTTATGCATATGGCCGAGATCATCGACTTCGCTGTCGCCGAGGGACTCCGTGCAGACCTCACAAACTTCGTGCACTGGCCGAGGCACCTGGCGGCCTGCAACCTGTCAGCCATAGAAAAGACCAATGCCGCCCAGTACCTGACCTCTCTCGCTGACAGATGCGTCAAGCAGGGCCTCCATGACGAGGCGGCTCATCTTGGAATGCTGATCGACTTCGTCCGCTCTGAAGGAAACGCTCAATGAAGGTCTGTGTTGTCGGCACCGGTTACGTCGGTCTCACCACCAGCGTCAGCCTGGCCTTCCTGGGCCACGACACCACCTGCATCGACCTCGACAAGCGGAAGATCGACACCCTTCGCGGCGGCCACTGCCCGATCTACGAGCCACATCTGGAAGCGCTCCTCGAGCAGGCGTCCTCCCACCTGACCTTCACCACCGAATACGCCGTCGGCGTACCCGACGCTGACGTCGTGTTCATCGCCGTGCAGACGCCGCAACTCGACAACGGCAACCCCGACCTGCAGTACCTGCGATCCGCCGCCGAAAGCGTCGCCCAACACCTGCATGGCGACTTCACCGTCGTGGTCAACAAGAGCACCGTCCCGATCGGCTCCGGCAACTGGGTCGACGCGATCCTGCGCGAAGCGTACGAACGTCACCACGGCCACCGCCCCGACGGTCGATTCGCCGTCGCCTCGAACCCCGAGTTCCTCCGCGAGGGCACCGCGCTCGCCGACACCCTCTACCCGGACCGCATCGTCATCGGCTCCGACAACCAGAACAGCCTGGACCTCCTCAACCAGCTCTACCGACCCATCCTCAACCAGTCCTTCACCCCGCCCACCGTGCTGCCCCGCCCCGCCGGCATGAGCGCCGTGCCGCTGGTCTCCACCGACCTGGCCTCGGCCGAGCTGATCAAGTACGCGGCCAACGCCTTCCTCGCCCTCAAAATCAGCTACATCAATGAGATCGCCGCGATCGCCGGCAAGGTCGGCGCCGACGTCCGCGAAGTCGCCCGCGGCACCGGCCTCGACGCCCGCATCGGCCCCCGCTTCCTGAACCCCGGCATCGGCTGGGGCGGATCCTGCTTCGGCAAAGACACCGCAGCGCTCATCGCCACCGCCAGCGAGTACCACCTCGCCATGCCAATCGTCACCGCCGCCCGCGACGTCAACCACCGCCAGCGCACCAAGGTCGTCGACCGGCTCCTCGACGAACTCCACATCATCAAGGGTCGCAAGATCGGCATCCTCGGCCTCGCGTTCAAACCGGACACCGACGACCTGCGGGACTCACCAGCCATCGACATCGCGAACCTGCTCCTGCAACGCGGTGCCTGGATCACCCTGCACGACCCCGTCGCCGCCAGCCGTTTCCGCCGCGAACAGCCCACCCTGGCCGAGCACCTCGCCGCTCGCGTCGAAGACGTGTTCGACGACGCCGACGCCATCGTGGTCGCCACCGAGTGGTCGCACTACCGCGACCTCGACTGGGCCAAGTTCGCCCCCACCATGCGCTCACCGCTCGTCCTCGACGGGCGACACTGCCTCGACGCCGACCGGCTCACCGGAATCGGCTACCGATACCTGACCATGACCGCACCCGCCATCCCCCCGAACCCGGTGTCTTAGAACGAAATGTCCATGATGCCCAGGCGACATCGATCGGACGGTCGAAGATTCAGTCTCTCTAGCGGTCGTCACCACTCGACCCGAAATCCGCGCCCTCTCCTGCGTCGCCGCACGCATCTACGATCGACGGTGTGCGCGAGCCTCCTCCTGTCACGTCCGCGTTCGTGACCTTCGATGCCCAGGACTCGGGCTGCCTGTCGTATGGAGTAGAGGCGGAGGGGCGCCGCTTGTTCGTCAAGAAGGCCACCACGCCGGCGGCCCGGGTGTCGCTCGTCCGGGCCGCCCAGTTGCACGCCGCTGTAAAGCACCCAGCGATCGTGCGTCCGGAGCGGGTCCTCTCTGGTCCGGACGGGCTGACCCTGGTGTACCCGTGGCGATACGGCAGGGTGCTCAACCAGGCCACCGTAGACGGCACGGATCGCACGGCGCTGGCCAAGTTCCAGCGGCTCGCGATTCCAGACGTTGAGGCGGCACTCGAGGCGATCCTCGACGCCCACCGCACCGTCGCCGCCGCAGGGTTCGTCGCGGTCGACCTCTACGACGGCTGCTTCCTGTACGACTTCAGCGCCCGACAGATGCAGTTGATCGACCTCGACGAGTACCGGCCGGGGCCGTTCATCCTCGACGCTGACCGGCTCCCGGGGTCACGCCGCTACATGGCGCCCGAGGAGTTCGTCCGCGGCGCGGTCATCGACCAACGCACCACCGTTTACGCGCTCGGCCGCACGCTGCACCACCTCCTCGACTCGCCCACCGGCTGGAGAGGGACCGCTGCCCAACGCGCCGTCGCCGACCGGGCGACGCGAGCCTCGGCGGCTGATCGCTACAGCCACGTGGCCGCGCTGGCCCGTGCGTGGCACCTCGCGGCTACGGCATAACCCGACGGAGCCGCGCGGCTACGGCGCAGCGTCGGGCCGCCGCCGCACCGTGTACAGCGCGGTGACGTAGTGCTCCACCGCCACACCGCCCGGTTGGCCAGCGACGACCTCGGCAACACCCCCGAGGAACGCCTCCCGTCGGTCAGCGTCCAGCTCACGCACATTCGGGAAAGTCCCCCACAGACCACGCGCGCCCTGCGGAGTCAACAGGTGCTCCCAGCGGATCATCTCCACCCCCACGAGACGAAACCAGCCACCTGTCTCCAGCTCCGCCGAGCGCTCGGCGACCCTCATTGGTGCCGGCACCTCCGCCGGATCCCGCAACTGCCCGGGCAGCCACCGCCGATAGAGCACGTCCAACCCGATCCGCCAGGGCGACGGGCGGTCCGGGTCACCAAAGACGGTCCACCACACCGCCAACCACCCACCCGGCCGCACCAACCCAGCCAAGCGCCGCACCGCCACCTCAGCATCCAGCCAGTGCAACGAGGTCGCGCACACTGCCAAGTCGAATCCGCCACCAGGAACTCCCACGGTGGCGAAATCACCCTCGACAACGATTACATCCCGGCCGGCCAGGTTCCTCCGAAGCCGGGCCGCCAAGCCGCCACCCAACTCCACCGCCACCACTTGCGCGCCTGCCGCTACCAGATGGCCGGTCACCTGCCCCGTCCCGGGTCCAATTTCCAACACCCGCGCCCCCGGCCGCAGACCGGACTCGGCGAGCACCTGGTACACCCGCTCCGGATACGCCGGCCGGGCCTCTTGGTAGTTGTCCGGATCCTCGTCGAAGCTGCCCCGACGCCGCAGCCGCAGTTCGTCATTAGCCACAACCGTCCGCCCTACCGACCACGATCAACCCACCTTCGAACCCAGAATGAGCGCACCCTGGCGGCCCGAGGGAACTGGCCGTTTAAGGGCGAACCAGCGGTGCAGCCGGCGAGCGGGGTGACGCTGGACCACGAGAGTATTGCCATGCCGTTGTACAACACCAGATCTCGTGCGACCTGGAGAGAGCATGCCCGCAACGAATTCGCCAAATGAGGCGCTGGCGCCGGTCATCGGCCCTGGCGTTCAGGTCGTCGCCGCGCTGCTCCGCCGCGAGCACCACATTGTGCTTGTTCAGGAGCGGCGCGACGGACAGGAGATATGGTCCCTTCCTGGCGGCGGCGTCGAACGCGGTGAACTGCTTACCGAGGCCCTCATCCGCGAGGTACAAGAGGAGACCGGCCTGCGGCTGGGCACGATCGGCCCGCTGGCCTTCGTCGTCAACACGACGAGCGCACGGTACCCGTCCACAGTCGTCCTGACCTTCGAGTGCAGTGACTGGAGCGGCGACATCTCCGTCCATGACCCAGACGACAAGGTCATCACCACTGTTCTGCTACCGCTGAACGAGGCCATGCAACTCCTGGCGTCCTCCGCAGCCACTCGGCCTGAGATCGAGCCCGTGCTCGCCTACCTCGACGGTGCCAGCACGAACCAGGTATGGAGCTACCGCGAGGACCAACCCGCCAGCTGATAGCGCGCTCGCTGCCCAACCTCGCGAATCGAAGCCTCAGACCACACCGCCAGGCCGACTCGCTGCCAGGCCCCCGAAGGCCCGCCCGGATTCGTCGGCACGAATCGCACGGTCACCGACGGTTCCGACACTGCCCAGCACAGACCCCCGCCGAAACAGAGGAGCACCAACAGAGCACCACTGTCCCAGGGAATGGGACAGCCGGCCACGAAAATGGGAGAGAAAAAGGCCGCAACCCCTGTTCGTGCAGGTCACGGCCTTGATCGTTTGTGCGCCCGAAGGGACTCGAACCCCTAACCTTCTGATCCGTAGTCAGATGCTCTATCCATTGAGCTACGGGCGCTTGGTGCTCGGCCAGTCTACACAACCGGCTTTCGCGCGGAGACTCCGGGATTCGAACCCGGGAGGGGCTTTAAAACCCCAACCGCATTAGCAGTGCGGCGCCATAGACCAGACTAGGCGAAGTCTC
Organism: Micromonospora sp. NPDC050980; assembly: GCF_040653835.1. Lineage (NCBI taxonomy): Bacteria > Bacillati > Actinomycetota > Actinomycetes > Micromonosporales > Micromonosporaceae > Micromonospora > Micromonospora sp. NPDC050980. The sequence goes on along the minus strand of NZ_JBFAGS010000012.1, from coordinate 177,471 downwards.
CCCGGTGACCCGGAAGCCACCGCGCCCGAGGATACAGGCCCGCACCCGCCGGGGGCAAAGCGACTACCAGCATCCCGCCGAACCGCTCAGTTTTCGCCGTGTGCCAGGTCACGTCCGCGACTACGCTCCATCGATATGCAGGAGCAGCCGCCGAGCGATCCCCCCCGTCGCGAGCCCGCCGCCAAGGCCCGGCGGAGCCGCTCCCCCCGACCGGCCTTCAGCCCACCGCCGGCTCCCGAGCCGCCGGCGGACGCGACCGACGACCCGCCGCCCCGTAAGCGGGCGCGCCGGGCCGCGCCGACCGTCCTGTTCCAGCCGCCGGAGCCGGCCGCCGATGCCCCGCCGGCTCCGCGCCCACGCCCGGCCGTCGAGCCGTCTGCGCGCGTTCCGGGTACGCCGGCCGGCGGGCCCGCCGTGGCCGGTCTCGGTACGCAGGGCGCCACGTCGTCGACTCCGACCGGCCTCGGCACCCCGGTCCGCACGCCGTCCCCGACCGACCCCGGTGCCCCGGCCGAGCCGCGAACCGCCCGCGCCGAGTCGACGCCCGCCCCTGCGCCGATAACACCGCGCGAGGATGCAGCCGTCGGACAGGCACCCACCGGACGAACGCCTGCCGACGAGGCGGCAGCGGCATCTCCGCCGACCGTGCCGGCACCGTCCGCCGAGGGGCGGCCGCGCCGCGTCCCCGGTGAAAAGAAGGCGGCCAAGAAGGCGGTGCGGAAAGCCGCACCTCGGAAGACTGCCGTCGCGCCCGATTTCACCGCGCCGGCCGGGGCGGAGCCGTCCGCGTCGGGCGAGCCCGACGCCGCAGTGGAGGAAGCGCCACCGGCCCCCAGGGCCCGCCGCGGCACCAAGGCCACCCCGGCGGCCAGGACCAGCCCAGTGAAGCGCGCCGCCAAGCGGGCTGCGCCCGAATCCTCGACGGACGCGGCGCCCGACGGCCAACCGACGATCCGGGCCGCCAGGGCGAGGAAGCGTGCCGGCGCCACCGACGAGCGACCGACCGCGCAACCGGGCCAGCACCTCCTCGACCGGAAGCAGACCGGGCCCGGACAGGAGGGCCCCGACCCGAACGGAAACGACCCGAACGGAAACGACCCGAACGGGAACGGCCAGAACGGAAGCGACCAGAGCGGGTCCGACACGCGAGGGCCAGCACGGACCGGGCGCGCACAGAACCGGCACGAGCAGACCGGCCCGGCACAGACCGGCGGTGCGGCGAGTCCGGCCGCGGCTGTCGCGCGTACCCCGGGGGCGGGCTGGCGGGTGGTGGGGCCGCGCCTGCGCGACCACCCGGGGTTCGCGCCGGAGCTGCTGGCCCTGGCCGCGGTGGACACGCTCGGTCCGCGCGCCCGGAGCTGGGTGGAGCAGGTCCGCGGGGCCTACCCGCAGGCGGACGCCGACGGGGTGGCCCGGTTGGCGACTCGGCGGTTCGTCCGGATGGCCGGTACGGGCGGCGCGGTGGCGGCGGGGGCCGGGCTGTTCGCGCCGGCGGCCGAGCTGGCCGCGGTGCTCTGGACGCAGGCCAACCTGGTGCTGCACGTGGCCGCCGCCTACGGCCATGAACCGGCGCACCCGGATCGGGCGGCGGAGTTGCTGGTGCTGACGTCGGTGCATCCGGACGAGGGTGCGGCGCGGGCGGCGCTGGCTGCGGCCCGGGAGGCCGGCGAGCCGGCGGACGGGCCGTGGGGGCGGGTGGCCGAGGCGGCCTGGCGGCTGGCCACGCCGGTCGCCGCGCAGGCGGGTGGCTGGCTCGGGTTGCGGCTGGCCGCGCGCCTGCTGCCGGGTGCGGCGGTGCTGGCGGCCGTGACCGGTGGCACGGCCGCCGCCGAGCGGGTCGCGGCTCGCGCGGTCGGCCGGTACCGGCCATGATCGACGCCAGTTCGGGGAGGTAGCGGATTCCACGGGCCGGGAAACCGCCACCTCGCCGGGCTGTCGAACCACCCGCCAGGCCGGCGAGGGGTCAGAGCCAGTCGAACCAGGATCTCGGCAGCAGCGCGTAACCGACGAAGGCGACCACGTCGAGCAGCGTGTGCGCGACGATGAGCGGGGCCACCCGGCGGGTGCGCAGGTAGAACAGCCCGAAGACCACGCCCATCACGGCGTTCCCGACGAACGCGCCGAAGCCCTGATAGAGGTGGTAGGAGCCGCGCAGCACGGCGCTCGTCGCGAGCACCGCGCCGAGCCGCCAGTTGAGCTGCCGCAGCCGGGTGACCAGGTAGCCGACCACGATCACCTCCTCCAGCACGGCGTTCTGCACGGCGGCGAGGATCAGCACCGGCACCGCCCACCAGAGGTCCGGCAGCCCGGCCGGGACCAGCGTGGCGTTCAGGCCGAGCTGGGCGGCCACCCAGACCAGCGCCAACCCGGGCAGCCCGATGAGCGCGGCCAGGCCGGCACCCCGGGCCAGGTCCGAGCCGGGCCGGCTGAGGTCGACCCCGAGCGTCCGCGCCGGGTCGCCGGGGTCGCGCGCCAGCAGGTGTACGGCGAGCAGCACCGGCAGCAGCGCGAAGACGATCCCGAGTAGCTGGTAGGTGAGGTCGAGGTAGGGCCGCGCCGAGGCCGACGTGTTCAGCGCGGCGGTCTGCTTGGACAGCCCGCCCGACGCGGTCAACTTGGCGATCAGCGAGACCAGCGCGTACACGGCCGACTGGCCGAGGGAGAGGCCGAGCACGAGCAGCGTCTCGGTGCCCAGCACCCGGCGGGAGACCGGACGGGTCAGCTCGTCAACCGTCACCGGACCATGAAACCACTTCCAGCGGCAGATGAGCCGGTCGCACATTGTGTGCGACCGGTGGACACGCTCCGTGGACATTCTGTCGGGGCCGATCCGCCCGTCCCGGAGAAGGAGCCTGCCCTGTGGAGAACGTCGCGCGGCTGCTGAAGGAGAGCTGGGCCCTGGTCGAGGAGCACGGGGACCGGCTCTGCGGCCACTTCTACGCCCGGCTGTTCCTGCTCGACCCGGAGCTGCGCAAGCTCTTCCCGGTGCAGATGAACGGGCAGCGCGACCGCCTGCTGGAGGCGATCGTCACGGCCGCCCAGACGATGGACGACCCGGAGACGTTCGACGACTACCTGCGCGGGCTGGGCCGGGACCACCGGAAATACCAGGTGACGGCGGAGCACTACGAGACGCTGGGCGTCGCCCTGCTGGACGGGCTGCGCAGCGTCGCCGGGGACGGCTGGAACCTGGAGTACGACCAGGCGTGGCGGGACGCGTACGCGGGGATCAGCGAGCGGATGCGGGCCGGCGCGGAGGCCGACCGGAACCCGCCGTTCTGGCACGCCGAGGTGTTGACCCACGAGCGGCACGGCCCCGACACGGCGGTGCTGACCGTGCGGGCGTTGTCGGATCCGCTGCCCTGGCAGGCCGGCCAGTACGTCAGCGTGGAGGTGCCCCGACACCTCCCCCGCACTTGGCGGACCTACTCGGTGGCGAACGCCCCGAACGAGGAGAACGTGCTGGAGTTCCACGTCCGTACGCCGGACGGGGGCGCCGGCTGGGTGTCCGGCGCGCTGGTCCGCCGGACCCGGCCGGGCGACCTGCTGCGGGTGGCCGCGCCGATGGGCTCGATGACGCTGGACCCGGACTCCACCCGGGACGTCCTCTGCGTGGCCGGCGGGGTGGGGCTGGCACCGATCAAGGCGCTGGTGGAGGAACTGACCCGGGTCAACCGGACCCGCTGGGTGCACGTCTTCTACGGCGCCCGTCACCCGGGCGAGCTGTACGGGCTGCCTGGGTTGGCGGAGCTGGTGGCGACCCACCCCTGGCTGTCGGTGACGCCGGCGTGCAGCGACGACCCGGACTTCGCCGGGGAGATCGGCGACGTCTCCGAGGTGGTGACCCGCTACGGGCCGTGGACCACGCACGACTGCTATGTCTCCGGGTCGGCCGCCATGGTCCGGGCGACGCTGCGGGCGCTCGCCGCCGACGACGTCCCGCCGGACCAGATCCGCTACGACACGTTCGGCGCCCTCTAGAAGCCTTACTCCCCCCGAGCCGGGTCGCGTGCCCCCGCCCCCTGGGGCACGCGACCCGGCCCCCGCCTGAGTCAGTAACGCCAGGGGGTGCCGGTCTCGCGGTATTCCTCCACCGGCACCAGCGGCACATTGGCCGCCATCCGGTCGACGTAGAGCCGCCCCTCCAGGTGGTCGATCTCGTGCGCGACCAGGCGCGCCATCGCGTACTCGAACGAGGTGATGACCCGGCTACCGTCCCACTGGGCGTGTTCCACGTCGATCCGCAGCGGCCGGGGCACCAGGCCGCGGTGGTCGAAGAAGGAGAGGCAGCCCTCATACTGCTCGTCCGTCTCGTCGGCGGCGTCGACCACCCGGGGGTTGAGCAGCACCACCGGCTCGGCCGCCCGGTCGGCGGGGCGGACCAGCGCGGCGGCCCAGCCCAGGCCGAGCTGCGGCGCGGCGAGGCCGACGCCCTTGCTGAACGGGTGCAGCTCGTCGAGACGGGCCAGCATCCCGGCGAGCCGGTCGATCACCTGCCGGGCGGGTGGCTCCTGGGTCGGTAGGTCGAACTGGCGGGCGGGCTGCCGGAGCACGTCGTCGCCGCGCTGCACGATGCCCACCGCGCGCATCCGGTCGCTGGCGCGGACCCGGGTGTCGCCGGTGGGTGGCGTGTCGGGTTCGGCGTCCGCCGCCGGGCTGCGGAACCGCCACTGCATCCGGTAGCGGGCGTTCAGCGGCGGGTCGTCGGTGCCCCAGTCGTAGATCACCCGGTCGTCGGCCACGGAGCGCTGGATCGGGGTACGCAGCGGGCCCTCCTCCGCCGACAGCGAGGTCTCCGCGCCCCACACCTTCGGGTCGAGGTCCGCGGGCAGGTCGAGGCGCACCGCGAGGTGCCGGGTGGGCAGGCGTACGGCGCGTTGGAACCAGGGACCCCACTTGTCCCGGCCGACGCGGTACGCGTACTCGATGGTGACCCGGTCGCCCGGGTAGAGCGGGAACCGGCCCTCGTCGTTCTCGAAGAGCAGCCAGATCTCCTTGAACGCGTCCCGGTCGTGCTTGGCTCGCCAGTGCATCGGCTCGCGCCCGCCGCCGTCGTCCCGGTAGGCGGCGAGTTGCAGCTCGGCGAACGTGAGCGGGTGCTCCCGGTGGTGCCGGTTGGAGCGGCCCGGGTCGTTGGGGTAGCGGTCGACGGCGACCCGGACCAGGTAGCGGCTGACCGGCTCGGTGCCGGCGTTGTAGAGCTCCCGCCGGATCGCGCAGTGGTAGCCGTCGCCGGTGTGGGTGAGCGTGGCGACCTCGCGTTCGACCACCAGACCGGTGCCGGGGGGCAACCACTGGCCGGGGACCGGCGGGTCCCGGTGCGTCCCGCTGGCCCGGCTGTGCCGCAGTTCGTCGTACTCCCGGAAGCGCTGCCAGATCGCGCCGCTGGCCTCCAGGACGGCCTCGGCCCGGCGGGCGAAGTCCTCGGTGGGCCGGTGCCGGCGACCTTCGACGTGGCTGACGTAGGACGGGTCGAAGCCCATCAGCGTCGCCAACTGCTTCTTGGACAGCCCTCGGCCGGTGCGGTGCCGGGCGAGTTCGGCCGCGAACGAGTCGGCGGCCCGCTCGATCGGTGAGGTCATCAGCACCCCTCGTACGCGGAAGACCATCTTCACGTTTCGTGGCCGAACGTGTACGGAAACTGCCTCGTATTCGACACTCACCTTGACAATTCAGCGGCGCACGTCGATGCTTGCGCGGCCTGCCGGCGCTCCGGCGGCGTTTTCCGCCCACCCCGCCGGGTAGTACGCGACAGCGACGGAGTGACCGGGACCTCCCCTCGAAGCCCGTGGCACCACTTCCCCTCAGCCGAGGGTGTGGTTAGGCTAGCCTTAGCTTCGACCGGCGGCACGCGCCGGCCGACGGGCGACCAGACAGGGGACGGCCAGGTGACTGCGGTGATGCCGGGGCGCGACGTCGCCACCCCGTTCGCCCCGGTCACCGCGACGCTGCGCGCCATGTTCGGCACCGACGACCTGCCCGGCCTGGCACCCGGCCTGCTGGTCCGCGACGAGTTGGACCGCTGGGCCCCGGCCACCCGCCTGATCGACGGCACGCTGCTCCCGGAGTTCCTGACCGGCGCGGCGCGGCGCTGGGGTGGCACCCCGCACGCCTGCGCCGCGCTCGCCTGGAAGTCCTACAGCTACTGGACCGCGCTGCCGGCCGTGCTCGGCTGGGCCTCGGCGCGGCGGGTGCCGCTGCTGGACCCCACGAACGTGCTGGTGCACTTCGAGGACCACCACCAGCTGCTCACCCTGGGCCTACGCCCCTCCACCGGTGTGGCCGTGCTGCCCGGCGACCCGCTGGCGCTGGCCGGCGCGCCCGGCGTCCGGGTGGTCGCCGACGAGGCGGCGCTGCTCGGCGCACTGCGCGCGACGCTGCTCGACGCCCACTTCGCCCCGCTGATCGTCGCCATTCAGCGTGAGGTCCGGATCGGCACCCGTACCCTGCTCGGCTCGGTGGCCTCCGGCATCGCGCACGGCATCCTGCGCGCGGCGGACGCGCTGCCCGGCCCGACCACCGCGACCGTCGGCACCCTGCTCGACGCACTCGACCTGACCGACCTGGTCGAGCTGGTGCCCGGGCCGACCGGTGAGCCGACCGTGCAGCGACGCACCTGCTGCCTCGCCTTCACGCTGCCCCGGCCGAAGGTCTGCCAGGGCTGCTGCGTCCGCCAGGACTGACCGCGGCGTCAGTCGACCAGCGGGCGGACGTCCCACAGCCAGACCCCGCCGACGCGGGTCGGGGTGATCCCGGTCAGCTCGGTCATCGCCCGGCGCAGCGACGCGGCCGGCCGCAGCCGGGGGTCGAGGATCACCACGCCGGCGCGCCAGTGGCGCAGGTCGTCGACGACGGCCACCCGGTCCTGCGGGGTGATCGGTGGAACCGCGTCGGTCCGGCGCACCGTCTCGAAGAACGTGCTGGTGGGGCGCGGCGGCGCGGTGAACAGCGCGATCCGGCCGGCGCCCGGCCGGGTGTCCGGATAGAGGAAGTAACCCCGGGCCAGCGGCATGTCCAGCCGGGTCTCGGCGGACCAGCGCAGCGGGACCGCGTACGTGGTGTCGGGCAGCGGGAGCGTGACCACGCTCCGCCCGCCCGCCACGTACGGCCGCCACGCCCCGGAGCTGACGAACACCGGAGTCGGGTCCAGCCGGGTTGCCGGCAGCGGGGTGGGCAGGATCGGCAGCAGCGCCATCGCGAGCACGGTGCCGGTCGCGAACCGGATCTGCCCCCGGGCCGCCGGGTGCCGGCCCGCCAGCCGCCGCGCCCGGTCGGCGCCGAGCGCCAGCAGCACGCCGATGATCGGGGTGAGCGCGAGCGACCAGCGGGTCGGCACCACCGAGTGCAGGACCGGCAGGTTCTCCAGCGCGGCCCACGGACCGGGGACGCCGGTGTCCCGCCCGTCGAACCGGATCTCCCGGCCGAGCGAGAAGAGGCCGAACACCACCGCGACCGCGGCCAGCCCGAGCACCACCGCGTTGCGGCGCAGCCACCAGACCAGCGCGGCCACCAGCACCAGGAGCGGCCAGCCGAAGAAGGCGTTCTCCTCGGTGGCGTTCTTGACCAGCGGCTCGCTGCCCCGGGCGTCGCCGGCCACCGACTCCCGGGACCACGCCAGGTAGGCGGCGAGGTCGGTGGAGTAGCCCCGGATCAGCGGGGAGAGCCCGGAGTAGGCGCCGGGGCCGGCGAACTGCACGTGGAGCGGGTAGGCGAGCAGCGCCCCGGCCACCAGTGCGGCCACGCCGAGCCCCGCGGCGAACGGTCGGGCCGCCGTGCGTGACGCCGGCCGGCCGAGCGCGAGCGCCAGCACCACCACGCCCAGGCCGATGGCGGTCATCAGCAGGATCTCCAGGTTGAGGAAGGCCTGCCAGACGATCACCAGGCCGAGCAGCAGCCCGTTGCGCAACCAGCGGCCGGGCTGTGCCAGCCGCAGCGTCCGCCAGATGATCAGCGGCACCACGAACTGGCTGACGATGTTGGGGTGGGCGTTCGCGTGCGACACCATGGCCGGCGCGAACGCGCAGAAGCCGGCGCCCAGCCAGGCCGGCCCGCGGGCGCCGACCACGACGCGGGAGAGCAGGAAATACCAGGCGGCTCCGGTGGCGGCGAGGCCGAACGTGAGGAAGATGAGGAACGACCAGCGCGGCCCGCACCAGACCGTCACCGGCGCCAGCGGGAGCGAAATGGATAATACGGAGGTGTTCGCCATCAAATTGACGACGTCGGGCACGTTCATCCGATCCGAAGTGAACGGATAGGCAAATCCCGTGACGACGCGCGCACCGTGCGCCATCATCCATTCGAATTGCGCCTGATCAGTGCGATTGTCCCGTATGCCGTTTGCCGGGTCGACCCACAGCCGGGCGGTCACCCAGAGCGCCAACAGCACAAAGCTGAGCACGGCGAGAGCGTCGAGCCACCGCCCTCGACGCGGGTCCACGTCCGGTTGTGGAGTAGTCATGACATTTCATAGCGTAGTCAAAGTATGACGGGCCCGTGACATTTTTCAGAGACTCGCGTACTATGTGCCGAGTTCGCCGACCGCCGATCACGTGCCCCACCCGACCGCAATTCGGCCACTCCGGTGTCCCGATTTTCCCCCCAGCCATCCAGATGGTTGACTCTGACGGTCCAGGCGCGGGTCAGTAATCTCGTGAGGAATCGACGCATGGCAGAAATCACCGGGGATCAGCGCGTCCAGGCGGAGGTGCTCGAAGGCCTGGCCACCGCCGTCAACCATCGACGGTGGTTCGTCGAGCTGGCCCTGCCTCACCTCGGTGACAACCCCATCGAGATCGGCAGTGGTCTCGGCGACTACGCCGTCGAGTGGGCCGAGCAGCTCCCCCGGATCACCGCCACCGAGGCCGACCCCGACCGGCTGGTCAAGCTCAAGGAGCGGCTGGCCGAGCACCCCGGCGTCGAGGTCCGGCAGATGCTGCTGCCGCACACCGAGCGGGGCGACTACAGCGCCGCCGTGTCCTACAACGTGCTGGAGCACATCGACGACCACGTCGGCGCGCTGCGCAGCATGCGCGACCTGGTCCGGCCCGGCGGCGCGGTGATCATCATCGTGCCGGCGTTCCAGTTCGCGATGGGCCCGGCGGACATCGCCACCGGCCACGTGCGGCGATACACCAAGAAGATGCTGGCCACGGCGATGACGGAGGCCGGGCTCACCGTCGAGAAGATCCACTACGCGAACGCGCTCGGCCTGATCGGCTACTTCATGGCCACCAAGGTCTTCCGGCTGATGCCGAAGGAGGGCCCGATGGTGAAGGTCTACGACACCCTGGTGCTGCCCGTCACCAAGGCCGCCGAGCAGCGCATCCGTCCCCCCTTCGGCCAGTCCGTCTTCGCCGTGGCCCGGGTGTAAGGCCGGGCCCCTTGTTAACGCCTGCGGTATAGACAGGGCCCCTTCTCAACACCACGCGTTAAGAAGGGGCCCCTCCTTACACCTCAGTCCTTGAGCTGGTAGGTGGGGCGGATCACCGCCCGAGCCAGGGTGTGGAACGCGAGGTTGAAGCCGACGAACGCCGGGCTCGCCTCCCTGCCCACGTCGAGGCGCTCCACGTCGACCGCGTGCACCGCGAAGACGTACCGGTGCGGGCGGTCACCCGGCGGCGGCGCGGCGCCACCGTAGCCGGTGTCGCCGTAGTCGTTACGGATGCTGAACGCGCCGCCGAGGTCGGCCTCCCGCGCCGCGGTGGGCAGCTCGGTCACCGAGGCGGGCACGCCCACCAGCACCCAGTGCCAGAACCCGCTGCCGGTCGGCGCGTCCGGGTCGAAACAGGTCACCACGAAGCTCTTCGTCTCCGCCGGAAATCCCGACCAGGACAGGTGCGGCGACACGTTCTCGCCGCCGGCGCTGCCGTGCGCGTACCTGGCGTCCATCGGCTCGCCGTTGTGCACGTCGTCGCTGGTGAGGTCGAACGACGGCACGGTCGGCAACAGCTCGTACGGGTCCGGGGCGATCGGTCGTTCCAGGGTCATCGAAACGGGTCCTTCCGGGTGCGCGAATGTTCTGCGCTCCCCTTCATACCCCGCAGCGGACGAATTCGGCGGAGGGTGTGGGATTCGAACCCACGAAGACATCGCTGCCTTACCGGTTTTCAAGACCAGCGCCATCGGCCACTAGGCGAACCCTCCCGGCGCGTTCCCCGTGGGGGAACCCGACCGCGCATAGTCTGCCACGAACCCGGGATCGGGTAAGACTGAGCCATGCGCGCGATCACGATCGACGAACCCGGCGGACCCGAGGCACTCGTCTGGACGAAGGTCCCCGACCCCGAGCCCGGCCCCGGTGAGGTGGTCGTCGAGGTGCGGGCCAGCGCGGTCAACCGGGCCGACCTGCTGCAACGGCAGGGCCACTACCCGCCGCCGCCGGGCGCGCCCGCGTACCCGGGGCTGGAGTGCTCGGGGACGGTCCGCGCGCTCGGCGCGGACGTGACCGGCTGGTTGGTGGGCCAGGAGGTCTGCGCGTTGCTGGCCGGCGGCGGCTACGCCGAGCAGGTCGCCGTCCCGGCCGCGCAGTTGCTGCCGGTGCCGGCCGGGGTGGACCTGGTCGACGCCGCCGCGTTGCCGGAGGTGGCCTGCACGGTCTGGTCGAACGTGGTGGACCTGGCCGGGCTGGCCGACGGGGACACGCTGCTGGTGCACGGCGGCGGCAGCGGCATCGGCACGTTCGCGATCCAGCTCGGGGTGGCGCTGGGCGCGACGGTGGTGGTCACCGCGCGGTCGGCCAAGCACGCGCGGCTGCGCGAGCTGGGCGCCGCGCACACGATCGACTACCGGGAGCAGGACTTCGTCGAGGAGATGCGCCGGGTGACCGACGGGCGCGGCGCGGACGTGATCCTCGACATCATGGGCGCGTCCTACCTGCCCCGGAACGTGTCAGCGCTGGCCACCGGCGGGCGGCTCGTGGTGATCGGCATGCAGGGTGGCCGCAAGGGCGAGCTCGATCTCGGGGCGCTGCTGGCAAAGCGGGCCTCGGTGCACGCGACCGCGCTGCGCTCCCGCCCGGTCGACGAGAAGGCGGCGATCACCCGGGGCGTACGCGAGCACGTGTGGCCGCTGGTGGAGGCCGGCCGCGTCCGGCCGGTCGTGCACGCCCGGGTGGCGATGGCGGACGCCGCCGACGCACACCGGCTGGTGGAGTCCAGTGACCACCTGGGCAAGGTGCTGCTGGTGCGCTGACGCCTCAGTCCCGCGGGAGCATCAGGCGCGCGCCGGGTCCCTCGCCGGCCAGCGAGTCGCCGGGGTTGTAGAGCGTGCACCGCTGCAACGACAGGCAGCCGCAGCCGATGCAGCCGTCCAGGTCGTCGCGGAGCTTGCCGAGCAGCCGGATCCGCTCGTCCAGCCGGTCCCGCCAGGCGAGGGAGAGCGCGGCCCAGTCCTCCGGGGTGGGCGTACGCCCGGCGGGCAGCGAGTCCAGCGCCTCCCGAATCTCGTCGAGCGACACGCCGATCTGCTGGGAGATCCGGATGAAGGCGACCCGGCGCAGCTCGGTGCGGGCGTAGCGGCGTTGGTTGCCGCCGGTGCGGGCGGCGTGGATCAGGCCGAGCCGCTCGTAGTAGCGCAGCGCGGAGGGGGCGACGCCGCTGCGGTCGGCGAGCTGGCCGATGGTCAGGGTTGCCTCGTGCATCACAGGACCTTGAGGTGAAGTTCGGTTGAGGTTCGAGGCTATCGACATGACGACGACCCCCGCCACCGCTCGGCGAACTGCTCGACCGGGTGCGCGCCGGCCGCGAGTTCGGCGCGAACGTTTACTCGACGCTCGACGTGCTCCAGGTCCTCTACGACCGGGTGCTGCGGGTGACCCCGGCGACCGTGGACCACCCCGACCGGGACCGGTTCCTGCTCTCCAAGGGACACGCCGTGGCCGGCTACTACGCGCTGCTCGCCGCCCGGGGCTTCATCCCGGTCGACTGGCTGGACGACCAGGGCGGCCCGGCGAGCCGGCTCGGCGACCACCCGGACCGGCTGCTGGTGCCGGGCGTCGAGATCGGCTCCGGGTCGCTCGGCCACGGCCTGGGACTGGGTGTGGGCACCGCGCTCGGCCTGCGGGCCCAGGGGCGCACCGACCCCCGGGTGTACGTGCTGCTCGGCGACGCCGAACTCGACGAGGGCTCCAACCACGAGGCGATCGCGTACGCGGGCACGACGCGGCTCGGCAACCTGACCGCGATCGTGGTGGACAACCACTCCGCCACGCACGGCTGGCCGGGCGGCGCGGCGAGCCGGTTCACCGTCAACGGATGGACCGCCGCGACCGTCGACGGCCGCGACCACGACGCCCTGCACCGCGCCCTCACCGGGCACGACCACCACCGGCCGCACGTCGTCGTCGCGGCCGTCACCGACGGGGAGTGACGCCATGACCATGCGGGACGCGTTCTGACCGGCGCCGAAGAGGTGCTGGCCGACCCCCGGAGCACGATCGTGCTGGCGGACATCTCCGCCGCCGAGTTCGCCCCGGCCGCCGCCCGGTACCCGGAACGGGTGGTGAACGTCGGGATCCGGGAGCAGCTCATGATCGGGGTGGCCGGCGGGCTCGCGTTGACCGGGCAGCGGCCGATCGTGCACAGCTACGCCCCGTTCCTGATCGAGCGGGCGTACGAGCAGATCAAGCTGGACCTCGACCATCAGGGCGTCGCGGCGGTGCTGGTCGGCATCGGCGGCTCGTACGACCGGGCGGCGGCCGGTCGCACCCACCTGGCACCGGCCGACGTGGCCCTGCTCGACACGCTCGACGGCCGGACCGTGCACGTGCCGGGCCACCCCGACGAGGTACGCCCGCTGCTGCGCGCCGTCGTCCGCGGCACCGGCCCGGCCTATCTGCGGTTGTCCACCCGAAGCAACGCGGCGGCGTACCCGCAGTCGGGTGACCTGCGGGTGGTCCGTGACGCCGGACCGGGCGCGCCGCTGCTGGTCGCGGTCGGGCCGGTGCTGGACGCGGCGCTGGACGCGGTGGCCGACCGGCCGGTGACGGTGGCGTTCACCCACCGGCCGCGGCCGTTCGACACCGGCGGGCTGCGCGCCCTGGCCGGCGACGAGGTGATCCTGGTCGAGCCCTACCTGGCCGGCACCTCGACCCGGGTGGTGGCCGAGGCGCTGTCCGACCGGCCGCACCGGCTGCTGGCCCTCGGTGTGGGGCGGGCGGAGCTGCGCCGCTACGGCGGCCCCGAGGATCACGACCGCTGGCACGGGTTGGACGCGGCCGGGCTGCGCCGTTCGGTCGACGCCTTCCTCGCGCCGGCCTGACCGGCGTCGACGGGACCGGCCCGACCCCGGGGACGACGGGACCCCGCGACCCGGCCGGTGCCGGGTGCGGGGTCCTCGGGTCGGGCGGGTCAGCGCGCGGCGGAACGGACCGGGCGGCGGCGGGTGCGCTCGCGGGCCAGGATCCAGATCGCCTCGACGCCGTCCTTCCAGGTGATCTTCTTGCCCTCCTCGCGGCCCCGGGCCCGGTAGCTGATCGGCACCTCGTAGGGGCGGATGCGCTGGCGCAGCAGCTTGCCGGTGACCTCGGCCTCCATGCCGAAGCCCCGCGAGCGCACCTCAAGCGATCGGTAGAGCTCCAGCGGCATCAGCTTGAAGCAGGTCTCCAGGTCACCGATGTAGGAGTTGTAGAGCACGTTGGCGGCCAGCGTGACGCCCTTGTTGCCCACCACGTACCAGAAGCTGTAGGAACTGTGGCTGCCGAAGGTCCGATTGCCGTAGACCACGGTGGCCCGGCCGTCGAGCACCGGCTCCATCAGGCGCGGGATGTCCTGCGGGTCGTATTCGAGGTCGGCGTCGAGGATGACCATGTATTCGCCCTCGGCGTTGTCGACGGCGGTCTTGATGGCCGCGCCCTTGCCGGCGTTGCGCTGGTGGGTGATCACCCGCAGGCGGGCGTCGTCGACCCGGCCCAGCACCTCCCCCGTGCCGTCCCGGCTGCCGTCGTCCACGACGACCAGCTCGATCTCGCACGGGTAGTCGACCGCCAGTGCCTGCTTCAACGCGTCCGCGACACGGTCTTCCTCGTTGTAGACCGGCATGAGGATCGAGAGCTTCACGGGTTCTCCACGGAGGCGACGGCAGGTCGGGGCATAGCGTAGCCTGGCAGATCCGGCAGGTCACGGCAGCCCGTCAACCTTACTGCTGCTTGCGCGGCACCACGACGAGCCGGGCGGTCCCCTGGTCGCCGTCCTTCGCACCCGCCACGCCGACCGTGGTGCCGACCTTCACGTCGGTCGCCTTGATCGTGGCACGGCGCTCCACCACCCGCAGCTTCTCGTCGAACGTCCAGGTCATGGTGAACCCGTCGGTGGACTTGACGGTCATCGACTTCTCGTCGATCGCGGTGACCCGGCCGCGCTGGACCGCGACGGTCTTCGTCCCGTCCTCCTTGGTCTGCACCACCACCTCGCCGTGCAGCGTGTTCCTGCGCAGCAGCACCCGGGCGCGGTGCCGCTTGCGCCACTCCTGCGCGCGGTCGCCCTTGCGCTCGCCGGCCCGCTGCTCCGGCGTGCCGGAGGCGGACGGGGCGGGCGCGGCGACCGGGTCGACGTCGAGGTCGGTGGCGTCGACGCCGAGCGCGGCGAGGGCCTGCCCGTCGACGCCCATGGCGGCGGCCACCTCGACCGCGCTCTCCCGGGCCTGGTCCGCGCCGACCTGGGCCGCCCCGCACCCGGCGAGGCCGAGCGCCGCGGCGGCGAGCAGTGCAGTGGCGCCGGTGACGATTCGCTGACGTGTCACAGGGATTCCTCTCGTCGGTGTCGACGTCAGCGTTCCCCACCCGCGCGAGCGGACCGTCAGGCCGATGTTCGAGCCAGGTAAGGGTCTCCGGGCAGCCGGACGGCGAACGCCGCACCGCCCTCCGCGGCGTGTCCGGCGACGATGTCCCCGCCCAGCCGGCGGACCAGTCCGGCGGCGAGCGCCAGCCCCAGCCCGCTGCCCACCTTGCGCACCCCCCGGTACCGCTGGTGCAGCGCGCCGCGCTCGAACGCCACCGCCAGGTCGTCGTCGGTGAAGCCGGGTCCGCCGTCGCGGACCTCCAGGACACCGCCGGCCGCCGGGCCCGCACCGGCCGCCCGAACCGCGAGCACCACCGGCGCACCCGGGGGTACGACCCGCAGCGCGTTCTCCAGCAACCCGTCCACCACCTGCCGGATCCGCCCCGGATCGGTGTACGCCGGCACCGGCACGCCGGGCGTCTCGACCCGGAACGGCACCCCGACCGCCGCGCACCGGTCCGACCAGGTGCGCTCGGCGTCGGCGGCGAGCCGGGTCAGGTCCACCGGCCCCGGTTCCAGCGGGAAGTCGGCCGCCTCCAGGCGGGCCAGCGCCAGCAGGTCGCTGACCAGCCGGTCCAGGTGCTCCGCCTCGGCGAGCACGGTCCGGCCGGTCGCCGGGACCGCGTCCGCGTCGAGCACGCCGTCGGCCAGCGCCTCCGCGTAGCCACGGATGGCGGTCAGCGGGGTCCGCAACTCGTGCGAGACGGAGAGCAGGAACTCGCGCTGCCGGCCCTCGCTGGTGGCCAGCGCGGCGGCCAGCCCGTTGAGCGCGTACGCCAGGTCGGCGACCTCGTCGGGTGGCTCGACCGGCACGCGGACCGCCCGGTCACCGGCGCGGAGCCGGGCGGCGGCGGTGGCCGCGGTCCGGATCGGTCGGGCCAGCCGGCGGGCGAGCAGCAGCCCGGCGGCGGCCCCGGCGGCGAGGCCGGCGAGCAGCGGCAGCCACAGCCCGCGCAGCACCTGCCGCCACGGGCCGGCGGTGACCGCCCGGGTGAGCACCACCCCGTCGCCGCCGGGCAGCGACCGCGCCTCGACCAGCCGGCGCTGCCCGTCGACGAGCCGCCGGCCGGAGACGTTCTTGCCGGCGGCGACCCGGGCGACGAGCGGCGCGGGCAGCCCGCGCCGGTCGACCTGGCCGTCGCGCACCACGTACACGTCGATCTGCTGCTGGCGGAGCTGCCGGATGAGCCGGTCGCCGGCGCCGTCGCGTTGGCGCACCGGGCGGACCCGCAGCACGTCGGCGGCGAGCCGGGCCTGGGCGGCCAGCGCGTCCTGGTCCCGCCGTTCCGCGCCGCGCACCGCCAGCGGCACCGCGACCAGCGCGGTGACCAGCACCGAAACCAGCGCCACCGCGCAGGTGACGAGCATCGCGCGGGCGGTGAGGGTGTGGCCGGGCCGGCGGCGGGTGGGCGGGGCGCCGGGGCCGATCACCGGCAGCGCCATGGTGGGCTGCTCAGGCATCGGCCGCGTACCCGACCCCGCGGTGGGTGCGGATCACTCCGGCCGGGCCGAGCTTGGCCCGGACCTGCGCCACGTGCACGTCGACGGTGCGGGTGCCGCCGTGCGCCGCGTAGCCCCAGACGGCGGCCAGCAGTTCCTCCCGGGTGAACACCCGGCCGGGACGGGCCATCAGGTGGGCGAGCAGGTCGAACTCGGTGGAGGTGAGCTGCACCGGCGCCTCGCCGACGGTCACCGCCCGGCGGACCGGGTCGAGGGTGACCGAGCCGAGCACCCGTGGCTGCCCGGCCGGCGTGCCGGCGCTGCGGCGCAGCACCGCCCGCACCCGGGCGACCAGTTCGCGCGGGCTGAACGGCTTGGTGACGTAGTCGTCCGCGCCCAACTCCAGGCCGACCACCCGGTCCACCTCGTCGTCGCGCGCGGTGAGGAAGATGACGGGCGTCCAGTCGTCCGCCGCGCGCAGCCGCCGGCAGATCTCGGTGCCGGCGAGGCCGGGCAGCGCGATGTCGAGCACGCAGGCCACCGGGCGCAGGCGCCGCGCGGCGGCCAGCCCCGCCGTGCCGTCCCGTTCCAGGTGTACGCCGAAGCCGTCCCGGGTCAGGTAGAGCCGGACCAGGTCGGCGATGGCCGGCTCGTCCTCGACCACGAGGACGAGCCCACGCTGCGCGGCGTCGGCGGTCACCGGCCCATGATGACCGACCGGCGGCGTCGGCGACGGTGCGGGCGATGTTCGGGTTCGGTAAGGAGGACGTCAGTGCGCCGGCGCCGGGCGGAACGCGGCGGGACGGCCGGCGGCCGGCGGGTCACCGATGGTGGCGACCAGCCGTTCCGTCGGCGTCCGCAGCCGGGTCCGGAAGGCGTGGTTGAGCAGCGCGTCGAGCTGCCACACCTGCTTTGGGTGGTGGGTGCGGATGAGGAAGCGTTCGCGGGCCCCGTCGATGGCGGTGGCCGCCAACTCCAGGCTGTGCGAACGCGGGTCCGGGCTCCAGGTGACGTTGCTGAGTTCCCGCAGCTCGGTGTTGAGGTGCAGGCGCAGCCGGTGCAGCACTCGGGTCTGCCGGGTCACCACCAGCCGGCGATGGGTGAGGAGCATCAGGTAGTCGCCGCCGACCGGGTGGTCCGGCCGGCTGCACCGGGTGACCAGGATGGTGGCGTCGCCGGAGCCGACGCAGCGGCGGAACACCGGCATGTGCCGGGTCGCGGTCTGGGTCGCCAGGCCGGTCTCGGCGGCGGCCGGAAGGAACGTTCGCGAGAACACGTCCATACCCGGTGCAACGAGCGGCTGACCTGGGGTGATATGGGTCACGCCCGACTTCTGGAACTTCCATCCGTGCAAATCGCACCGGTGGTGCGACGTCCGGCTCCGCTCAGAGCAGCTCGACGATCGTCGCGTTGGCCATGCCACCGCCCTCGCACATGGTCTGCAGCCCGTAGCGGATGCCGTTGTCCCGCATGTGCTGGAGCATCGTCGTCATGATCCGCGCGCCGGAGCCGCCGAGCGGGTGACCGAGCGCGATCGCGCCGCCGCGCGGGTTGAGCCGCTCCGGGTCCGCCTCCGTCTCGGCCAGCCAGGCCAGCGGCACCGGGGCGAACGCCTCGTTCACCTCGTAGACCCCGATCTCCTCGATGCCCAGCCCCGCACGGCGCAGCGCCTTCGCGGTGGCCGGAATGGGAGCCGTGAGCATGGCGACCGGGTCGTCTGCGGCGACCACTGCGGTGTGCACCCGGGCCAGCGGGCGCAGGCCGTGCCGGCTGGCCCACTCGGCGGTGGTCACCGCCAGCGCGGCGGCGCCGTCGGAGATCTGCGAGGCGGACCCGGCGGTGACCACACCGTCGGCCCGGAACGGGGTGGCCAGCTCGCCGAGCTTGGCCAGCGACGTGTCCCGGCGGATGCCCTCGTCGGCGGCGAACTTGCCGCCGTCGGCGAGCGCCACCGGGGCCAGCTCGGGGTCGAACGCTCCGGCGTCCTGCGCGGCGGCCGCCTTCTCGTGGCTGGCCAGCGCGAACTCGTCGAGCTGGGTGCGCGAGAAGCGCCACCGCTCGGCGATCAGCTCCGCCCCGACACCCTGGTTGAACGGCAGCGGCGAATCCTCGGCGACGCCCTCGACGCCGCGGTAGCGCTCCAGGATCGCCGCGCTGAACGGCATCCCGCCGGCCACGCTGGAGCCCATCGGCACCCGGGTCATCGACTCGACGCCGCCGGCCACGACCAGGTCGGCCTGCCCGGCGAGGACGGTGGCGGCGGCGAAGTGCAGCGCCTGCTGGCTGGACCCGCACTGCCGGTCGAGCGTGGTGCCGGGGACCGACTCGGGCCAGCCGGCGGCCAGCACCGCGTTGCGGGCCACGTTCCAGGACTGCTCGCCGACCTGCGACACGCACCCCCACACCACGTCGTCGACCTGACCGGGATCGATGCCGGTGCGCTCGGCCAGGGCACGCAGCACGTGCGCCGAGAGATCCACCGGGTGCACCCCGGCGAGGCTGCCCTTGCGCCGCCCGACCGGGGTCCGTACCGCACCGACGATGACCGCGTCACTCATGTCTACTCCCCGGTAACCTCGCTTCCCCCGATCCTACGTGCTGACCCGACCGGTCGTCCTCCCCCACCGTGCGGCCCCGCTGGCTGGCATGCTGGGCGGATGGATCCACAGCCGTCACCGGCCGCCCAGTGGCGGGTGCCGAGAGCGCTGCCGGTCGTCAAGGCGCTCGGCGCGCTCGCCCTGGGCGCGCTGGGCCTGCTCCTCGCCGACGGCGACCCGGTCCGCCCCGCGCTCGCCGGGCTGGCCGCCGCCGCGCTGGTCGCCTGGGCGCTGCGCGACCTCGTCGCGCCGGTCCGCCTCGCCGTCGATCCGGAGGGGCTCACCGTGATCCGCGGGTACGCCGGCCGCCGCCGGCTGCCGTGGGCGACGGTCGAGGCGATCCGGCTGGACCGGCGCAGCCGGCGCGGCGTCACCGCCGAGACGCTGGAGATCGACGCGGGGGAGTCGCTGCACCTGTTCGGCCGCCGCGACCTGGACGCGCCGCTGGACGAGGTGGCCACCACGCTCACCGCCGCCCGGGCCGCCGCCCGCTGACGGTCAGCCGGTCAGCGCGGCCGTGCGGACCAGGACCAGCCCGATCAGGGCCACCAGCACGATCGCACCGCCGGCCACCTGGAACACGGTCCGCCGCATCCGTGGTGCGTACGCCAGGACCAGCGCCGTCACGGCGCCGACCACCAGCCCGCCGAGGTGCCCGGCCACGGAGATGCCCGGCACGGTGAACGTGAAGATCAGGTTGATCACCAGGATCGGGACGATCGCCGAGGTGTCCCGACCCAGCCGGCGCATGATCACGAAGATCGCGGCGAACAGGCCGAAGATGGCGGTCGACGCGCCGGCGGTGGACCGGTTCGGCGCGGTGAAGACGTAGGCCGCGACGTTGCCGCCGAGCCCGGCGATCAGATAGAGCGCCAGGAACCGTAGCGGCCCGAGCACCGCCTCCAGCGTCCGGCCGAGCACCCAGAGCGCCCACATGTTCAGCAGCAGGTGCAGCACACCGAAGTGCAGGAACATCGCGGTGACCAGTCGGTACCACTGGCCGTCGGCCACCCCGCCGAGGCTTCCGTCCGGCAGGATCGCCCGGCCGATCACGCCGCCCCAGTCGGTCAGCGGCGTCGAGCCGCCCATCAGGCCGCCGAGGCCGCCGCCGGCGAGCGCGTTCCCGCTGCGGGCCGAGATGACGGAGAACACCATCATCAACACGTTCAGCCCGATCAGGACCTTCGTCACATAGCCCTCGCGGCCGGCGGCACCGCCGCCGAAGGCGGTGCGCGCCGGCCGCACGGTGCGGCGCCCCTCGGCGACGCACTCGGGGCACTGGTGGCCGACGGAGGCGTCGCGCATGCACTCGGTGCAGATCGGCCGGTCGCAGCGGGCGCACCGGAGGTAGGTCTCCCGATCGGGGTGCCGGTAGCAGACCGGAGTGGTCGGCACCGGCCCCTCGGTCGCGTCGCCTGCCTGCCCGGAGCGCTCAGTCATGCGAGCAAAGGTACCCGCGAGTGGGTCAGGACTGCTGCCGCTCGATCTCGACCCGCTCGATCACCACGTCCTGCAGCGGCCGGTCGCTCGGCCCGGTGGGGGTGTTCGCGATCGAGTCGACCACCTTCACCGACTGCTCGTCGGCTACCTGGCCGAAGATGGTGTGCCGGTTGTTCAGGTGTGGCGTCGGCGACACGGTGATGAAGAACTGCGAGCCGTTGGTGCCCGGCCCGGCGTTCGCCATGGCCAGCAGGTACGGCCGGTCGAAGCGCAGCTCGGGGTGGAACTCGTCGCCGAACTTGTAGCCCGGGCCACCGCGACCGGTGCCGGTCGGGTCACCCATCTGGACCATGAAACCGCTGATCACGCGGTGCGAGATGGTGCCGTCGTAGTACGGCCCGCTGCCCGGCTGACCGGTACGCGGGTCGATGTACTCCCGGGTGCCCTCGGCCAGCTCCACGAAGTTCCGGACGGTCTTCGGCGCGTGGTTTTCGAAGAGCTCCAGCCGGATCGGGCCGGCGTTGGTGTGCAAGGTGGCGTAGACAGCCTCGGCCACGGGTACTCCTCACTCGTTGGTCAGTTCCTTGCGGATCCTCCCATGTGCCCGATCTGGCCATGCGGAGGCATCCGAAGGTGGAGGATGACGAAGGAACAACTCCCAGGAGGTGGGACCGTGTTTGGAATCGGGCGGCGAAAGACCCAGGGCCAGCTCGCCAAGGTCGAGCTGAACCAGGGCATCGGTCACCTGAGGCAGGCCGCCTCGCACGCGGCGAAGGGCGCCGGCGCCGCGGTCGGCCCGCGGGTCGAGGCAGCCCGGGTCGCGGTCGCGCCCACCGCCGTTCTGGTCCGGGACCGGGCGTCCAGCGGTGTCGCGTCGAGCGCCGCCGCGCTCGCGCCGGTGCTGCTGGCCGTGCGCAACGCCCGGGCCGAGGCCGCGGGCAAGGCGGTGACCGGCCGTAAGGCCGCGGCGGCGAAGAAGTCCGCGATGACGAAGAAGGCGAAGAACATGAAGCCCGGAAAGAAGAAGCAGCGCAGGTCGCGGGGCATGACCGCCGGCCTGCTGGTGGCCGGCACCGTCGCCGGCCTGGCCGGTGCGATGGCCATGCGCCGCCGCCGCGAGCAGCAGGAGTGGGCCGAGTACGACCCGACCGGCGCGATCGCCCCGACCGGTCAGGACACGTTGGAGCCGATGCGCGACGACGTGGACACCATCGTGGTCGAGACCCCGGACGCGACCGCGAAGGTGACCCAGGCCGGCCCGAGCGGCGCCGGCAGCTCGGCCGTGGCAGACGGCAGCAGCTCGTCGACCACCGCGCCCGGCGCCGACCCGGTGATCCACCCGAACAGCCAGGTCCCCTCGGTCGCCGAGGGTGCCCGGGACGTCTCCGGCCGCCCGGCCGACGACATCACCAAGGCCGCGCCGAACGGCAGGAGCGCCGCCAAGGCCAGCGGTCGCCGCTGAGCCACCGGCTCGTCGGAGCAGCGCCGGCGCGCGGGCACGTCCCGCGTGGCCGGCGCTTCCGTGCCCGCACGGGTCGCGCCCCGTCAGAGCCAGCCGTTGCGGCGGAACCAGCGGTAGAGGACGAACGACAGGGCGAGGTTCACGGCCCAGATGGCCGGATAGCCGTACGTCCATCTCAGCTCCGGCATGTTGTCGAAGTTCATGCCGTAGATGCCGGCGATCGCCGTCCACACCGCGCCGATCGCGGCCCAGGCGGCGATCTTGCGCATGTCGTTGTTCTGATCGACCGTGACCTGGGCCAGCCGGGCCTGCAGGATCGAGTTGAGCAGGTCGTCGTAGGAGTTGACCTGCTCGACCGTGCGGCTGAGGTGGTCCTGCACGTCCCGGAAGTAGCGGCGCACCTCCTGCGGCACCGCGCGGTTGGCCTGCGAGGTGAGGGTGATCAGCGGTCGCTGCAACGGCACCACCGCGCGCTTGAACTCGACCAACTCCCGCTTCATCTGGTAGATCCGCTGGATCCGGCCGCTGCTCTGGCGGTCGAAGACGTCCGCCTCCAGCACGTCGAGGTCGTCCTCCAACCGGTCGGAGACCTCCAGGTAGAGGTCGACCACCCGGTCGGTGATCGCGTACGCGACGGCCCACGGCCCCTGCCGCAGCAGGTCCCGCTTCGCCTCCAGGTCGGCGCGCACCGGCGACAGCCGGCAGGCGTCCCCGTGCCGCACGCTGATCAGGAAATGCGGCCCGATGAAGAGCATCACCTGGCCGGTCTCCACCACCTCGGAGTTCTCGGTCAGCTCGGCGTGCTCGCAGTAGCGGGCGGTACGCAGCACCAGGAACACGATCTCCCCGAAATGCTCCAGCTTCGGCCGCTGCTCGGCCTTGACCGCGTCCTCCACGGCCAGCTCGTGCAGGCCGAACGTGGCGGCGATCTCGGTCATCTCGGTCAGGTCGGGCTCGTGCACGCCGAGCCAGACGAAGCCGTCGCGCTCCCGCCGGGCGGCGGCCAGGGCGTCCGCGTACTCGAAGCGGCCGGGCCGGCGCTCGCCGTCGACGTAGAGGCCGCAGTCGACGATGCCGCTGCGCCCGGAGCGGGCCGGCTGCGGCGTCCGCGGGGAGCCGTCGGCGTTGAGGATGCGGGACATGGCGCGTACCGGCGCCGCCCAGGCCCGCGGCCGGACCGCCCGGTCGCCGTGCTGGCCGGCGGTTCGCCCGCGTGCCACCCGGTCCGTCATCTCCTCGCCCCCTCTCCGCGAAGCTGCGGCTTGCAGGCTACGCCGCCGGGGAGAGGGATCGGCGGGCCGGCGGTCGCGGATGGCGCCGGGCGGGCCGGCCGCGTCAGGGGGGTGAGGGGCGACACGGCCCACCCGGCACCCTTGGGGGCGGGAGTGATGCTGGACGCGCCGCCGACCCGGCCGGGACGGCTCGCCGGCCGGAAGGTGAGCGACGCTCGCAGCATTGTGGGCCGGCGGCCGGCCCGGCGGGAGAGCCGACCCGGCTTGCGAGCGCTTTCTGTCGGAAACCCGACAGAAAATTAGCCGCGAACGGCCGCCATCGCCTCGGCGAGCCGGCGGACGCCCTCGTCGATCCGGTCCGCCGTCACCGCGGAGTACGCCAATCGCAACGCGTGCCGGCCGCCGTCGACGATGAAGTCGCTGCCCTTCACCACCGCGACGCCGCGCTCGGCCGCGGCCGGTGCCAGCCGGTCGACCTCCACGTCCGCCGGCAGCTCCACCCAGAGGAAGTAGCCGCCGTCCGGCTCCACGAACCGAGCCTCGGGGATGTGCCGACGCAGCGACTCGGCCAGCACCCCGGCCCGCTCGCCCAGCGCGGTGCGGACGGTGTGGATCGAGCGCTCGATCGCGCCCGAGACGCAGAACTCGTGCACGATCGCCTGGGCCACCATGCCCGGCGAGATGTAGAGGTTCGTCGCCCGCTTGGCGATCGTCGCGATCAACTCCGCCGGGCCCACCAGGTAACCGACCCGGACACCCGGGCAGACCGTCTTGGTGAAGCTGGAGGCGTGCACCACCACACCCCGGCCGTCCATCGACAGCATCGACGGCAGCGGCTCACCCCGGAAGCGGATGTCCGCGTACGGGTCGTCCTCGAAGATCGTGAACTCGTACTCGGCGGCCAGATCCAGCAGCTCACGACGCTTCTCCAGGGAGAGGGTGACGCCGGCCGGGTTCTGGTAGTTCGGGATCACGTGGGCCAACCGCGGCCGGACCCCGGACTCCAGCAGCTTGCGCAGTTCGGCGGTGTCCAGACCGTCCGGCTGGATCGTCACGCCGTGCACCTCGCCGCCCATCTGCTGAAGGTTGAGCAGCGTGCGGTCGTAGGTCGGGCGCTCGACGACCACCGCGTCGCCGCGGCGGACCAGCTGGTCGAAGAGGAACGCGTCGGCCTGCAGCGAGCCGTTCGTGACCAGCACCTGGTCGGCCTCGACGCCGTGCTTCTCGGCGATCCACTTCCGCAACGGCGGGTAGCCGACGGAGGTGCCGTACGCCGTGACCCCGGCGGGGTCGGCGTCGAAGGCGCGGACGGCGGCGGCCTTGAGCCCCTCGACATCGACGATGTCCAGCGAGGGAGCCCCACGGGCGAAGGAGATCAGCTGCTCGGCGGTCATGCGCAGAGCCTAGGGCCTGCCCCGGCGGGTCCGACCGGCATACACGCGAAGTTCAACATGCGGGCGGTCGGCGGCGTCCACCAGGGTCGACGGAGAACCGAGCCCGACCCGCGGCTGTCTACGATCCGACCGGACGGTGGTGCCGACGGGGTGACCGCCGAAGGATGACGGGTCGGCAGACCCGGGAGACAGGGATGGGGCTCGTGACCGAGGACGAGACGGGACGACTCGACGACCAGCGGTTCGCGCAGTGGCTGGCCACCGAGGCCGGGGTCGCGCTCACCGCGCTGCGGGACCGGCAGGGCTTCGCCGACCCGAAGGCGCTCAAGGACGCCGGTGACCGCGCGTCGCACGAGCTGATGACCGCGGCGCTGGCCCGGTGGCGTCCGGCCGACGCGGTGCTCTCCGAGGAAGAGGCCGATGCGCGCCGGGCCTGGGCGGACGGCGAACGCGCGCCCCGGCACGAGGCGGACCGGGTCTGGATCATCGACCCGCTGGACGGCACCCGCGAGTTCTCCGAGGCCGGACGGGACGACTGGGCGGTGCACGTGGCGCTCTGGCAGCGCTCCGCCGCGCCGGACGGCGCACTGGTCGCCGGCGCGGTCGGCATGCCGGCGCGCACCACAGTGGACGGCGACCCGATCGTCCTCGGCACCACCTGCCCGACGCCGAAGGCGACCGACGGGCCGATCCGGATCGCGGTGAGCCGCAGCCGCCCGCCGGCGTTCGTCGGTGAGCTGGTCGACCTGCTCGGCGCCCGGGCCGTGCCGATGGGCTCGGCCGGGGTCAAGGTCTGCGCGGTGGTGACCGGCGAGGTCGACGCGTACGTCCACGCGGGCGGCCAGTACGAGTGGGACAGCGCCGCGCCGGTGGCCGTCGCGCTGGGCGCGGGCATGCACGCGTCCCGGATCGACGGGTCGCCGCTGCGCTACAACCGTGCCGACCCGCGCCTGCCCGATCTGCTGGTCTGCCGGCCCGAACTGGCGGACCGGCTGCTCGACGCGATCTCGCGTACCGGGGTCGAGATGCCCGCTTCAACCGTCACCGGTGAGCAGGGTGAGGCGTTCGGCTGAGAGTGACGGTACACACGGCCACGGTGAACGAGGGATATTGTCGGGCGGGAATGCGCGTCCGACCTGAGCCCACGACACGGGCCGCCGACAGCCAGGGAGGGCCATGCCGGCCGACCGAGACCCGCACACCGCCTTCGGGCAGCCGACCGGCCTGTGGCCGGGACAGGACATTTCGCACCGGTCGGACAGCTTCGCGCTGCCCTGGCCCGAGGCCCGGACCGGGGCCACGCCACCGGCGCGGACCGAGGTGCCGGGCGACCTGCCCTGGCCCGAACAGGAGGCAGCCGGCCGCGACCGGGCGGCCCAGCCCTGGGCCGGCCCCGACCACGGTTGGTCCAGCCCAGGCCCGGCCGGCACCCACCAGACGCCCACCGGGTGGGAAGGGACAGCGACCGCCGGGTGGGAAGGGACAGCGACCGCGACCGCCACGCTGACCGGGCCACCGCCCGGCGACGCGCCGACCGGGCCGAGCGCCGGTGGTCCCGGCCAACCACCGCCCCCGCCGGTCGCGCCCGGCCCGCCGCCCGGCGGGGCCCGGCGGCGCTGGCGCGTGATGATCGCGGCGGCCGTGGTGCTGGCCGTGGCCGGCGGCGGGGTCGCGGTGGCCGCGCTGCGGCCCGACGCCACCAACCCGCAGGCCGGCGAGGTGCCGGCCACGGCCGGGCCGGCGCCGTCCGCCGACCTGGGCGCACGCGGCGGCGCCCCGAGTGCCGCCCCGAGCGCAGCGGTGGGGCTCGGCGGGAAGCCCGCCACGAAGCCGCCGGCATCCGCCGGCGCGGGCACCAAGGGCTTCGCCGGCACCCGACTGACGCTGCCCGGCGCGTCGATCGGCGTGCAGAACGGCGAGAGCTTCGGCCAGGCGCTGAGCCGTTCCGACCGGACGTTCGGCAAGCTGCAGATGGCCCGGATCTTCTTCCCCGGGCTGCCGCCGGCCTGGCGGGGCAGCCGGGCCGACGTGGTGGACCGCACAGTCGTGGTGTCCTTCAAGGCCGCGCCCCAGGAGATCATCTCGGGCAAGCACGACGCCCGCCTGACCTCCTGGTTCGCGTCGATCCCCCGCGACCACAACGTCTACTGGTCCTACTTCCACGAGCCCGAGGACGACGTCGAGCGCGGCGCGTTCACCCCTGTCGCCTACCGGGCGGCATGGAAGCGGATCGCCGGTCTGGCGGCGCGGGCCAACAATCCCAAGCTGGTCAACACGCTGATCCTCATGTGCTGGACGCTCGATCCGAAGTCCAAGCGCGACTTCAACGCGTTCTACCCCGGCGGTGACGTGATCGAGGCGCTCGGGTGGGACTGCTACAACTGGGGCAAGAAGTGGAAGCGGTACGCCCCGCCGCAGGAGATCTACGGCGCGATGATCAGCAAGTCCCGGGCGCTGGGCAAGCCGTGGGGCGTCGCGGAGACCGGCAGCGACCTGGTGCCCGGCGACTCGGGCACCGGGAGGGCCGCCTGGATCCGGTCCATGACCGACTATCTCAACGGACAGCGGCCGGAGTTCGTGGCCTACTACAACCAGACGGTCAGCCAGGGTGACTTCCGGCTGCTCGACCAGCCGAGCATCCAGGCGTGGAAGGCGTTCTGCGTAGCCTGAGACGGGCCGGCGGACCACTGACGCGGGAACGGGCGGGTGACTTCGGTCACCCGCCCGTTCCCGGTGTCGTTCAGATGCCCCGGCCGCGCTTGTGCAGGGTGCGCAGCACCCGGTCGGCCTGCACGGCCCGGCTCGCCACGGCCAGCGCCAGGTAGGCGCGCGGCTCCTTCGGGTTACGGGCCAGCGTGCGCCGGGCCCAGCGGACCGCGTCCCGCCGGTTGCCCATCGCCGCCTGCGCGAAGGCGATCTGGCCGGCCACCCGTGCCTCGCCGTGCGGCACGGTGGCGAACTCGGGGTAACGGCGCAGCAGCCACTGCAACGCGGTCGAGATCGTCTCCCAGCGCTGCGCGAAGTAGGACCGCTTGTGCCAGCGGACCAGCACGTACGGGCTCTCCACGTTGACCAGCGGGGCGTATCGGGCGGCCCGGAGCAGGAACTCGTAGTCCTCCGCGTAGCTGCCCGGGATCTGCTCGTCGACCAGACCGATCGCGTCGAGCAGCGCGGCCCGCCGGATCAGGAACGTCGACGGGTGCAGCTCGGTGAGCCGGTCGCGGAGCAGCGCCTCCAGCGAGATCCGGGCCCGGTCCAGCGAGCGGTCCACCGTACGGTCGTCGTAGCTGACCCGGATGCCGCAGCTCACCAGCGCGCCGTCCGGGTGCGCGTCGAGCGCGCCGAACTGGGCGGCCAGTTTGCCGGGCAGCCACTCGTCGTCGTCGTCGCAGAACGCCACCCATTCGCCGGTGGCCGCCTCGATGCCGGTGTTGCGGGCGCCGGCCAGCCCGGCGGTGCGGGTGTTGGTGATCACCCGGACCCGCCGGTCGCCGCGGTCCGACTCCAACGACCGGTCCGGCTCGGACTGGTCGTAGACCACGATCGCCTCGACCAGGCCGGGATGCGCCTGGCTGAGGATCGCGTCGAGCGCCGCGCGCAGCAGCTCCGGACGGTCCCGCGTCGGTACGACCACCGAGATGCTCGGCCCACTCATGCTCTCTCCACGGACTCGTCGGATCCCCGCTGGCCCAGGTAGCCGTAGCGGACTCGGAGCGGCAGCGTGGCCAGGCTGACCACGGCCCGACTGCGGCGCGGCAGACGGTCCCGCCACGTCTCGTCCCGGCGCACCGTCAGCGGACCGCCGCTGAACCGCAGCGGGTTGCCCGCGACGCTGTGCGCCCGGAACGGCGCGGCCGGCTCGGCCGACGGGTCCGCGGTGCCGCCGGCCAGGATGCGCAGCGCCGCCGGATCGTCCGGCAGCCCGGCGAAGTCCCGCAGCCGGCGTACGGTGCCCGCCGGGTCGGCGGTGAAGTCCTCGTAGCGGAGCCGGAGCACCTTCGCCCGCGCGGCGAGCAGGTGGAACGCGGCGTTCTGCGCGGTCCACAGCTTGCTCACCTCGAACGGCGAGAACGTCGGCATGAAGTCCTCGCCGTCCACCACCTCGGGCCGGCGCACCTGCTTGCCCCAGGAGTATGCGACCGCCCGACTGTCCCGGATCAGGTGCAGCACCCGCAGGTCGAGGTCGTCGGCCCAGCTCAGCGCGAAGGCGAGCGAGGCGTGCTTGCTGGAGTCGACCACCAGCCGGGCACCGGTCACCGCGAGCGCCGCGGTGTAGATCCGGGTGTAGAGGTCGGCGTAGCGGCGGACGTCGGCGAGTTGCTCCGCGGTGAGCGAGTTCTTCGCCAGCCGGGGGATGTGCCGGGTCCGGTCGACCCGGTCCTTGAGCGCCAGCACGTCGTCGCGGTCGACCGCGGACCAGCCGCCGAACGCCTGCTCGCCGACCTGCTGCCAGAACGGGCAGGCGGTGAACCGCTCGCCGCAGCCGCACCGCTCGTCGGCGCCGAGCGCCCGCTCCCAGAGGTGCACCACCTCACCCACCGCGCACACGTCGACACTCTGCGCCAACAGCAGCTCCAACAGCGTGGAACCGCTGCGGCCGAGACCGCCGACGAAGAGGACACGCGGCTGCGCCGGCTCCGGCCCGCTCATCCGCGCCGCCCGGCGGCCCGCTGGCGGACCCGGCGGGCCACCAGGTCGTCGATCACGGCGCCGACCCGGGCGACCGCCTCGGCGCGCGGATCCGGCCGTCCCGGGTCGGCCGCCAGGACGAAACGGGACGGCTCGGCCAGCCCCTCGTCGAGGGCGGCGAGCAGCTCGGGTTCGCTCTCGCAGAGCCGGACCATGCCGGCCGCTCCCAGCCGCCGGGAGAACAACTGCTGGTGGTTGTCGACGTGCTCGTCGTGGGTCGGGTCGCGAGGCACCACGATCGGCAGGTGGCCGGTGCGCCGGGCCTCGGTGATGGTCGCCGGGCCGCCGTGGCTGACCACGAGGGTCGCCTCGGCCATCGCCCGTTGCAGCTCCTCGTGCCCGAGGAACGCGGTGGCCTCGGGCAGGGCCGGCGGGCGGCTGTGGCCGTACTGGAGGACCAGCCGCACCTCGGGCCGGGCGGCGTGCCAGCGCTCCAGCCAGCCGACGAGGCGGTCGAACCGGTGCACGTCGGTGCCGACCACGACCAGCACGAACGGCGCGGACCGGCGGCCCCGCTGCTGCGGAATGTGCGCCATCAGAGGAGGTTTCCCACGACTGTCGCCTCCGGGTACATCCGGCGCTGCTCCTCCCACTGCACGAGCATCGCGGAGAGGAAGGGCCGGCAGAGCCGCGCGGTAAGCGTCGCGCTGTCGATCCGGTCGTAGACCTCGATGTAGACCGTCGGGATCCGGCGCAGCCGGGCCGCCACCACGAACGGCAGCGCGACCCCGGCGCCGGTGGTGACCACCGCGTCCACCCGGCGCCGGCGGATCACCCGCAACGCGAGGAACGCGTTGCGGACCAGGTTCTTGACGTTGCGGGTGGTGGGGTGGTGGGCCCAGACCACGTCCTCGCCGTCGAGCAGGGAGCGGGCGTCCGGTGTGTCGAAGGTGACCCAGGCCCGGCGTCGATCCCGGTACCAGGGTTCCAGCGCCAGCAACTGGGCCAGATGCCCGCCGCTGGAGCCGACCAGCAGGACCTGCCCCGCGCCGTCGGTTGACCCGATCACCACAACGTTCCCTCCCGTACGCGTGTGACCGCGTCCGGAATTACGTGAATGGCCCTCGGACGCGCCCTGACAACCTACTGGCGTGCCCCTGGGCAATTGAAGGGGCCGTTGGACGGAAGCCGACCGGCCGGTCGGGTCACCCTGGGATTCCCGTCGCAGGGATCCGGTCGGCCGTGCGAGCCGGCAGGTCAGCGCCGGTCGGGCCGGGGCGGCGGGCCGGCCCCACCACGTCGCGCAGGGATGTGTCAGGATTCCGTCACCGCTCCGCACGAGAGCCGCCGGCGACGTCGGCTCCTCGGGGGTCAGGTCGGGCCCGCTGCCGGGAACCCGCCGAATGGCCAGCAACGATCGGCCATCTCTACGCGGGCTGCCCCACCCGGGCAGGCTTACCGGAACGTGAGCAGACTTTCCCTCAACGTTCGGATCGGGGACACTCGAAGTCACGGTCAGTTCCAGCTGTGCCGTGGGACTGCCCGGCTCGGTCGAAAGGGAGCGACAGACTCTGATGCCCTCACCCCATTTGGCCGAGAACGACGCCGACGGTCTTGCCCTGATGGCCTACCTGGGCTGGTTGCGCCGCCGCTGGTGGATCCTGCTGCTCGCCACGGTCCTCGGGCTGGCCGGCGGCCTGGCGGTGAGCCAGCTCCAGGAGTCGCGCTACACCTCGACCACTTCGCTGCTGGTGCGCCCGCTCGGCACCGGGGCGGAGAGCAACCCGAACACCAAGGTCAACCTCGACACCGAGGCGCAGGTGGTCCGCTCGCTCGTGGTCGCCGAGCGGGCCAAGGGCCTGATGAAGGTCGACACCGCCGCCGACGAGATGGTCAAGTCGGTCACGGTGATGGTCCCGCCGAACAGCCAGATCCTCCAGGTGGCCTACGAGGCGGGCAGCCCGGCGCAGGCCCAGGCGGGCTCGCACGCGTTCGCGCAGGCCTACCTCGACCTGCGCAAGGCCACCGCGCAGAAGGCGCTGGAGAACGAGAGCAAGGCGCTGACCCAGGAGATCGAGGGCATCCGGAAGCAGCTCAACGAGGTGGCCGGGCGGATCGCCGCGGCGCCGTCCAACTCGCCGGAGCGGGAGCGGGCCGAGGCCGACCGGTCCGTGCTGACCAACCAGCTCAACGGTCTGAACAACCGGCTCAGCCCGCTGATCTCCGCCGACTCCGACCCCGGCGAGATCATCTCCGACGCTCGGCTACCCGAGCGGCCCAGCTCCCCGAACCGCACCCTCAACCTGGCCAGCGGCATGGGCGCCGGCCTGCTGCTCGGCATCGTGCTGGCCCTGGTGCTGGACCGGCTCGACACCCGGATCCGGCGGGGGCGCGACGTCTCCGACCGGGTCGGCCTGCCGCTGCTGCTGGAGCTGACGACGCGCCCGTCGTCGCTCGCCGTGCTGCCCGCCACCCACCGGATCTCCCGCGAGTTGGGTCGGCTGCGCAACGTGCTGCTCTCCGCCGTCCCCGAGCCGGCCCAGGCCGGACGCGGTCGCCAACTCCTGCTCTGCGACGGCTCACCCGGCGCCGCCGCCGGGTTCGTGGCCGCCAACCTGGCCGCCGCGTACGCCCGCACCGGCGCGCAGGTCGCGCTGATCACCACCAAGCCGGACTCGGCGTTGAGCGGCATCACCGGGGTGGCCGAGGGGCGGCACAGTCTCGCCTCGGTGCTCCGGCGCGACGTGCCGGCGCTCAAGGCGCTGGCCCCGGTGCCGGGGCTCGGTCAACTCCGGGTGCTCGTGCCGGGCGACCTCGACGCGGAGGTCGAGCTACCGGTCGCCGGGTTGCTGGAGATCCTGCACGAACTCTCCGCGCGCTTCGACCACGTGCTGGTCGAGACGGGGCAACCGACCCAGGCGGTGGAGGCCCAGGCCCTGGGCCGGTACGTCGACGCCGTGATCGTGGTGGCCGAGGCCGGAAAGACCCGCAGCGGTGAGATCACCGCCGCTCTTGAGCAGTTCGAGCAGGTAAACGCACCGGTGCTCGGTGCCGTGCTCGCTCCACGCCTGCCCGCGCCGACCGGGGGCGCCACCCGCCCGGCGACCTCGGCCGGCTCGACCTCTCCGGCCGGCTCGACCGGCCAGACCGGCTCGACCGCGCCGGCCGACCAGGCCAGCCGGCCCAAGCCCCGGCCGAGCCCCGGCCCGTCCGCCGAGTCCACCATGGTGCTGCCCCGCATGCAGTCCGCCCGCACCGGTGCGCCGAAGCAGGCGCCGCCGACGCCCCCCGCCAAGGGCGCCGCTCCGGCCAAGGGCGCCACTCCCGGCAAGCCGATGCCGGTGAACGGCGCCGGGGGCACCTACCGCTCCCGGGGCGAGGGCGGCGAGGGCCGCAGCTATGCCATCGACTCGGGTGAGGATCTGGGGTGAACCGCCGGCAGATGCTCCGCGCCGCCCTCGCTCCAGCCGTCGTCCTCGGCACCGGCGCGGGGTGCAGCGAGCCGCAGCCCAAACCGGGCAGCGTCGACGTCGTGGACCCGGGTGACGTCACCCCGTCGTCGGCCTCGCCCAGCCCGAGCCCGACCCTGCCGACGGCCCCGCTGACCGGGGCGCCGGCCGGCACCGCGGCGGCGGCGGCCCGCCAGGCGGTGGCGGTGCCGCTGCGGGTGAGCCCCCGCACCACCCCGGCCGGCCTGGACGCCGCCGATCTGGTCTACGCCGAGTTCGCCGAGTCGGACACGCTGCACCTCACCGCGGTCTTCCACTCGCGGGACGCCGCACGGATCGGCCCGGTCACCGAGATCCGGCCGGTCGACATCCGCTCGGTCTCGGTGCTGCGCCCGTTCGTCGGCTACAACGGCGGACCGACCGGCTTCCTCAGCCAGTTCGAGAACTCCGACCTCGACGGCGTCACCCCGGACGACGGGGGCAAGGTCTTCAGCGACGGTTACACCTCCACGGCGGCCCTGCTCAAGGCCGCGCCGAAGGGCGGTCAGCCGCCCACCCCGGCCCTGGACCACGCCGTCGACGGCGACGCGCTCACCGCCCGCGACCTCGTCACCGCCACCGAGCTGACCATCGCGGTCTCCGGCGGGCCGCCGATGGTCTGGCGGTACGACCAGCAGAAGGCGCACTGGGCCGGCAAGGTCGGCACCGGGACCGTGACCGCGGCCTCGGTGCTCGTGCTGACCATGGAATACCGCACGCTGGAGGTGCGGAAGCCGTCGTTCCGCTCGCTGCCGTCGGCGAACGTCTTCGGTGAGGGCGCGGTGGTCGCGGTGTCCGGCCCGACCAGCGCGAAGGGCCGCTGGCGCAAGCCCGGCCTGGGGATGGTCTGCACGATCGCCGACCTTAGCGGCGACCTGCTGCACCCGAAGCCCGGCAACGCCTGGGTGATCTACGTCCCGACCACCGCCAAGGTCACCGTGAAATGAGCACCGTCACCCCGCCCCGCTCGGCGCGCGGGTCGGTTCCCCTCGACGCGGTGATGCCGCCCGAGGGAAAGCGCCTGCGGCCGGTGACGGTACGGCCGGCGGGCTGGTCGTGGCGGCTGCCGGTGGCGTGGCCGCTGATCTCGCTCTTCCTGCTCTACCCGGTGTGGTGGGCGCTCGGCGTGTCCAGCTTCGTCTTCATCATCTTCGCGGTGCCGATGCTGGTGCAGCTGGCCCGGCGGGGCCCGATCCGGGTTCCGCCCGGCTTCGGGATCTGGCTGCTCCTGCTGCTCTGGCTGTTCCTGTCCGTGTCGACCCTCGGTCTCGTCGCGCCGAACACGCTGCCGCCCGGCGGTGGCGGTGGCCGCTACCTCGGCTGGGGCATCCGGCTGGCCAACTTCGTCGCCATGACCGTGACCATGCTCTACGTCTACAACCTCGGCGAGCGGGAGCTGTCCCGCCGGCGGGTGATCCGGCTCTTCGGGTTCATGGGCGTGGTGGTGGTCCTCGGCGGTTGGCTCGGCTCGCTCTTTCCGACCCTGGGGTTCGTCGCGCCGCTGCGGTTCGTCCTGCCGCCCTCCATCGCCGGCCATCCCTTCGTCGCCTCGCTGATGGATGTCAAGTTCGCCCAGGTCCAACAGGTGATCGAGGGAGAGGCCAGCTCACCCCGACCGTCCGCGCCGTTCACCTACACCAACTCATGGGGCGAGAACACCGCGATCCTGCTGGTCTGGCTGGTCGTCGGCTGGGTGGTGCTGGGCAAGCCGTTGCGCCGCACGGCCGGCGTGGTCATCGCCCTGGCCGCGATCTTCCCGATCATCTACTCGCTCAACCGTGGGCTCTGGATCGGCCTCGGCATCGCCGCGGTCTACGTGGCGATCCGGCTCGCGCTGCGCGGCCGGATGGTGGTGCTCGGCGGCCTCGCCCTGGCGGTGGGCTTGATCGGCGTGCTGATCGTCGCCACCCCGCTCGGCCGCACCTTCGACGAACGGCTGCAGAACGGGCACAGCGACGACATTCGCACCACCCTGTCCGAGGGCGCGGTCACCGCGGCGAACCACTCGCCGATCCTCGGCTACGGCGGCAACCGGGCGCTGATCGGCAGCAACCGGTCGATCGCCATCGGCAAGTCCGACGACTGCAAGCAGTGCGGCAACCGGGAACTGGGCAGCAACGGCCAGCTCTGGGCGTTGCTCGTCGGCCAGGGGTGGGTCGGCGCGTTGGCCTACAACGGCTTCTTCCTCTACTGCCTCTGGCGCTACCGACGCGACCACAGCGCGATCGGGATCGCCGGCTCGCTCGTCATCATCCTGATGCTCTTCTTCCAGTTCACCTACGGAGCGCTGGAAGCCACCCTCGCCTACGCCCTGATCTCGATCGCCCTGCTGGCCCGCAACGACCGGGTGCGCCGGGCGCTCGCGCCGGCGCCACCGGTGGGCACGATCGCCGGGCTACGGGCCCGACTGGAAGCAGCCGGTGACCGCTGATGGTGTTCCGCGTGCCCCCGGACGGCGACGGCCGCTCCGCCTACCTCGCTGAGCTGGCCGGCCTGATCTGGCCCGAGCCGGCCGCGCCCGCCCTGCGCCGGGGTGGCGCCGGCTGGGTCGTGGTGCCGTCGGCCGCCCGACCCCGGCTGCTGGTGCCCACCGGCCCCGGCCGGGCCGCGGCCGGCGCCGTCCGGCACTCCACCGAGGCGGTCGGCCGCAAGGCCAAGCTGGTCCGGCAGGGGTTGGCCACCGCGTTCCGGTTCGGGCTGGGGCCGCTGGTGTTCCGCGACCGGCTGGTGGTCGACGGCGGTGGGCTGGACGCCCACCTGACCGAGGTGCTGGGCGAACCGGCGCTGGTCAGCCTGCACATCGGGCCGGCGCGGGCCAACCGCAAGCCGGTGCTGCAACTGCTCGCGCCGGACGGCCGGGCCCTGGGCTACGCGAAGCTCGGCGTCGACCCGCTGACCCGCGCCCTGGTCGACGCCGAGGCCGCCGCGCTGCGCCGCCTCGCCGGCGTGCCGCTCGGCCCGGTCGTCCTGGCCGGGGTACGCCACCACGGCGACTGGCACGGGCACGCGTTGCTGGTGCAGGAGGCGCTTCCGGTGCGGCTGCCCCGGGCCGCCCCGGCCGTCGCGGCCAAGGCCGAGCGGGCCGCCATGGTGACGGTCGCCGGCTGTCTCGGCGTACGGCGGGGGTCGTGGGCGGGCAGCAGGCACGCGGCCCGGCTCACCCGCGCGGTGGACGAGCTGGGCGACCGGCCGGAGGCCGGACGGCTGCGCGCGGTGCTGAAGTCGGTCGCGGACGCCGACCCGGTGGTGGCGTTCGGGGCCTGGCACGGGGACTGGAACGGCGGCAACAGCGCGGTGCTGGCCGACGGCCGGGTGCTGGTCTGGGACTGGGAGCGGTTCGAATCGGACGTGCCGGCCGGCTACGACGCGCTGCACCTCGCGGTGCAGGGCGCGATGAGCCACGACGGGGTGGAGCCGGTCGAGGCCGCCCGGGCGTTGATCGCCGGCGCGGACCGGACGCTCGCGCCGTTCGACTCCGTCGGCGGGGGCGCCGACCTGGTGGCAGTGCTCTACCTGGTGGAACTGGCGGCCCGTTATCTGCGGGACCGGCAGGCGGAGGCGGGTGCGCGACTGGGGCACGTCGACACCTGGCTGCTGCCCGCCGTCGAGGAGCACCTGGCCCGTCGGGCCGGGTGAGAGTGAGGAGTGGGGACGTGACGGTGGCCAGGGAGCAGGCGCTCCGCGCGGTGAAGTCGGTGAGCCGGACGGTCGGTCGGTTGACCGCCGGTTCCCGGATGGTGCCGGGATTCCTGATCGTGGGGGCGCAGCGCTGCGGCACCACCTCGCTGTTCAAGACGCTCTCGCAGCACCCCGGGGTGCTGCCGCCGGCCTACCACAAGGGCGTGCACTACTTCGACGTGGACTACCACCGGGGGATGAGCTGGTATCTCGGACACTTCCCCACAAACGGCAAGGCGGAGGCGGTGAAGGCGCAGCTCGGCGTGCGCGGGATCACCGGCGAGTCGAGCCCCTACTACATGTTCCACCCGCTGGCCGGCCAGCGGATCGCCGAGGACCTGCCGTCGGTGAAGCTGCTGGTGCTGTTGCGTGACCCGGTGGAGCGGGCCTACTCGGCGCACTCGCACGAGCTGGCCCGCGGCTACGAGACCGAGGCGGACTTCGAGCGGGCGCTGGCGCTTGAGGAGCAGCGGACCGCCGGCGAGCGGGAGCGGATGACCGCCGACCCGTCGTACGCCAGCGAGCACCTCCAGCACAACGCCTACCTGGCGCGCGGACGCTACATCGAGCAGGTGGAGCGGCTGGAGTCGCTGGTCGGGCGGGACCGGCTGCACGTCATCGACAGCGATGACTTCTTCGCCGACCCGCGGCCGTCGTTCGACGCGGTCTGCGACTTCCTGGAGCTGCCCCGCTGGGCGGACATCGCCTTCGGCAAGCACAACTCGCGGTCCCGTTCGCCGATGTCGGCCGAGCTGCGGGCCCGGCTGGAGGACCACTTCGCCCCGTACGACGAGCGGCTGGCCACGTGGTGGGGACGCGTGCCGTCGTGGCGGCGGTGACCCGGGCGGACGCCGGGGCCACCGCCCTGCCGGCCGCGCCGGCCGCCGGCCCCGGCGCGGGGCTGGGTGGCGCGGCCCGGCAGGGCTTCGCGAACCTGGTCGGGGTGGGCCTGGCCGCGGTGGCCGGCTTCGGTCTCAACATCGTCATCGCGCGGGGTTGGTCGGTCCGGGAGGCCGGCATGTTCTTCGCCGCCACCAGCGCGTTCATGATCGCCGCGTCGGCGGCCCGGCTCGGCACCGACGTGGGCACCGTCTACTTCGTCAGCCGGCAGCGCACGCTCGACCGGCGGGACCAGATCCGTGGCACGATCCTGGTCGGTCTGCTGCCGGTGCTGGCGGTCGGTGTCCTGCTCGGCGTGGCCGGTTGGTTGGCCGCCCCGGCGCTGGCCCGGGCGACCATGCCGGAGGCCGGGCCGGACGCGGTGACCGCGTTGCGCGTCCTGTTGGCGTTCGTGCCGCTGGCGGCGTTGAACGACTACGCGCTCGCCGCCTGCCGCGGCTTCGGCCAGATGCGTCCGCTGCTGACCGTGGAGCGGCTCGGTCGCACCCTGGTGCAGTTCCTGGCCGTGGCGGTGGCCGCCTGGTTGGGGCTCTCCGCCGCCGTCGCGCTGCCGCTGGCCTGGGTGGTGCCCTATCTGCTGGCCGCGGTGGTCGCGCTGCTCTGGCTGGGCCGGCTGGTCGGCCGGGCGGGCCGGCAGGTGACCCGGCCGGTGCCGGCCGGCGAGCTGGTGGCGCCGTTCTGGCGGTTCACCGGGCCGCGCGCGGTCAGCAGCGTCGCCGCGATCGTGGTGCAGCGGCTGGACATCGTGCTGCTCGCCGCGTTGCGCGGGCCGGCGGACGCGGCGATCTACACGGCGGCGACCCGGTTCCTGGCGCTGGGGCAGCTCTCCAGCGTCGCGCTCTCCAGCTCGGTGCAGCACCGGCTGGCCGCCGCCTTCGCCCGTGACGACCGGGCCGAGGCCCGGCGGCTCTATCAGGCGGCGACCGGCTGGTTGGTGCTGCTCTCCTGGCCGGCCTACCTCATCTTCGCGGCGTTCGCCGCCCCGATGTTGTCGCTGTTCGGCTCCGGCTACGGCGACGGGCGCCGGGTCGTGGTCCTGCTCGCGCTGATCATGTTGGTGGCCACCGGGTGCGGCATGGTGGACATGGTGCTCAACATGGCCGGGCGCACCGCCTGGACGTTCTACAACGCGATGGTCGGCACGGTGGTCAACGTGGTCGCCAACCTGCTGCTCATCCCGCGCTACGGCATCCTCGGCGCGGCCCTGGCCTGGACCCTCGCCATCCTGGTCACCAACCTGGTGCCGCTGACCCAACTCTGGTGGTCGATGCGCCTGCACCCGTTCGGCGCCGGCACCCGGGCCGCGATGGCGCTGGCGATCGTCGCGCTCGGCCTGCCGCTCGGGGTGGCCACCCTGCTCGACGCGGCGCTGCCGGTGCTCGCGCTGGTGACGGTCGGCGGCGCGGCGGCGTACCTCGCCGGGGCCTGGCGCTGGCGGCGCACCCTGCACCTCGACGCGCTGCGGTCGCTGCGCGGTGGCCGCAACCGGGCCGGGGCGGACCCGGCCGCCCAGTCCTGACCCGCTCCTGTGTACCGATGGGACCTGTGATGACCAGCGACTCCCCCCTCACCCCGCACTCCGGCCTGTCCGCGGTCAAGGCCGCGAAGCTGGCCGCGGTCGGACTGCTGGCGGACCGCAAGGAACGCCGGGAACTGGAACGGCCGGTGGAGGCCGGCAACCGGAAGCTCACCCTGAAGGTGGAGCGACCGATTTTCATCCTCGGCGCGCCCCGGTCCGGCACCACGTTCCTGGGCAGCTGCGTGGGGGCGTTGCCGGACGTGTCGTACCATTTCGAGCCCCGGTTGACCAAGGCCGTCGCCCGCTGCGTCTACGAGGGAAGCTGGACCCCGCAGCGCGCGGCCCGCTACTTCCGCGGCTACTACGGTGCGCTGCTCGCCGCCTCCGGTCACGGCGGGCTGCGGTTCGCCGAGAAGGACCCGGAGAACTGCTTCATCGTGCCGTTCCTGACCGAGGTGTTCCCCGACGCGGTCTTCCTGCACGTCTACCGGGACGGCCGGGACGTGGCCGTGTCACACGCCGAGCAGCCCTGGCTCAACGCCGCCTCGACCGGCACCGGCCGCAGCGGCCGGGGCGGCACGCCGTGGGGTGCCGCTCCCCGGTTCTGGGTGGAGCCGGACCGGCGCGAGGAGTTCACCCGCGCCTCCGACCTGGGTCGGTCGGCCTGGATGTGGCGGCGCTTCACCGGCAGCGCGCTGGCCCAGCTCGCCGAGCTGCCCGCGGACCGGGTCCGGCACCTGCGTTACGAGGACGTGGTCAGCCGCCCGGCCGAGGCGGCCGAGGTCGTGGCGGACTTCCTGGAGGTCCGCGACCCGGCCGGACGGCAGGCGCTGCACGACCGGTTCGCGAAGGCCCGGCCCGACTCGGTGGGGCGGTGGCGGCAGCGACTGACCGAAAAGGACCTGGGCGACGTGCTGGCCCAGGCCGGGCCGCTGCTGAACGAACTCGGCTACCACCCGTGAGCGAGCCTCCACGGGTAGAGTTCCAGGGGTCGCCCGCCCGGCCCGGCGGGCCGTTCCGCTGACGCGGGGCCGTCGGGCCGACGACCGTGAGCCGGCGACCATCCTGGGGAGAAGGTAGCGGTGGGACGACGGTTACGACGGACGATGGCGGCTGTTCTCGCTCTGGCCTGCCTGGCACCGGGGGTGGCGGCGTGCGACAGCGGACCGGCCGGCGGGCCCGACGAGACGGCGTCGGCGGTGCCGCCTCCGCCGACGGTGACGCCTCGCAAGGGGGCGGTCCGGACCACCGGGCGCGGGCCGGAGCTGCCGGAGCGGGGCGCCTGGGTCGGTGCCTGGGTGAAGCCGGATTTCCACAACGCCTCCGGCCGAGCGACGGCGTGGAACGACTTCAACGAGGCGGCCGGCGGCCAGCTCGCCATCGCGCACATGTTCCACGAGTGGAACGAGCCGTTCCCGGGCGGCACCGAGCGGGCGTTCCAGGCCCAGGGCAAACTCCAGATGATCTCCTGGCAGGGCACGGACACCCGGTCGACGGTCAGCGGTGTCTACGACACGCTGATCCGGCAGCGCGCGCAGGACGTCAAGGAGTTCGGCGTGCCGGTGCTGCTGCGCTACCGGTGGGAGATGGACCGGCCGAACCTCGCCGCCAGCATGCATTCCCCGGCGGACTACGTCGCCGCCTGGAAACACGTGCGCGGCATCTTCACCGAGGTCGGCGTCACGAACGCGGCCTGGGTGTGGTGCCCGCACGCGGACGGGTTCGCCGAGCCCGAGCGGCGGGCCGCCGACTACTACCCGGGTGACGACCAGGTCGATTGGCTCTGCGCGGACGTCTATCCCAGCCCGGAGTGGAACAGCTTCACCGACCGGATGGACCGCTTCATGGCGTTCGCCAAGAAGCACCCGCGGCCGGTGGTGATCGGCGAGTTCGGGCTGACCCAGGACGGCCGTCCGGGCCAGCGGGCCGAGTGGATGCGCGAGGTCGGTCCCTACCTCAAGAAGCACCCGCAGATCAAGGCCGCGATCTACTTCGCCGCCCGGCAGACCGAGAAGCCGTTGTACGACAGCACGTTCGGCAACGACCCGGAGAGCCAGGCGGTCTTCCGCGAGATGGCCACCGATCCGTACTTCCACCCGCCGATGCCGGACCTCACCTCTTCCTCTGCGCCACCGTCCGCACGCAATCGGTGATCTTCCCTCGTCTTTTCGTGCGGCCCGGGCCGCTTCCTCGGTGAAAAGGTCGTTCCCGGGTGGACGCGCGACCGTCGGATGCGAGAAAGTGTCTTCCTCACGTCTGCGGTCGGCCGCGTGCGGCCTCACCTCGTGTCGCCACCGGCCACGACCGCAGCGCCTCCGACGTTCCCCCCGGAGCAGCCTGTGCCTTCCTCGTTCCTGAGACACCGCTCGGTGTCCGCCTTCGGCGCCGCCGTGCTCGGCATCGCCGCCCTGTTCACCCCGGTGCCGGCATTCGCCGCACCGGCGGCCACTGTCGCGCCCGACCACAGCACGCTGGTCGGCGAGGTGCCTTCGGACAAGACGCCGAACATCAACGACGGCAACGTCGTGGCCATCCACGACGCCGGCAGCAAGGTGATCGTCGGCGGTTCGTTCACCAACGCGCAGAACCGCGGTTCCTCGCCCACTCCGGTCGACCGCCGGGGCGTGCTCGCCTTCGACAAGGCGACCGGCAAGATCGACAATGCGTTCGCGCCGGTGCTCGACGGTGACGTCACCGCCGTGATCGCCGGCCCGACTCCGGGCACGGTCTACGTCGCCGGCACGTTCAACAAGGTCGGCGACAAGAACTTCCGCAAGCTGGCCCTGCTGAACGTCGCCGACGGCACCCCGGTCGACGGGTTCAAGGGCCCGGCGTTCAACGGCACGGTCAGCGACATCGCGCTTGTCGGCGACCACCTGCTGGTGGGCGGCATCTTCAGCACGGTCACCGCGACCACCGACCGCAACGGGCTCGCCTCGCTGAACCCGACCACCGGCGCGGTGGACGACTACCTGACCGTGGCGCTCACCGAGCACCACAACTGGACCTCGACCAACGGCGGCGCGTCGGCCGGTATCGGGGTCGAGAAGTTCACCGTCTCTCCCGACGGCAAGCACCTGGTGGTCATCGGCAACTTCAAGAAGGCCGACGGCGCCGTCCACGACCAGATCGTGCGGATCAACCTGGGTGCCAGTTCGGCCACCGTCGCCGACTGGAACACCGACGGCTACTCCGGCGCCTGCAAGTACAGCGCCTTCGACTCGTGGGTGCGCGACGCCCAGTTCTCCCCGGACGGCAAGTACTTCGTGGTGGTCACCACCGGCGCGTCCTACCCGGGCACGCTCTGCGACTCGGCGTCCCGCTGGGAGACCGACGCGACCGGTGCCGGCCAGAAGCCGACCTGGACCAACTTCAGCGGCGGCGACACCTTCCTCTCGGTCGGCATCAGCGAGAAGGCCATCTACGTCGGCGGCCACTTCCGCTGGTCCAACAACCCGCTGGCGCGGGACAAGGCCGGCCCGGGCGCGGTGCCGCGGGCCAGCATCGCGGCCCTCGACCCGGCCAGTGGCCTGCCGCTGGCCTGGAACCCGGGCCGCCACCCGCGCGGTTACGGCGTCACCGAGATGCTGGTGACCCCGCAGGGGCTCTGGCTGGGCAGCGACCAGGAATACATCGGCGACTTCGACTACCAGCGTAAGCGGCTCGCCTTCTTCCCGCTGGACGGGGGCAGCACGCCGCACTCGACCAGCACCAAGGGCCTGCCCGGCGACGTCTACCAGGCCGGCCGCGCGGCGCAGACCGAGGTGCTCTACCGGGTCAACGCGGGCGGCCCGGCCATCCCGGCGACCGACGGCGGTCCGGACTGGGCGGCCGACACCGACGCGACGCCCAGCCCGCACCACAACGGCGGCAACAGCGCGAAGTCGTACCCGACCAACGCGACGTTCGACGCCACGGTGCCGACCAGCACCCCGGCCACCCTGTTCAACACCGAGCGGTGGGACCAGGCGACCGCGCCCGACATGCAGTGGGACATCCCCATCGCGGCCGGCACCCGGGTGAACGTCCGGCTCTACCTGGCCAACCGGTACGCCGGCACCGCGACGGCAGGCAAGCGGAAGCTCGACGTGAGCATCGACGGCGTGCTCAAGATGAACGACTTCGACCCGGTGGTCGCCGCCGGCGGCACCGACCGCGGCACCATGCAGTCCTTCTCCGTGGTCAGCGACGGCGTGGTCGACGTCGACTTCGGCCGGGTCCTGGAGAACCCGCTGATCCAGGGCATCGAGATCGTCAAGACCGCGCCGACGCCGGACGCGTCGGACGTGCTCTACCGGGTCAACGCCGGCGGCGAGGAACTGGCGGCGCCGAGCGGCCCGGCCTGGGCGGCCGACACTCTCACCGCGCCGATCTCCTACCACAATGCCGGCAACACGGTCAATACCTACCCGACGGAGGCGGCGGCCGACGCCACCGTCCCGGCCGGCACCCCGGCGATGCTGTTCCGCAGCGAGCGGTGGGACCAGTCGCCCGACCCGGACATGCAGTGGGACTTCCCGGTCCCGGCGGGCACGCCGGTCCAGGTGCGGCTCTACCTGGCCAACCGTTACCCCGGCACCGCCACCGCCGGCAAGCGCAAGTTCAACGTCAGCGTCGACGGTGTGCAGAAGCTGAGCAACTTCGACCCGGTGGCCGCGACCGGCGCCACCAACAAGGGCACCATGCGGGCGTTCGCGGTGACCAGCGACGGCAACGTCGACATCGACTTCGGCCGGGTCGTGGAGAATCCGCTGATCCAGGCCATCGAGATCGTCAAGCTGCCGCCGGTGCCGCCGGCCACCACCGTCGACAGCGTCACCAAGCGGTCGTACGACGGCGCGACCGGCGTCGGCAACGCGATGTCGGTGCCCAACCCGGACGACACCCGCTGGTCGGAGGTCAAGGGCGCCTTCTGGGTCGGCGGTGACCTGTTCTACGGCGTCGGCGGCGACCTCTACAAGCGCTCGTTCGACGGCACCGAGTTCGGCACCGCCAAGAAGGTGGACCCGTACCACGACCCGAAGTGGGACAAGGTCGTCACCGGCTCCGCGCCGGAGGGGTCGACGTACGCGGGCATGACCGTCAACTTCTCCGCCGAGCTGCCCAACGTGACCGCGATGGTCTACAAGAGCGGGCGGCTCTACTACACGCTGGCCGGCCAGAGCGCGCTGTTCTGGCGTGGGTTCGCGCCGGACACCGGCACCGTCGGCGCGGAGCGCGCCACGGTCGCCGGCACCACCGGTTTCGCCGACGCGGGCGGTCTGCTCCTCGACGGCGACAAGCTCTACGTCGTTTCCCGGAGCACCGGCGACCTGTCCTCGATGGACTGGTCCGACGGCGCGCCGACCGGCTCCGCCACGCTGCGCAGCGGCCCCGGCGTCGACGACGTGGACTGGC
This sequence comes from Micromonospora sp. NPDC050980, assembly GCF_040653835.1. NCBI lineage: Bacteria > Bacillati > Actinomycetota > Actinomycetes > Micromonosporales > Micromonosporaceae > Micromonospora > Micromonospora sp. NPDC050980. The sequence goes on along the minus strand of NZ_JBFAGS010000012.1, from coordinate 133,518 downwards.
GCGGCACCGCGGTCTTCGTCGGCCCCTGACCGGGGCGGCGCGACCGAGACACACCGCACGACGATGGCCCGGCCGGTATCGGCCGGGCCATCGCCCTTCTCACGTCCGGGTCGGGGCGTGTTCCCGGGCCCAGACCCGCATCAGGTCCCGTACCGAGATCACCCCGGCCACCTCCCGGCCGTCGAGCACGACCAGGTGGCGGAATCCGCCCCGGGCCATCGCCGCGGCCGCCTCCTCCACCGTCCAGTCCGGGCCGGCGTAGACGACGTCCCAGGTCAGGTGTGCGCCGGTGCGTTCGACGTCCGGGTCGAGCCCGGCGCCGATAGCCTTCAGCACGTCGCGTTCGGTCATGATCCCGACCCCTTCGGAGTCCGGGTCGATCACGACCGCCGACCCGACACCGCGGGCCGACATCATCCGGGCCGCCTGGCGGAGCGTGTGCTCCGGGCCGACCACGAGAATCTCACTGGACATCGCTTCCCGTACCTGCATCACACATCACTCCTGTGGGACGGCGACTGGGTACGGACATGGTGGGCCATCCATGCGTACCGGGACAAGAACGGGCATCGCCGGAAACGGCGCGGCTGACTACTGTCGGAGGGTGCCCACCGAGCCCCTCCGCTGTGCCGGCGCGCTGATCGTCGACGACGACGGCCGCATCTTCGTCCAGCGCCGCTCCGCCGAGCGGCGTCTCTTCCCCAACTGCTGGGACATCGCCGGCGGCCACGTCGAGCCGGGTGAGGAGATCGACGACACGCTGCGCCGCGAGGTCACCGAGGAGACCGGCTGGACCGTGTCGCACGTGCTCGGCCTGGTCGGCGAATACCGCTACACCGGCGACGACGGGCTGGCGCGGGTGGAGACCGACTTCCTGGTCCGGGTGGACGGCGACCTGAGCCGGCCGAAGCTGGCGCCGGCCGAGCACACCGAGTTCCGCTGGCTGGCCGAGCGGGACCTCGCCCTGCTGGACGAGCACCGGGACGTGAACGACGGGTTGATCCGGCGGATCGTGGTGGACGGCTTCGCCGCGCTGCGGTCGATCGGGCTGTAGGGCGATCACGGGCTGCACCACGGCCGCCGGGCCGCCGACGATATCCTCGCCCGGTGGAACCGGTCGAGAAGAGGAGCGTGTCGGCATGATCGGGATGGTGCTCGCCGCGGGTGCGGGGCGCCGGCTGCGGCCGTACACGGACACCCTGCCCAAGGCCCTGGTGCCGGTCGACGGGGAGATCACCATCCTCAACATCGCGCTGCGCAACCTCGCCGAGGTAGGGCTGACCGAGGTGGTGATCGTGGTCGGCTACGCCGCCGACGCGGTCCGGCAGCGGCAGGCCGAGCTGGCGGAGAAGTACGGCGTCACGATCACGCTCGTCGACAACGACAAGGCGGAGGAGTGGAACAACGCCTACTCGCTCTGGCTGGCCCGGGAGCACTTCTCCCGGGGCGTGCTGCTGGTCAACGGTGACACCGTGCACCCGGTGAGCGTGGAGAAGACGCTGCTGGCCGAGCGCGGCCCGGGCATCCTGCTGGCCGTCGACACGCTCAAGCCGCTGGCCGAGGAGGAGATGAAGACCACCTTCGACGCCGCCGGCCAGCTCACCCGGATCACCAAGCTGATGGACCCGGGCGAGGCGTACGGCGAGTACATCGGCGCGACGCTGATCGAGCCGCAGGTGGCCGACGCGCTCGCCGACGCGCTGGAGGCGACCTGGCGGCGCGACCCGAACCTCTACTACGAGGACGGCTACCAGGAGTTCGCCGACCGTGGCGGCGAGGTGCGGGCGGCGCCGATCGGCGACGTCTCCTGGGTCGAGGTCGACAACCACGAGGACCTGGCCCGGGCGCGGGAGATCGCGTGCCGCTACTAGCCCGCAGCGTCCTCACCCCGTTGCACATCGACGTGCGGCGGGGCGCGGTGGCGGACCTGGCGTCGATCCTCTCCGACGGCCGGATCTCGGCCGGCGGCGACGTGGCGGTGGTGGTCGGGCCGGGGCAGGGTGAGAAGATCGCCGAGCTGATCCGGCCGTCGCTGCGCTCGGCGGACGTGTTCACGGTGGCCGGGGGCACCCTGGACGCGGCCGACGAGCTGGGCGGCAAGCTGCGCGCCCGGTCGTACGACGCGGTGGTCGGCATCGGCGGCGGCAAGACGATCGACGTGGCCAAGTACGCGGCGACCCGGCGCGGGCTGCCGATGGTCTCGGTGGCGACCGCGCTCGCCAACGACGGCATCGCGTCGCCGGTGGCGAGCCTGATCACCGAGGGCCTGAAGGGCTCCTACGGGGTGCACATCCCGATCGCGGTGGTCGTCGACCTGGACTTCGTGGAGGCCGGCCCGGAGCGGCACAATCGCGCCGGCGTCGGGGACGTGGTCAGCAACGTCAGCGCGCTGGCGGACTGGGAGCTGGCCCGGCGGGTGCGCGGCGAGCCGGTCGACGGGCTGGCCGCGTCGCTGGCCCGGGCCGGCGCGGAGGCGGTGCTCAACCATCCGGGCGACATGGCCGACGACGCGTTCGTCACGGTGCTGGCCGAGGCGTTGATCTCCAGCGGCCTGGCAATGGCGGTCTGCGGCACCAGCCGCCCGTCAAGCGGCGGCTGCCACGAGATCATGCACGCGGTCGACGCGCTCTTCCCCGGCACCGCCTCGCACGGCGAGTTGGCCGGGCTGGGCGCGTTGTTCTGCACGTTCCTGCGCGGCGACGAGCGCCGGTTCGTCGAGATGTCCGCCTGCCTGGCCCGGCACGGGCTGCCCCGGCTGCCGGCGGAGGTGGAGCTGACCGACCACCAGTTCGTCGAGGCGGTGCAGTTCGCGCCGGCCACCCGGCCGGACCGCTACACCATCCTCGAACACCTGGCGATGTCCGCTTCCGAGACCCGGGAGCGGCTGGCAGACTACGCCGGTGCACTCCGCGACCATTGTGGCTGAGCCCCGTCCCACAGTTGCCGACTTCCACCGGGTCAACCGGGGCGGCGGACTGTTCAGCGAGTCGATCAGCCAGTGGATCGGGGCGGCGTTCGCGCTCGTCGCCCAGCGGCTGGGGTTGCGCCCGACCGCGTTGACGCTGGCCAACCTGGTGCTGGGGCTGGCCGCCTCGGTGACCGTTGTCGCGCTCGCCGACGACGTGGCCGCCGGCACCGTGCCGGCCTGGGTGGTCGGTTTGGTCGCGCTGGTCGGCTGGCAGGTCGCGTACGCGCTGGACTGCGCCGACGGGCAGCTCGCCCGGGTGACCGGCCAGGGCAGCGCGGCCGGCGCCCGGATCGACGTGCTCTGCGACGTGGCCGCCCAGATCGCGTTGGTGACCGCGATCGGCGCGGTGGCGGTGGCGCAGCGCCCGGCCACGCCGGTCTGGCTGGTGGCGGTCTTCGCCGGCACCTGGATGGTCAACCTGGTGACGTCGGTGATGCAGGCCGGCCCGAACGCGGCCAGCATGGTCACCTCGACGTCGCTGCCGGTGCGCCTGGTGAAGCTGGTCCGCGACTACGGCGCGGTGATCTTCGTGGCCGGTCTGGTGCTGGTGTTCGCGCCCGCGCTGGCGTTCTGGCTGATGGTGGCGTTCACGGTCGTCAACGGCGGCTTCCTGCTCGCCAGCATCGCGTTCTCCGCCCGCGCCGCGCTGTGAGGCGGGGGCCCCGGTCAACGCTTTCTGCAGAGGCGGTTGGGTTCCCGTTACCGAGGACGAACTCCGTGCGGCGGACGACGCTCAGTGGAAAATGTCGACACCGCCATGCGCGGTGAGGTGTGGGTGTGTGCGATGCCCCAGCCGATCGGGCCACATCCCGCGCTCGTGCTGCCCGTCAACCGCATCGCCCCGCCCCTGTCGTCGGTCACGGTTGCGCTGGTGACCGGCACCGCCGGGCCGCCGGTCACCCACGTACCGGTCGGACGCGAAGCCGGCTTGACCAAGTATGACCAGTCGTACATCAACTGCACCGGCCTGCACACCGTCGACAAACGTCGCCTGCGCCGACGACTCGGCCGGCTGGCACCCGCCGAGCTGCGCCACGTCGAAGAGCGCATCCGGCAGATCCTCGGCCTCTGATCGAGCCTGTCCCGGCTTCCACGAGGAGGCCGGGGCGCTTCGCGCCACAGTCGGTTCGAGAGGCAGCGGCCTTGAACAGTGGCTACTCGACGAGGTGGCCGTCGACGAATGGCGGCAGCAGGTGACGCTGCCGATGCTGGAGCTGATACGTCGACGCCAGCGCGACCCGGACGGCCAACACCCACCGCGTTCCACTCGCGGGCCGAATGCGACACGAGTGGCTCGAAATGGGTGTCAAAAGCGCGCAGAGGCACCCATGGTGTTCCACTCTTGGGCCGGTTGGAGCGTGAGTGGAACGTCATGGGCGTCTGAGGAGCGCTGACCCACCGATCGGGGACAGCCCGTCGAGCAGAGGCCGGTGCCGGGTCAGGTGAGGGAGGCGTAGATGTCGATCAAGCGCTTGGTGATGACGTCGGGGTGGAAGGTGCGCTCGTAGCGGCTGCGGGCCGTCCCGGACAGCGCGTGCGCCTCCGCCGAGGCCAGCGGCAGCGCGGCGGCCAGCGCGTCGACCTCCGGCGCCACCACCCAGCCGGCCTCGCCGCGCCGCACCCCCGTCGGCAGCGGGACCCGCCCCGCACCGGGCGCGGCGGTCGCCACCTCGGCCGGGCCGGTGCCGGCGGGCTCGCGCGGGGAGTCCGCGCCGACCAGATACGGGATGCCGCCCAGGGCGGTGCCGAGCACCGGCCGGCCGGCGGCCAGCGCCTCGATGATCACGGTGGGCAGCACGTCGTGCCAGGTCGACGTGGCCAGCACCACGGCGCTGTCGGCCAGCGCGGCGCGTACCCCCGGGCGGTCGAGCTGGCCCAGGTAGCGCACGTCGGGCCGCTCGGCGGCGGCGGCCTCGGCCAGCGGTCGCAGCTCGCCGTCGCCGGCGATCCGCAGCGGGCCGAGCGCGCCCACCGGGTGCCGCCGCCACGCCGAGAGCAGCAGCTCCAGCCCTTTCTCCGGGCTGAGCCGGCCCATGAACAGGAAGCCGTTGCCCGGCGGCACCGGCATGCCCGGGTCGGGCACCGCGTTCGGCTTGACCACGATCCGGTCGTCCGGGATGCCGTAGTCGCGCAGGTGGTCGGCGACCGCCGTGGTCAGCGCGATGTAGCGGTCCACCGACCGCCAGGTGGGCCGGTGCACGGCGAGCGTGGTGGCCATCAGCGCGCTCTGCGCCCGCGAGTCGCGGTAGCACCGGTGCACGATCGCCGGCACGCCCAGCTTGCGACCGCGGCAGTCCTGGCAGATCACGCCGTCGCGGAAGTAGAGGCCGGAGGAGCACACCTGCCGGTAGTTGTGCACCGTCTGCACCACCGGCACACCGCGCCGGTGCGCGGTCCGCACCACCCAGGGCGAGAGCAGGGGGTACGGGTTGTGCAGGTGCAGCGCGTCCGGCCGGTGCTCGGTGAGCAGGCGGTCGAGGTCGTGCTGGGCCTTCGGGGCCCAGATCGGCGAGATCGGCAGCAGCGCCTTGGCCGGCTTGGACATCGCGGGGATCTCGTCGGAGCTGCGCAGGAACGGCAGCACCTGCACACCGGCGGCGGTGAGCTGGGCGATCTCCGCGTCGACGATGGTGTTCTCACCGGACGGCTGAGCTTCCCGGTACCGGTTGTGCGCCACCACGATTCTCACGGGTGGAAAGGCTACCGTTGTCCCGTGCCTGAACTACCGGAGGTGGAAGCGCTCGCCGGTTACCTGCGCGAGCGGGCGGTCGGCCGGCGGGTCGAGCGGTTCGAGGTGGCCTCGATCAACGCGCTGAAGACGTACGACCCGCCGCCGAGCGCGGTGGCCGGCCGCACGGTCACCGGCGCGGGCCGACACGGAAAGTTCCTCGACGTCCGGTTCGGCGACGACCTGCACCTGGTGGTCCACCTGGCCCGGGCGGGCTGGCTGCACTACCGGGAGGCGTTCCCGTCCGTGACCCCGTTGCGGCCGGGCAAGGGCCCGATCGCGGTGCGGGTGCGCCTCGACGACGGCTCCGGGTTCGACCTGACCGAGGCCGGCACGCAGAAGAAGCTGGCCGCCTATCTGGTCACCGACCCGGCCCAGGTGCCGGGCGTGGCGAAGCTGGGCCCGGACGCGCTGGCGGCCGACCTGCCCACGTTCGCCGAGCGGCTACGCAGCCGCCGGGGCCAGGTCAAGGGCGTGCTGACCGACCAGTCGGTGCTGGCCGGCGTGGGCAACGCGTACTCGGACGAGATCCTGCACGCGGCGCGGCTGTCCCCGTTCGCGATCACCGACCGGCTCACCGACGAGCAGCTCGCCGGCCTGCACGCGGCGACCCGCACGGTGCTCGGCGACGCGGTGCGGCGGTCGATGGGGCAGCGGGCCGCGGAGCTGAAGGGTGAGAAGCGCTCGGGCCTCAAGGTGCACGCCCGGAAGGGCCTGCCCTGTCCGGTGTGCGGCGACACGGTGCGGGAGGTGTCGTTCGCCGATTCGAGCCTCCAGTACTGCCCGACCTGTCAGACCGGCGGCAAGCCGTTGGCTGACCGAAGGTTGTCCCGCCTCGTACGGTGAGTAATCGCACCGGGCGGTTACTGAGCGGAATCGACCGGGGATGGCGGAAGGTCCCACTCGGCGGCTCTACCCGAGCGGTCATCCATCGGTATAGTGGCTCGGTCCCCGGCTTCACAACTGACTGGGAGCCGGCCAGATCTCACCCGAGCGCGTGGGAGACTGGAACGGTGAGCGACCCGGGTCCTCACGGCGAGTGAGGGAACGGGTCATGCGGGAGGACATGGGTTGAGGTGACGGCAAGCCTCCAGCGCCCGGTAACCGACACAGGCCGGAGCAAGAGCGTGCGGCACGTCGACAGCTTTGAGATCCAGCCGCCGACTCCGCCGTCGCACAACGGCGTACCCCGGTCGGGGTGGGCGCGCGCCCGGCGTCGGGTCTCCCGTTGGCACCGCCCCTACATCGCGCTGCTGCTGCTGCTCGACTTCGGCGCGGCGGCCCTGGCCAGCTTCCTGGCCGTGCAGATCTTCGAGCAGGCGGACTCCGGCTTCAAGAACTCGCCGCAGGCGTGGTTCTACACGGTGGCGTTCCTGCTGCTGCCGCTCGGCTGGGTGCTCATCCTGTGGGGCAACCGCACGTACGACCGGCGCTACCTGGGCCTCGGGCCGGACGAGTACAAGCGGGTGATCCGCTCCGGTGTGGCGGTCGCCGCCACCGTCTCGTTCCTGGCCTTCGCCACGGTGACGTCGCTGTCCCGGTGGACCGTCGGGTTCGCGCTGCTCGGCGCCCTGCTGCTGATCCTGCTCGGCCGGATGATCGCCCGGGCCGGCCTGCACACGCTGCGCCGCCGCGCCGGTCAGGCCGGGCACCGGATGGTGCTCGTCGGCACGCTGCCGGAGTGCCTGGAGGTCTTCACCACGGTCACCCGCCACCCGGGCGTCGGGCTGGTGCCGGTGGCCATCCACCTCACCGACGGCTATGCCGCCGCCCGCGGCCTGGAGACCCCGGTCCCGGTGTACGCGGGCCGGGACGTGCTGGCCCTGGTGCGTGAGGTCGGCGGGGACACCATCGCGGTCTGCGGCTCGGCCAGCGCCGAACCGGGCGAGCTGCGGCGGCTGGCCTGGCAGTTGGAGGGCTCCGGCGTCGACCTGGTGGTCGCGCCGCAGCTCACCGACATCGCCGGCCCGCGGGTGCACATCCGCCCGATCGAGGGCCTGCCGCTGCTGCACGTCGAGGAGCCGACGCTCTCCGGCCCGGCGCTGCTGCTCAAGAGCCTGCTGGACCGGGTCGCGTCCGGGTTGGGGCTGCTGCTGCTCGCCCCGCTCTTCCTGGCCGTCGCGCTCGCCATCCGCATCTCCGACCCCGGTCCGGTGTTCTTCCGCCAGCCCCGGGTCGGGCACGAGGGGCGCACCTTCCGGGTCTGGAAGTTCCGCACCATGTACGTCGACGCCGAGGAGCGGCTGGCCGGTCTGGTCGACCGGAACGAGACCGACGGCATGCTGTTCAAGATGAAGCAGGACCCCCGGGTCTTCCCGGTGGGCCGCTTCCTGCGGGCGTCGTCGCTGGACGAGCTACCCCAGTTGATCAACGTGCTCTGGGGCGAGATGTCGCTCGTCGGCCCGCGCCCGCTGCCCGCCGACGACGGCGACTTCCTGGGCGACGTCCGGCGCCGGCTGCTGGTGCGTCCGGGCATGACCGGGCTGTGGCAGGTCTCCGGCCGTTCCGACCTGTCGTGGGACGAGGCGGTCCGGCTCGACCTCTACTACGTGGACAACTGGTCGCTGGCGTACGACCTGAGCATCCTGTGGCGGACCGTCGGGGTGGTGCTGGCACGCAAGGGCGCGTACTAGCGTTCCCGGGGTGGGCAACCTCTCCGCCGTCCTCGCCGTCGTCTCGCTCGTCACCGCGCTGGCCGCGGCGCTCTGGGCGGTGCTGCGGTTGCGGGCCCGCCGCGGCATCGCCACCGCGACCCAGCGGGCCACCTACGAGGTGCTGCACACCGCCGGGCTGGCCGCCGAGCCGCTGCGGGCCGGGCTGAGCGCGGCGGACGCGGCGAAGGCCGTACGCCATCTGCGGGCCCTGGTGGGCGCGGCCGGGCTGGCCCTGACGGACCGGGACGTGCTGCTGGCCGTCGACGGCGGCGGCGCGCACCACGGCGACCAGTTGGTCGCGGCGGCCCGGCGGGTGGTCGACAGCGGGCGCTCGACCGTGCTGCACGAGTCGGAGCTGCACTGCGACCTGGTCGACTGCCCGGTGCGCGGCGCGGTGGTGGCGCCGTTGAGCGCCGAGGGCCGGGTGGTCGGCGCGCTGGTGGCGGTGGCCGACGAGCGGCCGGCGCCGGGCCTGGTGCAGGCGACGCTGGAGACCGCGCACTGGGCGGGCGACCAGCTCGCCCTGGCCGAGCTGGACTCGTCGCGGGAGCGGCTGGCCCGGGCCGAGGTGCGCGCGCTTCGCGCGCAGATCAGCCCGCACTTCATCTACAACGCGCTCACCGCGATCGGTTCGTTCGTGCGCACCGACCCGGAGCGGGCCCGTGAGCTGATCCTGGAGTTCGCCGAGTTCACCCGCTACTCGTTCCGGGCGCACGGCGAGTTCACCACGTTGGCCGAGGAACTGCGGTCGATCGACCGTTACCTGACCATCGAGCGGGCCCGGTTCGGTGAGCGACTTCAGGTGCGCCTCCAGATCGCCCCGGAGGTGCTGCCGGTGACGCTGCCGTTCCTCTGCCTCCAGCCGTTGGTCGAGAACGCGGTCCGGCACGGGTTGTCGCGCAAGCCGGGCACCGGCATGGTGAGCATCGAGGCCCGGGACGCGGGCGCGGAGTGTCACATCACGGTGGAGGACGACGGAGTGGGGATGGATCCGACCACGCTGACGGCGGGCATCGCGGAGGTGTCCGGCGGCGGCAGCGATCCGACCGACGACCCGGGCCAGCACGTCGGTCTCTCCAACGTCGACGAGCGGTTGCGGTCGGCGTTCGGGGACCGGTTCGGCCTGGTCGTCGAGACCGGCCTGGGCTCGGGTACGAAGGTGAGCATGCGGGTGCCGAAGTTCCACCCCGGCGTCCGGGTTTCCTCATGACCGTCACCGGCGCCGGTTTCCTGCGGGTGTTGGCGGTGGACGACGAGCCGCCGGCCCTCGACGAGCTGGCCTTCCACCTGCGCGCCGATCCCCGGGTGGCCCGGCTGCACACGGCCGGCGACGCCACCGAGGCGCTGCGGGTGCTCCGCGACGACGACGTGGACGTGGTGTTCCTCGACATCCGGATGCCCGGGTTGGACGGCATGGAGTTGGCTCGGGTGCTGCGCCGGTTCGCCCGGCCACCGGCGATCGTCTTCGTCACCGCGTACGACGACGGCGCGGTGGACGCGTTCGACCTGGGCGCCACGGACTACGTGCGCAAGCCGGTCCGCGCCGAGCGGCTGGCGGAGTCGCTGCGCCGGGTGATGGGGTCCCGGGTGGTGCCCTCGCATCCGGCCGCGCTGGCCCGAGCGGAGGAGGATCCCACCATCCCGATCGAGTTGGCCGGCACCACCCGGATGCTGCCCCGCTCGGCGGTGCGGTGGGTGGAGGCGCAGGGTGACTACGCCCGGCTGCACACCGCGGAGGGGTCGCACCTGGTGCGGGTGTCGCTGGCCACGCTCGCCGAGCGGTGGGCGGACGCCGGTTTCGTCCGGGTGCACCGCTCCTATCTGGTGCAGTTGCGGCTGATCGCGGAGCTGCGGCTGGTCAACTCCGGTTACGTGGTGGTGATCGACGGGACGGAGCTGCCGGTGAGTCGCCGGCACACCCGGGAGTTGAAGGACAAGCTGGTGCGCGCCGCCAAGCAGGACTGGAGTCGCCAACCCTGACGTACAATGTACGGGAAGCCGTACGACAGGGTGGAGGACCACATGCCCGACGACCAGTTCGAGGCCGCCGCCGAATTCGACCGACAGCTCGACCGCCTGGTGACACTCGGCTACCCCGCCCTCGCCGGCCTGCCCGAGGCGGAGTTCCGCGCCCGGGTCGCCCCACTGCGCGAAGCGGCGGTCACCGGGGCCGTCGGTCGGCCCGGGCCCACCGACGCCCGGGTGCCGTTCCTGCTGGTGACCACGCGGGAGCTGGTGCCCGTCGGTGAGCGGATCGCGCTCACCACGCTCGCCGGCAAGCGCAAACCCGGCGTCCTCGACCGCAACTTCCCCGCCGCCGACCTGCCCACCTTCCATCCGATCAAGGAACTGGAGGTGCCCGCCGGGCCGGCGTACCTGCTGTTCGACGTGGACCGCGGCGAGGAGTACCGCAACGTGCCACCGTCGGCCGCGCTGGAGGACATGACCGCGCGGGACCGGCTGCCGCTCACCATCGACGAGGGTCTGGCCTTCGTCACGCTGCACCCGCCGGCGCTGGCCAGCAACAGGTGCTTCTCGCTGGTCGGCTCCCGCTGCGGCGACAAGCGCGTGCCGGCGCTCTGGATCAGCCAGGGCGCGCCGAAGCTCGGGTGGTGCTGGTTCGGCAACCCGCACACCTGGCTCGGCTCGGCCACCGCGCACCCGGTGCGGGTCGGCCTCGACTGACGGCCCGGCCGCGCGTCCGCGCTCATCCACCGGGTTGTCCACAGGCACAGCAGGTTATCCACAAGTTGTGCACAGCCCTCCCGGTTCGCCCTTGACATTCGCGTCGAGCAGGCGAGACTGCCGGGGATGACCGCAGCCGAGGAACAGCAGCCCGCGGGGCGGCCCGCACCGGTCCCCGGCCCGCCCCGGCAGCGGACCCGGATCGTGCTGGCCGAGGTCTCCCGCACCGGCAACCGGGCCGACCGCACCCGCTCCGAGTTGACCCAGCAGACCCGCGTCGGCGAGACCCTGGTGCAGGGCCTGGTGCGCGCCCAACTCTCGCTCGCCCTGCGGCTGAGCCTGCTCGTGCTGATCGGGCTGGGCGGCCTGCCGTGGCTGTTCGCCATCGCGCCCACCGTCGGTCGGGTCACCGTGTTCGGGGTCAACCTGCCGTGGCTGCTGCTCGGGGTGGCGGCCTTCCCGTTCCTGATCGTCGTCGGCTGGGCGTACGTGCGGCTCGCGGAACGCAACGAGCAGGACTTCGTCGACCTGGTCCAGCGGCCGGAACGCTGATGAGCAACGGCTACGTGGTCCCGGCCATCGTCGCGGTCACCCTGGTCACCGTCGGCATCGGCTTCTACGGGCTGCGGCTGGCCCGCACCACCTCCGACTTCCTGGTCGCGTCCCGCGCGGTCAGCCCGACCTGGAACGCCGCCGCGATCGGCGGGGAATACCTGTCGGCGGCGAGTTTCCTCGGCGTGGCGGGGCTGATCCTCAAGTACGGCGTGGACGTGCTCTGGTACCCGGTCGGCTTCGCCGCCGGCTACCTGGCGCTGCTGCTGTTCGTGGCCGCCCCGCTGCGCCGCTCCGGCGCGTTCACCCTGCCCGACTTCTGCGAGGTCCGGCTCGGCTCGCGCCGGCTGCGCACGCTCGCCACCGCCTTCGTGATCTTCATCGGCTGGCTCTACCTGGTGCCGCAGTTGCAGGGCGCCGGGCTGACCCTGGCCACGCTGACCGGCTCGCCCTACCCGGTCGGGGCGCTGCTGGTGGCCGTCGTGGTGACCGCCAACGTGGCGCTGGGCGGGATGCGGGCGATCACGTTCGTGCAGGCGTTCCAATACTGGCTCAAGCTCACCGCGCTCGCCGTACCCGCGATCTTCCTGGCGTTGCAGTGGCAGGCCGACGCCCGCCCGGCGGTGACGCCGCCCGACGGGCCGGCGTTCCGGACCGCCACCACCGTCGTGGTCGAGCACCGGGCGACGCTCACCCTGCCCGACGGCGACATCCGGGAGGTACGCCCCGGCGACCGCCTCGACTTCGCCGCCGGGGACCCGGTGCCGGAGGTGTCCGGCGCGGCGATCGGCGCCACCGACTGGCTGCTGCCGGACACCGCCGGCGACGACGACCGCAGCCTGTTCGCGACATACTCGCTGATCCTGGCCACGTTCCTGGGCACCATGGGGTTGCCGCACGTGCTGGTGCGCTTCTACACCAACCCGGACGGCGCCGCCGCCCGGCGCACCACACTTGTCGTGCTGGCCCTGGTCGGCGTCTTCTACCTGCTGCCCACGATCTACGGTGTGCTGGGCCGGATCTACACCCCGCAACTGCTGGTCACCGGTCAGACCGACGCGGTGGTGGTGCTGCTGCCCGGCGCGGCCCTGGGCGACGGCACGACCGGCCGGCTGCTCGCCGCGCTGGTCGCCGCCGGGGCGTTCGCGGCGTTCCTGTCCACCTCGTCCGGCCTGCTCACCAGCGTGGCCGGGGTGATCTCGACGGACGTGCTGGGCCGCGGCTCGGTACGCGGCTTCCGGCTCGCCACGGTGATCGCCGGCGCGGTGCCGGCGATGCTCGCGCTGAACGTCTCCGGGCTGGACGTCTCCCAGGTGGTCGGGCTGGCGTTCGCGGTCGCCGCGTCCAGCTTCTGCCCGCTGCTGGTGCTCGGCATCTGGTGGCGCGGTCTGACCGACCTGGGCGCCGCCGCCGGGGTGCTGGTCGGCGGCAGCGCGGCGATCGGCGCGGTGCTGCTCACGGTGCTCGGGCCGCCGCTGACCGGCTGGCCGGCGACGCTCACCACCCAGCCGGCCGCGTGGACGGTGCCGCTGGCGTTCACCGTGATGGTGCTGGTCTCCATGGCCAGCCGCCGTCGCCTGCCCCGCGACGTCGGCACCACCATGCTCCGCCTGCACACCCCCGAGTCGCTCCGCCTGTAAGGAGGGGCCCCTTCTTAACGCATCCGGTAGAGGAAGGGGCCCCTGTTAACAACCCCGAACCTCAGCAGGCGTCGGTGCCGGCGCAGAGCCGGCTCGCCACCGAACTGACGGTCCCACGGGCCTCGGCCGGTGTGGTCTGGTGGTCGAGTCGCATCTGCGCCACGAGATCGCCCTGCCGGACGAAGATCCACCGGCTCGGCGTTCCGCCGATCTCGCTGCCCACCAGGACGGCGTCGTCACCGCCGAGCGACTCAGCCACGATCGACAGGGAGTCGCCGGACGCCATCGGCTCACATCCGGTGACCAACTGGCGGACCCGCTGCATGACGGTGGCCGCAGAGGTGCCGGAGTGCCGGGTGACCCGTTCGACCAGCCAGTCGGAGGGCGAGTCGAACGCCACGGAACGGCTGGCCACCTGCCTGACGTCGAGCGACGGTGACTCGTTGACGCAGAACTGGCTGATGAATTCGAGCGACCAGTCGCCGTCGGCACGCATCGTGAAGCCGTCGGGCCCAGCGGAGCTCCCGGTTGCAGACGGTCGGCATACCTCTCAGGTATGACGGGAAGATCGTCCTCCGGCCGGAGCGGGCGCTGGCCGGGGCGGGCTACCGTCGGAGCATGACCGATCAGCACCCGGCCCTGTCCCTGCGTGGCCTGGCCAAGCGCTTCGACACCAAGGTCGCGGTGGCGGGCGTCGACCTGGCCGTGCCGACCGGCTCGTTCTACGGCCTGCTCGGCCCGAACGGGGCCGGCAAGACCACGACCCTCTCCATGGCCGTCGGCCTGTTGCGGCCCGACGCCGGTGAGGCCCGGGTCCTCGGGTACGACGTCTGGGCCGATCCGGTACGCGCGAAGCGCCTGCTCGGCGTGATGCCGGACGGGGTACGCCTCTTCGACCGGCTGAGCGGGGCGGAGCTGCTGGCGTACCACGGTCTGTTGCGCGGCATGGACCCGGCGGTGGTCGACCAGCGGGCGGCGGAGCTGCTCGACGTGCTGGCGCTCAGCGACGCGGGCCGCACCCTGGTGGTCGACTACTCGGCCGGCATGAAGAAGAAGATCGGTCTGGCCTGCGCGCTGCTGCACGGACCGCGCCTGTTGGTGCTCGACGAGCCGTTCGAGGCGGTCGACCCGGTCTCGGCGGCGCTGATCCGGGACATCCTGCACCGCTACGTGACCGGCGGCGGCACGGTGGTCTTCTCCAGCCACGTGATGGAGGTGGTCGAGCGGCTCTGCTCGCACGTGGCGATCTTGGCCGACGGCACGATCAAGCGGGTGGGCACGCTGGCCGAGGTGCGCGGCGACCGGTCGCTGGAGGACGTGTTCGTCGAGGTCGTCGGCGGCCGGACCGCGACCGGCGAGGAGCTGTCGTGGCTGTCCCGGTGACCGCCGCCGAGCGGCCGACGCGGGCCGTCTCGCCCCGCCACTTCGTCCGGCTGAAGCTGCGGGTGCTCGGCAACAACTTCCGCGGCCAGGGATGGCGGATCGCGCTGTTCGTGGTGGGCGTGCTGTTCGGGCTCTGGTTCGCCGCGGGCGGATTCCTGGCGCTGGCCGCGCCCGGCATGGCCGGCGAGCCCCGGTACGCGCTGATGACCGCCGCGCTCGGCGGTGGTGTGCTGACGCTCGGCTGGCTGCTGCTGCCGCTGGTCTTCTTCGGCGTGGACGAGACGCTGGACCCGGCCCGGTTCGCGCTGCTGCCGCTTGCCCGCCGTACCCTGGTCACCGGCCTGCTCGCCGCCGCCCTGGTGAGCGTCCCGGCGGTGGCCACGGCGCTCACCGTGACCGGGCTGGTGGTCACGTCCGCCGCGCTGGGCGGATGGCCGGCCGCGCTGGTCGGCGCGCTCGGGGTGGTCGCCGGGGTGCTGGTCTGCGTGGCCGGGGCCCGCGCGGTGACCAGCGCGTTCGCCACCATGTTGCGGTCCCGCCGGGTACGCGACCTGGCCGCCGTGCTGCTCGCGGTGCTGGCCGCCCTGCTCGGGCCGTTGCAGTTGCTCGTGCTCGCCGCGGTGCGCAACGCCGACTGGGACCGGCTGACCGGGGTGGCCCGGGTGGTCGGCTGGACGCCGTTCGGCGCGCCGTGGACCGCCGGGATCGACGTGGCGCAGGGCCGGACCGGCGCGGCGGTGCTGAAGCTGCTGATCGCCGTCGCCACGCTCGGCGTACTCCTGCTGTGGTGGTCGCGGTCGCTGGAGTCGGCGATGGTCGGCGCGGTGAGCGCCGGGCCGGCGAAGGCCCCGCGCGGCGCGGTCGGCGGGGCTGTCGCGCAGCTCTTTCCCCGCGCGGTCGGCTGGGTCCGGCGGGACCGGTTCGGCGCGCTGGTGGCCCGGGAGTGCCGCTACTGGTGGCGGGACGCCCGGCGCCGGGCCAACCTGATCACGGTCGCGGTGGTTGGCGTGTTCGTGCCGGTGATGGTGAACCTCGGCGGGGTCTCGTTCAGCACCGAGGGCGGGGCGGCGTTCGGCGAGACCAGCGCCAACTCGTCCCCGGTGCTGGTCAGCATCTCCATGGTCTTCGTCGGGGTGCTCGCCTCGGTGACGCTGGCCAACCAGTTCGGCTTCGACGGCAGCGCGTACGCCGCCAACGTGGTCGCCGCCGTGCCCGGGCGGGTGGAGCTGCGCGCGCGGATGGCGGCGTTCTCGCTCTACGTGGTGCCGATCCTGCTGGTGGTCGCGGTCGTGCTGGCGACCGTGCTCGGGCGGCCCGAGTGGCTCGGGGTGATGGTCGGTGGGCTGTTCGCCGCGTACGGTTGCGGGCTGGCGATCAACGGGTTCATCTCGGTGCTGGGTGCCTACTCGTTGCCGGAGACCAGCAACCCGTTCGCCATGAACACCGGCGCGGGGATCGCGAAGAGCCTGCTCACGCTGCTCTCCATGATCGCCTCGGCGGTGGCGGCGGTGCCGTTCGTGGTGGCCGCGGCCCTGCTCGGCGACGTCTGGCTCTGGCTGGCGCCGCCCGTCGGCCTGGCCTACGGGGCGGGCGCGGCGCTGCTCGGCGCGTATCTGGCCGGGGACGCGCTGGACCGCCGGCAGCCGGAGCTGCTGGCCACGGTCACCCCGAGGCGCTGATGCCGGTCGTCGAGGCGGTCGTCACCGTCGGGGTTCCGCCGGAGGTGGCGTTCGCCGTCTCCCAGACCGTCGCCCCGGTGCGCTACAGGTGGGACCCGTTCGTCCGGGAGCAGCACTTCACCGACGGCGCGACCCGGCCCGGGCGGGGCGTGCGCACCTTCACCCGCTCCCGGCACGGCCTGACCATGGTCAGCGAGTACGTCTCCTGGTCGCCGCCGACGAACGTGGGCATGAAGATGGTCCGCGGGCCGTGGTTCTTCGAGCGGTTCGGCGGCGGGTGGCGCTTCGCGCCCGGCCCGGAGCCGGGCACCACGGTGGCCACCTGGCGCTACAACTTCCGGTGCCGCCCGGCGTTCCTACGCCCGGTGGCGGAACGGGTCGGCACGTGGCTGCTCGGGCGGGACATCCGCCGCCGGATCGCGGGGTACGCGGCCGGCTGCGCCGACCCGGAGGTGCTGGCCGCCGCCCGCCGTACTCTCTCCACCTAGCTCGGCGCTCGGCGAGATGCTACTTCTCTGCGCTATGACTGGGAGTCATGACTATGACTGTGGGTCATGCCACTGAGAAGTGGGCTCTCTTCCGGCGGCGACACGCCGGCGGAAGCGGGCGTCACGCGGTGCGGCGCATCGCGGCGTAGACGTGATGGCCCTCGCCCACGCTGAGCACGTTCACCAGCTCCCAGCCGTAGTTCGAGAGGTGCTCGACGGCCTCCATGAGCGGCGGGAAACCACTGCTGCCCCACTTGTGCCGAGCGATGATCATCAGGTGCCGATAGGGGTAGGCACGCAGGTCCACCTGACCGCCGAGGACGGCGTCCGCGCTGACGATGCGCTCCTGGGCGAGCTTCTGCGGAGGTACGAGAGCCATGCTCCGCAGCGTAGGCCCGTCAGTCGAGCGGCACCCGGTGCAGCGACGCGACGAGCGAGCGCCAAGCGGCCGGCGCGAAGGTGAGGATCGGGCCGGAGGGGTCCTTGCTGTCCCGTACCAGCACCACCCCGGACAGGTTGCCCGCCACCTCGACGCAGTTGCCCTCGTTCGCGGACCACGTCGACTTGCGCCAGCGGGGCGCGGCATCCTTCATGGCGTTACCTTCAGCTTGTTGACCAGTTCGACGGAGGCTCGCTCGCTGAGTGCCTCACCGAGCAGATGCTCCCACTTGCGCTGTACCAGGGCTATCCATTCCGGATAGTCCGCGATCTGGCCACGAGCGGCGTTGTCGAGACAGAGCAGGCGATCACCATCGGGCATTTCAGCAAGCACGAAGCCACCTCCCATCGACACGTGCGCGCCGACCTCGACCGGCAGAACATGGAGGCGGACGTGCGGCAATTCGACCACTTCAAGTAGCCGGCCGAGCTGTCGATCCATGGCTGCCGGCCCTCCGACGGGTCTCCGCAGCGCGCTCTCGTCGATGAGGAAGACACAGTCGGGCGGATCTTCCCGGTGCAGCAGTCGCTGCCGCTCCAGTCGACGACTCACCAACTCCTCCACCCGATCACTCCGGTACACGCCACCGGCAGAAACGACCGCCCGCGCATATTCCTCGGTCTGCAACGGACCGGGGATCAGACACAGCTCGAAATAGCACAGCCGGACCGCCCGCTCCTCATGGCCGGGCCAGGGTTCGAACCAACCTGGCCCACTGTTCGCCTCGCCCGCCGACAGCAGGTTCGCCAGGAGGCCGCCGGTGCGCAGCGCCTGGTCGGCGGCGACGGCGAACTCCATGGTGGGCCGGCGACGGCCCGTCTCGATGGCGGCGATCGTCGACGGGCTCCACCGGATCGTGGCCGCCAACGCCTCCTGCGACACCTCGGCCCCGGCGCGGGCGGCCTTCAGCGCCCGGATCCACACCTCGATGTCCATCCTCACCTCTTCGGTAAGTACGCGAACGCACTCCGTAGTAGCCCCTGGCATCCTCCCCCGCCGGTCCGGCCGCGTCCAGGGTGGAGGTACGCGGCCCGGCCGGTGGAGGCGATGACCCGGCGACCGGTCCTGCGACGGGTCGCCCCGGCCATCCCGGCGGGGCGACCCTCTCGCAAGGAGGAGCGAGTGCGACGACGTCATGGAGATCATGGAAGGAAAGCGCCGGAGGTGGGGCTGGAATCGTCCAAGATCGGATCTGGACGGGCACACCTGCCGATGCGGCCGGCGTGGCGGTGCCGCACGTGCGGAGCGCCCTGGCCGTGCGGACCGGCCCGGCTCGGGCTGCTGCGCGAGTTCCGGGGCGACCGGACGGCGTTGCTGTTTCATCTAGGCGGGCTGCTGGCCGAGGCGAACGAGCAGCTCAGCGGCGCCACTGACCTGCACGGGCGCTTTCTCGACTGGGCGCGGGCCCGGGGCGGCACAATGTTTCACGTGAATCATGAGCCGGGTGCTGAGATCCATCAGACCGATCCGTTCGCGGTGCCGGCCGGGCAGCGCTCGCCGGTACGCCGGTTGCGCGGCCGGCTGGCCGCCCCGGTGACGCTCTGGACCGCGCCCGGGCCGGCCGGGCTGACGGTCTCCTCGACGCTTGTCGCGGAGGGGGAGCCGGACCGGCTGCTCGGCCTGGTCGACCCGGAGTCGGAGCTGTGGGCGGCGGTCGAGGACGCCGGGCGGTTCGCGGTCGCCCCGCTGGGCCCGCGCCACCGGCAGCTCGCGGACCGCTTCGCCGGCCTGTTCCCGTCGCCCGGCGGCCTGTTCGCCATCGACACCTGGTCCGAGACGCCCTACGGGCCGGTGCCGGCGGACGCGGGCGGGTGGGCCGGCTGCCGACTCGACGCCGCTCGGGAGTACGGCTGGGGCCTGCTGGTGGAGGCCACCATCGAGACGGTCGACCTGACCGAGGACACCCCTCCCCTGCTGCACTACCGAGGCCGCTACCACAACCTGACCGACTAGGCCGCACCACTCCCACGCGGCGATCGCGTCGATCTTGGACTTGGCATTTCCTGGCACCACAAGCCCAAGATCGACGAAGATCGGCGCGCGCGGGTGGACCGGTTAGCGGAGTGATCTGGGTCACTGGGCGCAGCGGGGGTGCCGTTGGGCGCACCGGGTGACCGGGACCCGTCCGGGTCTTTCGCGGTGGGTTCCGCGCTCCTAACGTGCGCGGAAATCCCCCACGCCTGCGAAGGTGGTGATCCACAGATGTCCACGGACACACCCGCGTCCGCACCCTCCGAGTCGACGGCGGAACGGTACCTAGCCGTCCAGCGGTCGGACGAGTTCGCCGGGTTGCGGCGCACGCTGCGCGGCTTCGTCTTCCCGATGACCGTCGCGTTCTTCCTGTGGTACGCGCTCTACGTCATCCTCTCCGCGTACGCGCGGGGTTTCATGGGCACGAAGCTGATCAGCAACATCAACGTCGCCCTGGTCTTCGGTCTGCTCCAGTTCGTCTCGACATTCGTCATCGCCTGGCTCTACTCGCGGTTCGCCAACCGGCGGATCGACCCGGTCGCCGACCGGATCCGCGCCGAGATGGGGGAGGTGACCCATGAACACGGTCCTCGCGGCTGAGGCGGGCAGCACCACCGCCCGGAACCTCACCATCACGCTGTTCCTGATCTTCGTGGCGATCACGCTGGCGATCACGGTGTGGGCCAGCCGCCAGACCAAGACCGCCACCGACTTCTACGCCGGCGGACGCTCCTTCTCCGGCTTCCAGAACGGCATGGCGATCGGCGGCGACTACATGTCCGCGGCGTCCTTCCTGGGCATCGCCGGCATCATCGCCCTCTACGGCTACGACGGCTTCCTCTACTCGATCGGCTTCCTGGTCGCCTGGCTGGTGGCGTTGCTGCTCGTCGCCGAACTGCTGCGCAACTCCGGCCGGTACACGATGGCGGACGTGCTGGCGTTCCGGATGCGGCAGCGGCCGGTCCGGACCGCGGCGGCGGTCTCCACCATCACCGTGTCGATCTTCTATCTGCTGGCCCAGATGGTCGGCGCCGGCGCGCTGGTGGCGCTGCTGCTCGGCATCAAGCCGGGCACGACGTTCCTCGGCATGGACGCCGACACCGCCAAGGTGGCCACCATCATCATGGTCGGCGCCCTGATGATCATCTACGTCACCGTCGGCGGCATGAAGGGCACCACGTACGTCCAGATCGTCAAGGCGTTCCTGCTGATGAGCGGCGCGATCGTGATGACGCTGCTGGTGCTCGCCAAGTACAAGTTCAACCTGTCCTCGCTGCTCGGCGACGCGGCCGACGCCTCGGGCAAGGGAGCGGCCTTCCTCGAACCCGGGCTGCGCTACGGCGTGGAGTCAGGCGACGGGCTGAAGACGTTCTACAGCAAGATGGACCTGCTCTCACTGGGCATCGCGCTGGTGCTCGGCACCGCCGGTCTGCCGCACATCCTGATCCGCTTCTACACCGTGCCGACCGCACGGGCGGCCCGCAAGAGCGTGCTCTGGGCGATCGGCATCATCGGCGCGTTCTACCTGCTCACCCTGGCCCTCGGCTTCGGTGCGGCGGCGCTCGTCGGCGGCGAGGCGATCACCGCGCAGGACAAGGCCGGCAACACCGCCGCACCGCAGTTGGCCGAGGCGCTCGGCGTGGACTTCCTCGGCGGAAGCCTGGGCGGCGCGACACTGCTGGCGATCATCGCGGCGGTCGCGTTCGCCACGATCCTCGCCGTGGTGGCCGGATTGACGCTGGCGTCGTCGTCCAGCCTGGCGCACGACTTCTATGCCAACGTCATCAAGAACGGGCAGGCGTCGGAGCGGCAGGAGGTGAACGTCGCCCGGATCTCCGCACTGGTGATCGGCGCGGTCTCGATCGTACTGTCGATCTTCGCGCAGAGCCTCAACGTGGCGTTCCTTGTCGCGTTGGCCTTCGCGGTCGCCGCCTCCGGCAACCTGCCGGCGATCCTCTACAGCCTGTTCTGGAAGCGGTTCAACACCTCGGGCGCGGTCTGGGCGATCTACGGCGGCCTGCTCGCGGCAGTGGTGCTGGTCTTCTTCTCCCCGGTCGTCTCCGGCGCGCCGACGGCGATGTTCCCCGACCACGACTGGCACTGGTTCCCGCTGTCGAACCCGGGCATCATCTCGATCCCGTTCGGCTTCCTGTGCGGCTGGCTCGGCACGATCCTGTCCAAGGAGAGTGACGACGAGAAGTACGCGGAGCTGGAGGTGCGCTCGCTCACCGGCGCGGGCGCGCACTGACGGGTAGTTGTTGAGCGGGGCCCCCGCCTCTACCGGAGGCGTTAACAGGGGGCCCCGCCTTACCTGTATAGGGTGGCGGGCATGAAGGTCGCTCCCCGGTTCGGCGCCGGTCACCGCATCCTCGTCACCGGCGGCGCCGGATTCGTCCCGTCCCACCTGGTCGACCGGCTCGTCGAGCGCGGCTGCACCGTGGTGGTGCTGGACAACTTCGTCACCGGCGCCAAGGAGAACGTGGCCCACCTGCTGGAGAAGCCGGCGTTCACGCTGATCGAGACGGACATCTCCGACGGCCTGCCCACCGACCACCCGGCCATGGCCGAGCGGTTCGACGCGATCCTGCACATGGCGTCCCCGGCCAGCCCGACCGACTTCGAGAAGCTCCCGGTGGAGATCCTCCGGGTCGGTTCGGTGGCCACCCTGGCCCTGCTGGAGCGGGCCACCGCCGACGGCGCGCGGTTCCTGATGGCCTCCACCTCGGAGGCGTACGGGGACCCGAAGGAGCACCCGCAGCGCGAGACGTACTGGGGCAACGTCAACCCGATCGGCATCCGGAGCGTCTACGACGAGGCGAAGCGCTTCTCCGAGGCGGCCACCATGGCCTACCACCGCAGCCGGGGCACGGACACCGCGATCGTGCGGATCTTCAACACGTACGGCCCGCGGATGCGTCCGGACGACGGCCGGGCCATCCCGACGTTCATCTCCCAGGCGCTGCGCGGCGAGCCGATCACCGTGCACGGCACCGGCAACCAGACCCGGTCCATCTGTTACGTCGACGATCTGGTGCGGGGCATCCTGCTGCTGCTCGACTCGACGCAGACCGGCCCGATCAACTGCGGCACCGAGCACGAGATGTCGATGCGGCAACTGGCCGAGACGATCGTGTCACTCACCGGAAGCAGCTCCGAGGTGAGCTACATCACCCGCGCGTCCGACGACCCCGAGATGCGCCGCCCCGACCTGACGCTCGCCCGTGAGCTGCTGGGCTACGAGCCGGCCGTGACGCCCGAAGACGGCCTCGGACGCACGATCGCGTACTTCCGCGGGCGGTTAGGGTACTGAGCCCGGCTGTCAACCGACTGTCAGCCGTGCGCGCCTGAGGGCGGCGCTGGACCGACCGACCTACCCTCGGTTACATGTCAGCGACCTCGTCTGCCGGCGCTCCCCTGCCTCGCCCCCTGAACCGGGGCGCGGGCCGCGCCCAGGTGCCCGGCTCCGGCCGGGGTGCCGCCGCGCGTGCCCCCCGTGACACCCGCTGGTACCCGCCGTACGACGATGCCCCCCGCGCGGGTGGGCCCGGCGGTCCGGGCGGGCCGGCCGGCCCGGGTCGCCCGGGTGGCGGCGGCGGTGGGTCGGGGCGGCGGCGGAGCCCGCGCTGGGGGCGCATCGGCCTGGTGGCGGGCGTGGTGGTGCTCGCGCTCGCGCTGCTCGGCGGCGTCGGCGGCTGGCTCTACGCCCGCAATCTCAACAGCGACCTGGCCCGCACCGACCCGTTCTCGGAGATCACCGGGGGCCGGCCGGCCAAGCAGGTCGAGGGCGCGTTCAACATCCTGCTGGTCGGCAGCGACTCGCGGGACCCGGACGCACCTGTCGACGGCGCCGGCAAGTGGCGGGCGGACACGCTGATCGTCATGCACGTCCCGGCCGACCACAAGAGCGCCTACCTGGTCTCCGTGCCGCGTGACCTGTACGTGCCGATCCCGGAGAGCGCGGGCGCCGCCTGCGACTCCGGCTCGCGCAACAAGATCAACGCGGCGTTCGCGTTCGGTGGGCTGCCGCTCGCGGTGAAGACCGTGGAGTGCTTCACCGATGTACGGATCGACCACGTGATGGCCATCGACTTCGCCGGCTTCAAGGACGTCACCGACGCGCTGGGCGGGGTCGATCTCAAGGTGGAGCGGACCGTCACCTCGATCCACAAGCCGTACCGGACGTTCACCAAGGGCGTGAACCACATGAACGGCGCCGAGGCGCTGGACTGGGTGCGGCAGCGCAAGCAGTTCCCGGACGGCGACTTCGCCCGGATGCGCCACCAGCAGGAGTTCCTGAAGGCGCTGATGGACAAGGCCGCCAGCACCGGGACGCTGGCCAACCCGAAGAAGCTGAACGACTTCCTCAAGGCGGTGACCGCCGCCGTCACGGTCGACCAGGGATTTTCGTTGACCGACATGGCGGTGCAGTTCCGCGGCCTGCGTGGCGAGAACCTGACGTTCGTCACCAGCCCGAACCTGGGCGGCCAGACCATCGACGGCCAGTCGGTGGTGGTCTCCGACCGGGAGAAGGCGCTGGCGATGTACCAGGCCATCGTGGCGGACAAGATGGCCGAGTGGGTCCGGGCCAACCAGAAGGGCTCGGGCGACACCGCGGGCGGCTGACGGCACCGGGTCACGACCGCCGACGCGAGGGGTTCTCGCCCTCGCCCGTTCGGCCATATCTCGGGCACATCGGCCGGGATTGACGGGATTATCCGCCTCAAGAGGTCGCGAGAACGGGAACAGATACGTAAAGTGGTCCCGCCCCCGATCACCGAGCTGGAGCACGAATGTCGGTCCAGACCAGTCGTCGCCCGCACGCACCGGCACCCGGTTCATCCGGGCGGGTTCCCCCGGTCATTCCCACGCAGCCCGG
The DNA here is from genome assembly GCF_040653835.1 of Micromonospora sp. NPDC050980. NCBI lineage: Bacteria > Bacillati > Actinomycetota > Actinomycetes > Micromonosporales > Micromonosporaceae > Micromonospora > Micromonospora sp. NPDC050980. The sequence continues at coordinate 109,455 of NZ_JBFAGS010000012.1, read as the reverse complement.
CCCCGGTGGCCGTGGGCCCGGCGGCGGGAAGAAGAAGCGCACCAGGCGCAAGGACCCGCTGTGGGCGAAGCTGACGCTCGTGCTCGGCGCCGTGCTGATGGTGACCAGCGGCGTCGCGATCGTCGGCAGCAAGGCCGTGATCGGCCAGGCGACCAGCAACATCGCCCAGCGCAACCTGCTCGGCGAGGCGGGCAAGACGGACGCCGAGGGCGGGGCCAGCCTGGAGGGCCCGATCGACATGCTGCTGCTCGGCGTGGACGCCCGGGCCCGCTGGGCCGCCGACGACGTCCGTTCCGACTCGATCATCATCCTGCACATCCCGGCCAGCCACGACCAGGCATACCTGATCTCGATCCCCCGGGACACCGAGGCGCACATCCCGGCCTCCGAGAAGGCCGGCTGGAAGGGCGGCACCGACAAGATCAACGCAGCCTTCCAGGTCGGTGCGCGCAACGGCGGCGGCTGGGAGGGCGGCGCCCAGATGATGGCCAGGACCATCAAGGGGATGACCGGGATCAGCTTCGACGGCGCCGCGATCATCAATTTCGGCGGCTTCAAGAATGTCATCGACGCGATCGGCACGGTGCGGATCTGCGTGACCGAAGAGGTCTCCTCGCTGCACATGTCGATGGTCGACGGCAAGCCGATGTGGAACGCGGACGCGAAGAAGACCGGCAAGACGATGAAGCCGGTGACGTACAAGAAGGGCTGCCAGGAGATGGAGGGCTGGCAGGCGCTGGACTACTCCCGGCAGCGCAAGACCCTCCGCAACGGTGACTACGACCGGCAGCAGAACCAGCAGCAGTTGATCAAGGCGATGGCGAAGAAGGCGTCCCAGAACGGGACGCTGAGCAACCCGCTCAAGCTGAACGCGCTGATCAAGGCCGCCGGAAAGGCCTTCGTCCTGGACACCGGCGGCTCGTCGATCGAGGACTTCATCTTCACCATGAAGGGCGTGACCGGCAACGACCTCGTCACGCTCCGCACCAACGGCGGCACCTTCAACGGCAACGGCAACAACCGCGAGGTGCTCAACCAGCTCAGCATGGACATGTTCCAGGCGGTCAAGGACGACAAGCTCGCCGAGTTCGTCGTCAACAACCCGAGCGTGCTGTCCACCCGGAAATGACGGAAGCCGGCCTCAGCCGGCCGATCCCCCCGTAGCCTGACGTGAGCGGGTCTCATGTCGGCGCCACGGGGGGATCGTCACGTCCAGGCCAGCACGGAACCGACGCGGGCGGGCTCGACCGGCCCGCTGGCCCCGGTTCCTGCTCGGCACCGGGCTCGCGCTGGTCCTGCTCGCCACGCTCGGCGTCGTCGGGCTGCGCTCGCTCACCCACCGGTACGACCGCACGGTGACCAAGGAGCAACTGCTCGACCCGGCCGCCCGGAAAAAGCGGACGAAACTGGATCAGCCGCTCAACTATCTGCTGATCGGCTCCGACCACCGGCCCGGCGCGAACGCCGAGGACCAACGCTCCGACACCATCCTGATCGTGCACGTGCCGGCCGGGATGCGGCAGGCGTACCTGATCTCCGTGCCGCGCGACCTGCTGGTGGCCATCCCGGCGGCGCCCGGCTTCCCCGGCGGCCAGGACAAGGTCAACGCCGCCTACGAGCACGGCGGCGGCGGCACCGGCGGCGCCCGGCTGCTCAGCGCCACCCTCACCCGACTCACCGGCGTCCGCTTCGACGGCGCCGCGCTGATCGACTTCTCCGGCTTCACCCAGGTGATCGACCAACTCGGCGGCATCCGCATGTGCGTGGACACGCCGGTCCGCTCGATCCACACCAAGACCCGGTTCGAGCCGGGCTGCCAGCAGATGGACGGCGCCCGGACGCTCGACTACGTCCGGCAGCGCTACGACCTGCCGAACGGCGACTACGACCGGCAGCGACACCAGCAGCAGATGCTGCGGGCGGTGCTGGACCGGGCCGGCGAGACGAACCTGCGCGGCGACCCGGTGAAACTGGACCGGGTGCTGCGAGCGGTCGGCGGGGCGCTGACCGTCGACACCAACGGCGTACCCCTGGACGAACTGGTCTTCGCGCTCCGCACGCTGCCGGCGGACGCCCTGCGCGGGGTGCGCGTGCCCTCCTATCCGCAGACCATCGACCAGGTGTCGTACGTGGTGCTGGACACCGGCGGCGGCGACCTCTTCACCGCGGTTCGCGACGCCCGGGTGCCGGCCTGGGCCGACGCCAATCCCCGCTGGGTCGATCGGCTCTGAACGGCGCGGGCGACTAGGCTCTCACCGTGTTCGGAGCCCAACTTCCCAGCGTGCCCGCGTCGGCCGTGCCCGACGACGTCTACCTGCTCGACGTCCGCGAGGACGACGAGTGGACCGCCGGCCACGCGCCGGCCGCCCACCACCTGCCGATGACCGAACTGCCGGCCCGGCTCGCCGAGGTGCCCGACGACCGCGAGGTGGCGGTGATCTGCCGCTCCGGCGGCCGATCCGGGCAGGTGGTCGGCTACCTGCTGCGCAACGGGTGGGACCAGGTCCGCAACGTCGAGGGCGGGATGGGCGACTGGGCCGCCGCCGGCCGTCCCGTGGTCACCGACGACGGGCAGCCGGGCCGGGTCGTCTGAGGCACGTCCCGGCCATGACCGACCCGCTGGTCTTCGCCCACCGCGGCTCCTCGTACGACCTGCCGGAGCACACCCTCGCCGCCTACCTGCGCGCGCTCGACGAGGGCGCGGACGGGCTGGAGTGCGACGTCCGGCTGACCCGCGACGGGCACCTGGTCTGCGTGCACGACCGCCGGCTGGACCGGACCAGCAACGGCCACGGCCTGGTCAGCGCGCGTACGCTCGCCGAACTGGAGACGCTCGACTTCGGCTCCTGGCACCCGGCGGCGGCGCTGCCCGCCGGGGTCGGGCGGCTCGACGAGTCACACACCCGGCTGCTCACGCTGGCACGGCTGCTCGACGCCGTGCTCGCCGCCGGCCGGCCGGTCCGGCTGCTGATCGAGACGAAGCACCCGTCGCGCTACCGGGGCGACGTCGAACGCCGGCTGGTCGAGCTGCTGCGCCGGTACGGCCTCGCCGACCCCGGCCCGGACGATCCGGTCCAGGTCACCGTGATGTCCTTCTCACCGCTGGCCGTGCGCCGGGTCCACGAACTCGCGCCCGCGCTGCCCACGGTGCTGCTGCTGGAGGTGCTGCCGCGCTGGCTGCGGCTGAGCCGGCTGCCCTTCGGCTGCCGGATCGCCGGCCCCGGGGTGGAGCTGGTCCGGGCCCGACCGGGGCTGGTGCCCGCGCTGCGGGCCGCCGGCCACTCGGTCTACGTCTGGACGGTGAACGAGCCCGAGGACGTGGAGTTCGTCCTCGCCGCCGGGGTGGACGGGGTGATCACGGACCGGCCCGCCCGCATGTTGAGCCGGTTGGGCCGGTGACTCCCGTCGACCCGTCCGGTGGGCGGTCGACCGGCCGGGGGTGTCACCGGGGCGGACGGCGCGGCACACTCGGGACATGCCGGAGCGAACCGACTACCTCGCCCTCATCGCCGGGCACACCAGCGTGATCAAGATGGTCAACTCCGGCGAGGCGGGTCTGTCCGTGCTCGCCCGCCTGCTCCGCGAGGTCGAGCCGGCGGTCGGCGCGGCGGGCCTCGTCTTCGTCGAGTTCACTCCCGCCGGAGGCCGGGTGATCGCGGCGACCGGCAGCGCCGAGTTCGTGATCGGCCGGCCGCTGCCGGCCACCGACCCGGCCACCGTCTGCCTGCTGGCCGGCCCGCCGGTGCGGGAGGTCCGGGTCGACGCGATCCCCGGCGCGCTCGCCGACGAGGTCGCCGGCCGCGGGCTGCGCCGGATGATCGTGGCGCGCGCCGAGATCGCCGGGCTCACCGTCGGCAGCCTGCACGCCCTCTATCCGACGGGTGAGCCGCTGGACGCCTCGCAGCGCGCCGTCGTCGGATACGTGGCCGCCTGCATCGCGCACATGTACGGCGACCAGACCGGCCTGCCGGTGCACGGCGACGGCCCGGTCGTGGCAGCGCTCGCCGACGGCCTGGCGGTGGTGGACCGCGACCATCGGGTCCGGCTCTGGAACCCGGCCGCCGCGCAGGTGACCGGCCGGACCGCGGACGAGGCGCTGAGCCGGCCGCTGCCGTTCCCGCTTCCCCCGTCCGGGCAGGTGCTGGACCACCGGCTGCCGGACGGCCGCTGGCTGCGGATCACCTCCGGCGAGCTGCCCGGCCCGAACGCCCTGCGGGTGGTGACCTTCCGCGACATCACCGACCAGCAGCGCCGCGACCACGACCGGGACCTCTTCGTCGCGGTGACCAGCCACGAGCTGCGCACCCCGGTCACCGTGATCAAGGGGTACGCGGACACGCTCACCGACCACTGGGAGTCGCTCAGCGACGGCGACCGGCGGCAGGCCGCCCGAATCATCGGGCAGCGCGCCAACGAACTGGCCCGGCTGGTCGACCGGCTGCTCACCGCCGCCACCGAGAGCCGGCCCGGCGAGGAACCGGCCGCCCCGTTCGACCTGGTCGACGCGCTGCGGGCCGCGGTGCTCGACCTGCCGGCCGACCTCCGGCACCGGATCGTGCTCGACCTGCCCGCCGACCTGCCGAAGGCGCTCGGCGACCGGCACAGCCTGGCCACCGTGCTGACCGAGCTGGGCACCAACGCCGGAAAGTACTCGCTGCCGGACACACCGATCGAGATCAGCGCCGACGCGAACGAACGCACCGTCTCGTTCCGGGTCGCCGACCGGGGCATCGGCATCCGGCCGGAACACGTGGAGCGCGCCTTCGACCGGTTCTGGCAGGGCGAGTCCGGCGACCGCCGGCGCTACCCCGGCGCCGGGCTGGGCCTCTATCTCGTCCGGCAGATCGTTGAACAGCAGAACGGGTGGGTATCCCTCCGACCGAGGACCGGCGGGGGTACGGTCGCGGAGGTGCGGCTGCCCCGGGGGTGAACCGGTGCCGCGAATGGAAGGGACGATGTGTCGACGCGACCGGCCGAACGTTCGTGGTGCGTGGTGGTGCCGCACCACGCGACCGGCGCGCGCGTGGCGCGGCACCGGCTCGCCGACGAGCTGGCCGGCCTCGTACCCCCGGTTCTGTTGGCCGACCTGGTGGCGGTCCTCGCCGAGCTGGTCGGCAACGCGGTCCGGCACGCCGAGGCGCTGCCCGGCGGCGTGGTGCGGGTGGCCTGGCGGCTGCGCACCACCGACCGGGGGCCGAGCGTCCAGCTCCGGGTGACCGACGGCGGCGCCGGCGCCGGCCCTCGGATGCGGGTCGCCGCCCCGGACGCGGTCGACGGGCGGGGCCTGCACATCGTCGCCGGGCTCTCCAGCCGGTGGGGCGTCGAACGGGACGGCTTGGGCCAGAGCGTCTGGGCGGAGTTCGACCCGGCCCGGTCGCACCGGCCCGACCTGGTCGCCACCGGCTGACCGGCGGGCGGGTCCTGCCCCGGCGGTCCCGCCGGGCCTCTAGGCTGTCTCGCCGTGAGCAAGCGTCGAAAGAACCAGCGGGCCGAGACCACCCCGAAGCGGGAGAAGGTGCGCGACGTCTTCGTGCCCCGACCGTTCGAGGGCCTGATCGACGAGCCGGAGTGGATCGCCCTGCGGGAGCTGGTGCCGGCCGCGTCCGCGCCGCTGCGGCTGACCCCGGAGCTGGTCGAGGAGTACGGCGACCGGCCGGTCGTCCTGGCCACCGTCCTGCCGATGGCCGCCCCGGCGGTCGCGAAGCCGGACGGGCGGGTGCTCGTCGGCCTGCAACGGCACCAGCAGTCCGGCGACGTCTCGCGGGACCTGGCCGACGCGCTGCTCTGCGCGCTGCGCACCGAGCCCGGCCGGCAGGTGGGCGTGCCGCCGCTGCCCGGGCCGGGCCCCCGGCTCCAGGACATCCTCGTCGACGGGCCGCTGGAGATCAGCATGCACGACGGGTTCGACTTCTGGCTCGACCCGGGCGCCGGCGACGACCCGACCGTGCAGGCATCCCTGGAGCGGGCCAACGCGGCGATCTACCCGACGGTGAAGCTGGACGCGGCCCGGGCCGCGTACTGGTGCCAGGTGCCGGAGAAGGCCCACGTGCGCTGGGTGCTGCCCGACGACGAGGACGCCGCGTTGGACGCCCTGTCCCGGCTGGGCGCGGCCGGGACGCTGACCCTGGGCGACGACACGAAGTTCGCCGGCATGTTCCGGGCGCACGGCCGTCTGACGCCGGTCTGGGACCTGCCGGAGGACACGCCGGCCGCCGAGTGGGAGGGGCCGGTCGCCGCGTTCGCCAAGCGCTACGCCGAGGCGCTGGGGGAGCGGGAGCCGCTGGACGCGGCCGGTCGCCGCGCCCGCCAGGGCCTGCTCGGCCGCCAACTCACCCTCCGCTGAACCGCTGGTAAGGAGGGGCCCCCTGTTAACGCCTCAGCGCTAGAGGGGGCCCCATCTCTACCTGAGGCGTTAAGAAGGGGCCCCGCCTTTCTCCCGGACCAGGGGGCAGGACATGCAGCGGGGGCCGCCCCGGCCGGAGCCCAGCTCCGAGCCGGCGATGGCGATCACCTCGATGCCGGCCCGTTCCAGCTGCGCGTTGGTCTCCACGTTGCGTTCGTAGCCCACGCACAGGCGTGGCGCGAGGGCGAGCGTGTTGTTGCCGTCGTCCCACTGCTCGCGCTCGGCGGTGACCGGGTCCAGGCCGGTGTCGATCACCCGGAGCTGGTCGAGGTCCATCGCGTCCGCGGCGGCCCGCAGGAACGGGGCGGGCCCGTCGACCCGTGGCTCGCCGTCCGCGCCGGCCACGACAGTGTACGCGGACAGCTCGCTGGCGATGTTCGGATACATCAGCACGGCGTCCACGTCGACCATGGTGCAGACGGTGTCCAGGTGCATGGTGGCGCGTTCCTGGGCGATCGGCACCACCAGGATGGTGTGCGCCAGCCCGGCGGCGAAGACCTGGCGGGCCAGCCGCTCGGCGCCGGCCGGGGTGGTGCGTTCCCCGACCCCCACGGCGAGCACGCCCGGCGCGAGCAGCAGCACGTCGCCGCCCTCCAGGTGCTCCAGCCCGGGGTGGTAGACGAACTCGGTGCCGGCGAAGCGCGGGTGGTAGCGGTAGATCGCGTCGGTCAGCGTGGTCTCCCGCCGCCGCGCCGGCATGGCCAGGCTGGTGACGCCGACCCGGTCGCCGATCCAGACCGACGAGTCGCGGGTGAAGAGCAGGTTGGGCAGCGGGTCGATGACGAAGTCGTGCCGGTCCATCAGGGTCCACACCAGACCGCCCGGACGGTCGGCGCCGATGCGCAGCTCCTCGTGCGCGAGGCCGGCGGTGAACACGTCGGCCAGGGCGGCCGGATCGAGGTATGCCAGGTGGTCGGCGACGCGGGCGCGGAGGGTGTCGCCGAGGCGGCGGGACCGCAGCACCTGTTCGGTCAGCTCGGCTCGGGCGTCCGGCACGGCGAGCGTCTCGGCCAGCAGGTCGGCGAGATAGAGCACCTCCACGCCGCGCGAGCGCAGGGCGGCCGCGAACGCGTCGTGCTCCTCCTGCGCCCGTCCCACCCATGGGATAGCGTCAAAGAGGAGGGAGTCGTTGTTGCGTGGGGTGAGGCGGGCGAGTTCCGGTCCCGGGCGGTGCAGCAGCACCGTGCCGAGTCGGGCCACTTCGCTGTCCACGTAGTGCGTCACCCCCGCAGCCTAGGGCAGGCTTCCGCACCATCCGGAAAAGAAGTGTGAATGAATATGGCATTCATCCGCACTCACTCCGGCGGTCCAACTTGCCGAGCCCCCGGGTGTGCAACGTAGGGTAGTGGAGACATAACTTCGAGAGACCTTTTGCCGGAGGTCGCGATGACTGTCTTTCCTGCTCGCCGAGCCGTACCGCCCCGGGCGCTGCCGCCCCGGGCGGCACCACCCCGGGTGGAGGCCACCTCGGTGCTCGAACCGGCCCGGCCGACTCCGCTGGAGTGGGCCCGCCGTCGTCGGGCCGAGCGGGGGGCCCGCCGGTTGGAAGCCGCCGGGGCCCGGGCCCTGGGGCAACTCGACCACCTCGGTCCCGCCTGGCACGTCATCGAGTGGCCCCGGACGGATCCGGCCGACGCGCTGTTCGACAGCGGTGAGGACGACCGGGCCGGTTTCCTCGCGATCGGGCCGAGTGGGCTCTTCGCGGTCACCATCGCCGACCACGGCCGAGCCCGCGTGCTGGTCGCCGGCGACGTCGTGCAGATCAACGGGAAGCGTCCGCCCTATGTGGCCGAGGCACGCCGCGATGCCAAGCGGGCCAGCAAGGCGCTGTCCGACGCGGTCGGCCTGCCGATCCCGGTGACGCCGGTGCTGACCTTCGTCGGTTCCGGCGTCATCAGCGTCTACGGCCTGCCCAAGGACTGCCTCATGGCCACCCACCGGGAGCTGGACCGGCTGCTCGTGGCCGCCGGCAACCGGATCACTCCGGCCACCGCCGAGAAGCTGTCCCGGGTCGCGCAGGCGCCGTCGACGTGGCTGAACGGCACGTACCGTCCATCAGCCGACTACCGGTGGTATGACGAGGGCCGAACGGCCGCTGACAAGCGGGCCGCCCGGCGGTAACGTCTGCGACGACGCCACGCGGTCCGCGACATCGCCCCCGACCGGTTCGTCGGTCCGCGTCGTCGCCGGCCGCCCGACCCCCGGGGCTCCCGCCGCACCGACCCATGTCCCCTGGTCATCGAGCCGCCCGGCCCCTCGGGTGGCGACGGAGACCGGGAGGTGCCGCGCGGCCGGAAGGTCGCCGTGCCGACCGGCTAGCGTGGACGGACCGTCGGTGTATATAGGAGGCGCGGTGGCCCACGTCGAGCTCTCACTCTCGGAAGTGTTCGCGTCCCCGACGGAGAACCCCGCCGAGCAGGAGTCCGACAACTTCGCGCAGTGGTCCGGGACCGTTTCCCGGGCCGCCGAACCATGCCTGTTGATCGATGCCGACACCACGGTGGTAGCCATCTCCTCGTCCGGTTGCGACCTGCTCTGCCTCGGTGCGCCGGAAGACGTGGTCGGCCTGCCGCTGCTCGAGGGTGGCCTGCGCCTGGTCGACTTCACCGCCAGCCCGAGCGAGCTGACCGAGCAGGAGACCGACAAGATCCCGCCGCTGCTCGCGCTGCTCTCCGGCCGGCTCGCCCGCGGGCTGCTCCGGGTCCAGGGGCCCGGCTCCGACGCCGGCACGACTGTCGACGCGATCTCCACCCCGGTGCTCAGCGGTCCCGCCGTCGCCGGCTCGCTCACGTTCTTCTCCGTGCTCTGACCCGTCGGGGCATCGGGTCGAGCACCCGGGTTCACCCGAGCGGGCGCGCCTCCTACGATGGGCTCGGCCCCCGGGCCGCGACGACGCCCGTCGATGTCGAGGACTGCCCGTGCCCCGCACCCCCGCCCGCCGCCGGCCCCTCCCGGCGACCCTGCTCGCGCTGCTCGTGCTCGGCGCCTGCGGCCAGCCGCCCGAGCTGCGCGAGCCGCCCGCCGGCACGACCGGCCCCCGCCCCTCGGCGTCGGCCACGCCCTCGAACGCGACGCCCACCGCGAGCGCGCCGGCCGATGCGAGCGCGCCGGCCGTGCCGCCCGCGCCGATCGTCCCGGCACCCGCTCCGGCCGCCACGCCCTGCCGGGGCGCGCCGTCCGGCGGCCGGATCGTCGCGCTGCTGCGCGGCTCCGCCGGCGTGCTCCCCCGCAACGTACGGGCCACGGTCCGGGAAGGGCCGCTCTGCGCCGAGGGCTGGCACTACACCGTGCTGGCGGTCGTCGGGCACGAGGAACTCCAGGTGGTCACGCGCGGCCGGAGCGACACACCCGTCCTGGTGACCGCCGGCACGGACGTGTGCGGGGTCGAGGTGCGGGCCACCGCCCCGCCGGGCATCCGCACCCTGGCCTGCGACGGCCTCCCGGGTGCGTAGGCTGGTCGCCATGCCGGGAACACCGCCCACCCGCTTCGTCTACCTCGGTCCCGAAGGCACCTTCGCCGAACAGGCGCTCCGGAGCGTGCCCGCCGCCGAGCGGGGCGACCGCACGCCGGCCCGCAGTGTGGGCGAGGCGCTCGACGCGGTACGGGCCGGCGAGGCGGACGCCGCGCTGGTGCCGCTGGAGAACTCCATCGGCGGCGCGGTGGGGGTGACGCTCGACGAACTGGCCGAGGGCGATCCACTGGCGATCACGCGGGAGGTGGTCCTGCCGGTGGAGTTCGTGCTCGCCGGCCGGTCCGGCGTCACGCCGGCCTCGGTGCGCAGCGTGGCGGCCCACCCGCAGGCGTCCACCCAGTGCCGTGGCTGGCTCCGCGACCACCTGCCCGACGCCACGGTGGTCGACGTGCTCTCCAACGGCGCTGCCGCGGCCGGCGCGGCGAGCGGTGAGTACGACGCCGCCATCTGCGCCCCCATCGGCGCCACCCGGCACCGGTTGACCGTCCTCGCCGACAAGATCGCCGACCACCCTGACGCGGTGACCCGGTTCGCGCTGGTGTCCCGCCCCGGGCCGCCCCCGCCGCCGACCGGCGACGACCTCACCTCGCTCGCGGTCTACATCGCGCACGACCGAGTGGGCGCGCTGCTGTCCGTGCTGATGGAACTGGCCGTCCGCGGGGTCAACCTGACCCGGATCGAGTCCCGCCCCACCGGCGAGGCGCTCGGGCGTTACGTGTTCTTCCTGGACTGCACCGGGCACGTCGCCGACGTACGCCTCGGCGAGGCGCTGCGCGGGCTGCGCCGGGTCTGCGCCGACGTGCGCTTCCTCGGGTCGTATCCCCGGCACCGCTGGAGCACGGCGGCGGGCGACCGGCCGACGCCCGCGCCGGCCGGTCTCTCCGACGCCGACTACGCCGACGCGGCGGCCTGGCTGGCCCGGCTGCGCGCCGGCGAGCTGACCTGAACCGGGCCGGGTGCGTTCCCCAGGAACGCACCCGGCCCGGGGCTCACTGCAACAGGCCGCCGAGCAGGCCGCCCTGCTGTTGCTGCTGGGCCCCGCTGCCGGCCACCGGCGGCTCCTCCGAGGGCTGGACCACCACGAAGCCCTGACCGGCGAAGCTCATCGTGAACGCCTCACCGGTGCTGCGCCCCAGCAGCGTGCCGAGGCCGAGCTGCTCGGCCCGGTGGTAGCCGGTCTGGAGGTTGGCCGACCAGCAGACCGCCGCCTGCGGGTCGACGTACGTCGGGGCGTCCACGTTCAGCACCACCGGGGTGCCCTTGGTGGTGACGGCGATCCGGCCGTGCCCGGTGAAGACGCAGTTGAACAGGCCCGACGAGGATGCCATGCCCATGCCGCTGACCATCTTGATGTCGTACTGGAGGGTGGAGTCGAAGGCCAGCACGCTGGAGCCGTTGATGGACAGGGCGTCGCCGGGCTCCAGGTCGATGATGTGCACGTCCTTGGCCAGCTCGGCCAGGAACACGTCACCGCGCCCGGAGAGCTTCATCAGCGGCACGCCCTCGCCGGTGAGCCGCTGCTTGATGAACTTGCCGATGCCGCCCGAACCGAGGGCCTGGAACTGCACCTGCCCCTGGTAGGCGACCATCGACCCGACCCGGGCCATCGCCTCGCCGTTCAGTTCGATCTTCAGCATCTTGGAGTTCTGCAGCCGCATGCCCGGCTGCTGGGACTCCTTCTCAAGGTTCTCCGCGGAGAACAGCGCGCTGCGCATGGGGTTTCCTCCTGCATCGGGGTGTGCCTGATCCGCCAGATTAGGGGACGGGCGCAACCGTGGGGATCGGCCGAGCAGGGACGGCCGGGGCCCGGTCAGCCCCAGCCGAGGGCGTGCAGGCGCTCGTCGTCGATGCCGAAGTGGTGGGCGATCTCGTGCACCACGGTCACGGCGACCTCGTCGACGACATCGTCGTCGGTGTCGCAGATCGCCAGGATCGGGTTCCGGTAGATCAGGATGCGGTCGGGCAGCACGCCGGCGTAGTCCCAGCCGCGCGTGGTGAGGGCGTGCCCCTCGTAGAGCCCGAGCAGGTTCTCACCGGGCGGCGGGTCGTCCTCCACCAGGATGACCACGTTGCTCATCAGCCCGAGCAGCTCCTCGGGCACCTCGTCGAGCGCCTCGCCGACCAGTTCCTCGAACCGGTCCCGGCTCATCTCCACCGCCACGCCGCATCCTCTCCACCCACCCACCGAAGATCGACACACTTTCCCGGAAAGAGTGGCCATCGGTGGCCCGACGGGCCCTCTTTCCGGGAAAGTGCGGCCAGGATGGCGAAGAAGGGGCTCGTCAGGCCAGGCGGGCGGTCAGGGTGATCTGCGCGCCCGGGGAGAGCAGCCGGGAGATCGGGCAATTCTCCTTGGCCGCCTCGGCCAGCTTGGTGAAGCCCGCCTCGTCGAGACCCGGGGCCTGGCCGACGGTCTCCAGGTCGATGCGGGTCACGGTCATGCCGGCGTCGGTCTTGTCGAAGTGCACCTTGGCGGTCGTCTCCACCGAGGTGCCGGTGGCACCCGAGTCGGCGAGCTGCTTGGAGAGGGCCATCGAGAAGCAGCTCGCGTGCGCGGCGCCGATCAGCTCCTCGGGGTTCGTGCCCTCACCCTCCTCGAAACGCGACTTGAAGGAGTAGTTGCCGGACAGGCCGCCCTTGCCGGTGCGGACGGTGCCCGACCCCTCGGCGAGGTCGCCCTGCCAACGAGCGGAAGCGGTACGGATAGGCATGGCACCGACGCTAACTGAAAGCGGGCCGCCCCGCACCGCCCGGCCGCATCGCACTCCCGGTGACCGGATGCCGGTTGTGCCAGAATTCGACGCAGGCCCGCGAACCCCGAAGGGTGGCCGATGTCGCAGGATCTCCCGATTCCCAGGCAGGACAACCGCTCCGACGGCACCACAGTGGTGGAGTGGGGCGACGCCGACACCGAGGCGGCACCGTCCGGCCGGGTGAGCCGGTCACTGGCCGGCCTGGGCCGCGACCACCGCCTGCCGCCGGTGCTCGCCGGCCTCGGCGCGGTCGCCGGGCTCGCCTCGCTGATCGGCGAGTGGCTGGTGATCACGGTGCCGAACGAGGGTGAGGACGGGAACACCACGCTGCGGCTGCCCAGCGGCGTCGCCGAGGTCGGCGGTTTCGGCGCGGCGTACCTCGTCGGCCTGCTCGGCCTGTCGATCGCGGTGGCGCTGGCGTTGCGTGGCGCCCCGGCCGTGCGGCAGCACGCCCGGATCGCCGGGCTGGGCCTCGCCGCGACCCTGATCGGCGTGCTGGCCGCGGCTGCCGCCTCCCTCCAGCAGCTCGCCCGGCGCGTCCTGTTCTTCCCGACCGAGCAGCGCCTCCAGGTGGAGCACGGCCGCGGCCTGGTCACCGCCTTCCTCGCCGTCGCGCTGCTGGCGGCCACGCTGCACCTGGCCGGGCGGGCCGGGGGCCGGGCCGCCGACCGGGCGGACGACGAGGCGACGCCGGACGACGAAGGGCCCGACGAGCGGCGCGCCCGACGTCGGTGGGGTCGCGACGACGAGGCGCCCCCGGGGCCGGCCGACCTGACGGTGGAACCGACGTTGCCGTTCGCCGGCCCCGAACGCTCCCGCTGAGCGGGCCGGCGGACCCGTTCGCCGGCCACCGGATCGCCGCCTCGGATTCGTGACCGATTCGCCGGAATGCCATGGTCGCTCCCGGCCGCGCGAGATACGGTTGCCTGCCCACCGTCCGGTGGCCACGGCACCGAGGACTGGTCGGCCGGCGCGACGGTGGCGGGCGAAGGAGGAACCATGACCCGCCCGGGCCTGCCCAAGCTGATCGCCACCGACCTCGACGGCACGCTCGTCCGAAGCGACGACACCGTCTCCGCGTACACGCACGGCGTGCTGGACCGGGTGCGGGCGGCCGGGATCCCGGTCGTCGGCGCGACCGGGCGCGGGCCGCGGCTGGCCGAGCTGAGCCGCAACGACATCCGCGCCGCCGACTTCCTGGTGATGGCCGGCGGCGGGTGGGTGGTCGACCAGAGCGACCCGGCCGGCCCGCTGGTGCTGCGGGACGAGCGGCTGCGCGGTGAGGTGCTCGCCCGCATCCTCGCCGACCTGGAGGCCGCCGTCGGGCCGCTCACCGTGATGGTGGAGGCGTCCGGCGAGCACGACGCGCCGCTCTGGGGCGACTACCACCCGAGCTGGCCCTACCCGGACCGGTTCGAGGCGCGCAGCCGGGCCGAGTGTCTCTCCTGCGACGCGGTCAAGGCGTTCGCCCGGACCGAGGACCACCACGTCGACGAGCTGCTCGCGACGGCCCGCCGGATCGTGCCGCCGGAGGTGGCCTCGCTCACCCAGGCCGGGCTCGGTTTCGTCGAGATCTGCCCGCCCGGGGTCGACAAGGCCACCGGGTTGAGCGTGGTCGCCGAGCGGCTCGGCGTGGACCCGGCGGACGTGCTGGTCTTCGGCGACCAGCCCAACGACCTGCCGATGTTCGGCTGGGCCGGCTGGTCGCGGGTGGCCGTGGCGAACGCCCACCCGGAGGTCCGCACCGCCGCCGACGAGGTCACCCTGCGCAACGACGACGACGGCGTCGCGGTCTACCTGGACCGACTACTGTCCCGCTGATGGAAGATCCACCTCGACTCGTCGCGACCGACATCGACGGCACGCTGCTGGCGGACGATCGGACGCTCAGCCCGCGTACCGCGTCGACGCTGGCCCGGCTCACCGCCGCGGGCACGCCGGTCGTGCTGGTCACCGGCCGGCCGATCCGCTGGCTGAATCTCGTGTACGAGCAGCTCGCCGAGCCGCTGCCGGCGATCTGCGCCAACGGCGCGGTGGTGTACGACCCGGTGGCCGACGAGGTGCTGCGCGCCGACCCGCTCGCCCCGGAGCTGCTGGCCGAGGTGGCCCGGCGGCTGCGGGCCGAGGTGCCCGGGGTGAGCTTCGCGGTGGAGATCGTGGACAGCCGGCAGATGCGGCACGAGGCGCACTACCCGCTGCGCTGGGACGCCGACGCGGACGCGATCCGGGCCGTCGAGTCGCCGGAGGAGCTGCTCGCCGCGCCCGCGGTGAAGCTGCTGGCCCGGGCCGGGGAGCAGGATCCGGACGTGTTCGTCCGGGTGGTGGCCGGCGCGCTCGAAGGGCTGGCCGAGGCGACCCACTCGTCGTACAGCGGGCTGATCGAGATCTCCGCCGCCGGGGTGACCAAGGCGGCCGGCCTGGCCTGGTTCGCGGCCCGACTGGGCATCGACGAGCGGGACGTGCTGGCGTTCGGCGACATGCCCAACGACGTGCCGATGCTGACCTGGGCCGGCCGGGCCGTGGCGGTGGCCAACGCCCACCCGGCGGTGCGGGAGATCGCGGACGAGGTCACCGGCGCGAACACCGCCGACGGCGTCGCCGCCTACCTGGAGCGGGTCTTCGAGCTGGACTGACCGGCCGGGGCGCGACGCGCCCCGGCCGGCCCGGATCACAGGTACTGACCGGGGGCGTGGCCCTCGTGGCCGCCGGGCATCCCCGGCATGCCCGGGACCATCCCGCCCGGGCCGCTGGGCAGCGCCTGCCGGCCGGAGCGCATCTGCTCCAGTTGGACGCGGGCGGCCATCTGCTGGGCCACCAGCGCGGCCTGGATGCCGTGGAACAGGCCCTCCAGCCAGCCGACGAGCTGGGCGTGCGCGATGCGCAGCTCGCCCTCGCTTGGTGCCTGCTGCTCGGTGAACGGCAACGAGATCCGCTCCAGCTCCTCGCGCAGCTCGGGGGCGAGCCCGTCCTTCAGCTCGACGATCGAGCGTTCGTGGATCTCGCGCATCCGGTGCCGGCTGGCGTCGTCCAGCGGGGCGGCCTTCACCTCCTCCAGGAGCTGCTTGATCATGCTGCCGATCCGCATCACCTTGGCCGGCTGCTCGACCAGACGGGTCGGGTCCTCGCCCCCGCCCTCCTCGGTCTGCATCGCGCCGACCGGTCGGCCGTCCGGCCCGACCACCACCACGGTGCCCGGGATGCCGTCGTTGCCCTGTTCGCCGTCGTGTCCGCCGGAGTGTGCTTCGGTCATGGCAACCATCTTTACCCACCCCGACCACGCACACGCGCCCAGGACCGGGCAGGCTACCGTCCCCGCATGCCCAGCGACCCCCGCGACGTGCTGACCCGGCCGGCTCCGCCGCCGGACGCCACCGTCGCCTACGGCGGCCACCCGGACCAGTGCGCCGACCTGCGCCACCCGGCCGGCGACGGACCCGCCCGGCCGCTCGTCGTCGTGGTGCACGGCGGGTTCTGGCGGGCGGAGTACGACCGCACCCACACCGGGCCGATGGCGGTCGCGCTGGCCGCGCTCGGCCACCCGGTGGCCCAGCTCGAATACCGCCGTACCGGCCGGCCCGACGGTGGCTGGCCGCGCCCGCTCACCGACGTGCTCGCCGGGGTGGCCGCCCTGCCGGGGCTGGCCGCCGCCGCGCTGCCCGGCCGGGTGGCGTCCGCGCCGCCGGTCCTGGTCGGCCACTCCGCCGGCGGGCACCTGGCGCTGTACGCCGCCGCGCACGCACCGGACTCCGTCGGTGGCGTCCTCGCGCTGGCGCCGGTCGCGGACCTCGCCGAGGCGTACCGGCTGGATCTGGACGCGGGGGCGGTGGCCGCGCTGCTCGGCGGCGGCCCGGCCGACGTGCCGGACCGGTACGCCGCCGCTGATCCATCGGCGTTGGTGCCGATCCGGGTACGCACAGTAGTCGTGCACGGGGTCCTCGACCAGCAGGTTCCGGTGTCGACGAGCCGCTCCTGGGTGGCCGCCGACCGGGCCGCCGGAGGCGACGCCACGCTGATTGAGCTGCCGGAATGCGAACACTTCGGGCTGATCGCGCCGGATTCGGCCGCCTGGCCCCGGGTTGTCGAGGCGTTGCGGTCCCTTCACGATGATCTTCCGGGCATTGACGCAGCGTCGCCGACCAGGTAGAACGCCGAAGGGGTGTGCACCATGGCCACCCCGGCGGGAAGGAAGTTCGGTGGCACAGATGAACCGCAGGCGTGCCCTGCAACTGCTGGCCGCGCTCGGCACCACCGGACTCGTGGCCGGTTGCGGCTCCGGGGACGACACGGCGGAGGGCACGCCCGGCAGCCCGATCAAGATCGGGTTGATCGTGCCCGGCAGCGGCCCGAACAAGGCCATCGGTGAAGAGATCACCAACGGCTTCCAACTCTTCCTCAGCACCCACGAACAGCAGCTCGGCGGGCACCCGGTGACGGTGGTGCAGGCCGAGGAGGGCGACAGCGAGGCGACCGGCAAGGCCGCCGTCGACCGGCTGCTCAAGGAGGGCGTGCTCGCGCTCACCGGCGTGGTCAGCCCGGTCGTCATGACCGGCATCCGGAACACCGTGGAGCAGGCCCGGGTGCCGCTCATCGGCTCCAACGCCTCGCCCAAGGAACTCCAGGGCGTCGTCTACATCTGGCGCACCTCGTACGTGCTCGACGAGCCGGGCTTCGCGCTCGGCGAGTACCTGCGCCAGATCCTGGACCCGTCCAGCCGGATCGCCATCTTCGGCACCCAGGGGACGGGCAGCCAGGACGTCGTCGCCGGGCTGCGGCGCGGCTACGAGAAGGGCCGCCGGCTCACCGAGGACCCGATCTACACCCCCAACTACCCCAACCCCGGCAAGAGCGCCTACGCCGGGCCGATCCGCAAGGCGCTGGCCCGCAAGCCGGACGCGGTCTTCTGCCACTACACCGGCGCACAGGCGGTGCAGTTCATCAAGCAGCTCTACGACGAGGGCTACCGGGGGCCGATCTACGCGCCCGGGTTCCTCACCGAGGGCACCGTCCTCGAACAGCTCGACGACGGCGAGAAGGGCCGCGACCGGAAGCTGATCGAGGAATACGGCATCGAGACCGCGCTGAACTACTCGGCCGATCTGAACAACCCGCCCAACCGGGTCTTCGCCTCCGCCTACCGCAAGACGTTCAACACCTCGCCGACCACGTATGCGATGGCCTCGTACGACGCCGCGCAGGTGCTGGACAAGGCGATCCGGCTGGTCGACGACGCGCCGTCGCCGACGCAGCTCAACCTGGCGCTCGGCAAGATCGGCCAGATCGACAGCCCGCGCGGTTCCTGGCAGTTCAACCAGCCGCGCACGCCGCAGCAGAAGTGGTACCTGCGCAAGGTGCAGTTGGACGGCCGGATGCTCTCCAACGTGGTGATCAACGAACTGGCCACGCTCGGCTGACGCGACGCGGGGCGGCCCCGGCGACCGGAGGACCGCCCTCGGATGCGCGCGCCGTCAGTGCCGCAGTTCGGCGATGCAGCACTTCACGCTGCCGCCGCCCTTCTTCAGCTCGGCCAGCTCCACCGGCACCGGCTGGTAGCCGGCCGCCTTCAACGTGCCGGCCAACCGGGTGGCCTCGCTGTTCAGCACCACGTTGAGCCCGTCGCTGACCAGATTCAGGCCGAAGGCCAGGGCGTCCTCGTCGTCCGCCACGACCGCGTCCGGGAAGAGCTGGTGCAGCACCCGCTGGCTGGCCGCGGAGAAGGCGCCCGGGTAGTAGACGACGTTCCCGTCGTCGATCGACGCGAGCGCCACGTCCAGGTGATAGAAGCGCGGGTCGACCAGGCGCAGCGAGACCACCGGCCGGCCGAGCGCCTCCTGCGCCTCGGCGTGCGCGGCCAACTCGGTGCGGAAGCCGTGGCCGGCGAGGATCAGCCCGCCGTGCGCCTCCGGCAGGTACGCGAAGTCGCCCTCGCCCTCGTTCGTCTCGCTCGGCGCGATGAAGTGCCAGCCCTGCGCCTCGTAGAACGCCCGGTGCGCGGCGGCCTCGCCGACCCGCTGCTCGTGCTTGAACCGCGCGCCGTAGACCGTGCCGTCGACCACGAAGGCCCCGTTGGCCGCGAAGACCATGTCCGGCAGGCCCGCCTCGGGGGCGAGGGTGTGCACCTCGTGGCCGAGCCCGAGCAGCGTCTCGCGCAGCCGGTCCCACTGCTTGACCGCCAGGTCGGCGTCGACCGCCGTGGTCACGTCCATCCACGGGTTGATCGCGTACTCGACCGCGAAGTACTCGGGCGAGCACATGAGATATGTCCGCTTTCGCGAGACTCGCTGCTGGTTCACGGTCACCAAGAGTAGGTACGGTAGAACTTTGGTAACAGCCACAACCATTGCTTCCCCGAGGCGGAACGTTGCAGATAGACGCAGTCGACCAGCGAATCATTGCGTTGCTCGTGGCGGACGCTCGCGCCTCGTACGCGGACATCGGCAGCCGGGTGTCACTCTCCGCCCCGGCCGTCAAGCGCCGGGTCGACCGCCTACGCGCCACCGGGGTGATCCGCGGCTTCACCGCCGTCGTCGACCCGGCCGCCGTCGGATGGACCACCGAGGCGTTCGTCGAGCTGTTCTGCGCCGGCCGGACCACCCCGACGCAGATCGGCGTCGCCACCCGCCGGCACCCCGAGGTGGTCGGCGCCTACACCGTCTCCGGCGAGGCCGACGCGCTGGTCCACCTGCGCGCCGCCGACATCGCCCACCTGGAGGAGGCGCTGGAACGGCTGCGGGCCGAACCGTTCGTCACCTCGTCCCGCAGCACCATCGTGCTGTCCCGACTGGTCGAGTCGCCCGGCGTCGGACCGTCCACCGGCTGACGGTTGAGGCACCTCAGAGGTACATGCCGGTGCGGTGCTCCTGCGCCCGGGCCGGCTTGTCGCCCTCGCCGAAGAACCGCTTGCCGCCGAACTCGCCGTGCAGCCGATCGTCCAGCTCGTCGGCGAGGCCGGTCATCACCTGCACGGCCAGCATCAGGTGGGTGGCCTGGAAGTTGCGGCCGAAGACCGGGATCGAGGCCCAGACCGTGTCGTCGGCGCAGTAGAGCCGACCGATCGGCATCCGGTTGGTCAGCTCGGAGAGCTTCACGTAGAGCCGCTCGGTCGGCTCGACCTCGGTCAACACCGGCGAGAAGACGTCGACGAGCGGCGGATTGTCCCGGACCCGCACGAAGACCATGGCCGAGCCGGCTCGGATGTTGATGTCGCCGTCGGAGTCGACCTGCACCTGATCGGAGTTCGACTTCAACATCGTCGAGACGACCGTGCGGACCCGCTCCGCCAGGGCCAGCACGTCGTTCTCACCCGC
The DNA here is from genome assembly GCF_040653835.1 of Micromonospora sp. NPDC050980. NCBI lineage: Bacteria > Bacillati > Actinomycetota > Actinomycetes > Micromonosporales > Micromonosporaceae > Micromonospora > Micromonospora sp. NPDC050980. The sequence continues at coordinate 89,522 of NZ_JBFAGS010000012.1, read as the reverse complement.
CTGCGCGGCCGCCGCGGCGGCCAACGCCTCGTCCAGGTCGGCCTCCACGTCCCGGTCCGGGCCGGACTCGCTGCGGGCGGTGCCGAGCGGCTCCGCCGGCAGCGGCTCACCGTCGGCGTCGTGCACCAGGTAGACCAGGAACGCGGGATGCGGGGCGCCGTAGACGTCACGCAGCGTCCGGGACAGCACGGCGGAGAGGCGGGTCGCCTCGTCGACGCCGCAGTCCAGGCCGAACTGCTCGCCGGAGCCCGGCACCACCCCCGGCGGCGACCAGCCCAGCGCCACCATGTCGGCCACCGCCGCCCGATCCAGCCGGTAACCCGGCGGAAGCGTGGCGTTGCCGACCGCCCGGGCCGACAGGCCGCCCTCGTCGCCGGCGTCCGCGCTGACCGAGTAGACGGCGTCCCCGGTCCCGGAGGCCGTCGGGTCCAGCGTGACCTCCAGGTGCCCGCCGGTGGGCAGCCCGCGCAGCCGGTCGGCGAGCGCCCGGGCGAACTCCCGCCAGGCCTCGGTCACCTTGGCCCGCAGATCGGCCGTGGTCGGCTCGTCCAGCAGGATCGAATCGTGCTGCTCCGGCGTGCCGCCGGAAGGCCTGTCGACCGGCGCCGAGGGGTGGTCTGCCGTCATGATCGCCTCCGTCCGTCCCCGCCACCCTACCCACGGTCGGTGCGGGCCGGATCACACCCGACCCGGCTACCGCGCCTCGGTCGTCCCGCCCAACTCCACCGGCCAGGAACCGGCCAGGGCGCTGAGCCGGGCAGCCGCCGCGGCCGGATCGGCGCCGCGCCCCACGGCCACCCCCAGCAGGTACGCGCTGACCGGCGCGCCCGGCCGGAGCACCTGGTGCGCCACGTCCCGGGCCAGGTCGAGCACCGCCGACACCGGCACCTGCGCCGGGTCCAGGCCCAGCTCGGCACAGGCCGCGGTGAGCCAGTCGTCCATCACCGTCATGTCGTCCACTCCTCGGCCCGGCGTACGTCCTCGTCAGTGTCGCAGTCGAACCAGGGCGGCGCCCCGGCACCGGACCAGGCCACCTCCCGGACCGTGGTGCCGGCCAGCAGCTCGCGTACCGGGGCTCCGTCGACCGTCCCGCCCCGGTGCGCCGCCAGCCGGTCGAGGGCGGCCCGCAGCGCCGAGACACGCCAGACCCCGCAGAGCTGCTGCCGCCGACCGTCGCCGTCCAGGTAGCAGGCCAGCCCGTCGGTCGACCTGTCGAGCGCGTGCCGCAGCTCGGCCACCGCCTCGGCGGTGAGCAGGGGCAGATCGGCGGCGAGCAGGGCGACCGTGGGAACATCGGAGCGCAGCCGGGCCAGCCCCGCCGCCGCAGCGGCCACCGGGCCGCCACCGGGGGGTTCCTCGCGGGTCACGAGCACCCCTGGGGGCACCGGACCGGACGAGCCGACCACGACCCGTTCGCTCGCGTCGGCCACGGCCGCCAGCACCCGGTGCAGCATCGGCCGGCCACCGACCGGGCGGCCGGGCTTGTCCACCCCACCCATCCGCCGGGCCGCGCCGCCGGCGAGCAGCACCGCCGCGTACCCGGTCACCGCCTCACCCTACCCAGGGTCGCCGCGCTCGCACCGCCTGCCGGCCCTTGATCGACTGCGGCCCGCCGCACTGGCGGTATCCGCCGCGTCCGACGCAGCCACCTCGCCGCACTGGTGTGAATCACCGGCTCGCTGGTCGTGGGAACGCCGGCCGGGCCGGCCCTGGCAGCGATCGGCCCATGCGCGGCCGGCAGCATCGAGGTGCGGGTGGGGGCGGGTGCGGGAGAGGATGGCGGCATGGGACGGGCGACAGACCGGCGTGGCGTGCTGCGGATCGACCTGGCGGCGACGGGCGACCGGCGGACCCGGGTCCACCGGCAGGACACCCTGGCCGGGGAGGAGCCGCTGGAGATCCGGGTCGGGCCCGCCGGCTCCGGGCGGCGCCGACCGCTCGCGGTGACCATGCGCACTCCGGGCGACGATCTGGACCTGGCGATCGGTTTCCTGCTCACCGAGGGGCTGATCCGGTCGGCGGAGGACGTGCACACCGCGCAGCTCTGCGCCGGGGCGGACACCCCCAACACCTACAACGTGGTCGACGTGGTGCTCTCCCCCGGGGTGCCGGAGCCGGTCACCGACCCGGCTCGGAACTTCTACACCACCAGCTCGTGCGGGGTGTGCGGGAAGGCGAGCATCGAGTCCGTGCGCACCCGCTCCCGGTTCGCCGTGCGGGAGGACCCGCTGGAGGTCACCGCCGAGCTGCTGGCCGGGCTGCCCGACCGGTTGCGCGCCGCGCAACGCGCCTTCGACCGCACCGGTGGCCTCCACGCGGCCGGGCTCTTCGACGCCGACGGCGAACTGCTGGTGCTGCGGGAGGACGTGGGCCGGCACAACGCCGTGGACAAGGTGGTCGGCTGGGCCGCCCGGGCCGACCGGTTGCCGCTGGCCGGCCACCTGCTGCTCGTCTCCGGTCGGGCCAGCTTCGAGCTCACCCAGAAGGCGTGGATGGCCGGAGTGCCGCTGCTGGCGGCGGTCTCCGCGCCCAGCACGCTCGCTGCCGAACTGGCCGAGGAGGCCGGAATGACGCTTGTCGGCTTCCTGCGCGGGGCGACCATGAACGTCTACACCGGCCCGCAGCGCGTGCCCGGCTGACCACACCCGGCGACGACACCGGCTCAGCCGGGCGGGCGGCGCAGGCTCAGCCGGGCGGGCGACGACGGCGGCGGCGCAGTACGGTCCCGCCGGCGCCGACCGACCAGCCGTCGAGCTCGGACGGGGGAAGTCCGCGGCGCAGCACGTCGTCGAGGAGCACCGCCAGCGGGTATTCGGGGTGGGCCGCGAGCACCCGCTCCAGGGCGACGGCGGCCAGCGCGCCGTCCCCGACCCGCCAGGCGGCGAACGAGAGCAGCGTTCCCGGCGCCGCGGTCAGGTCCGGCTCGGCCCGGCGGAAGACGTCGGTCCAGAGACTGATGTCGGCGTCCCGGCCGTCGGTGCGGGACCAGGCGTGGTCCCGCACCGCGACGTGGGTGAGGAGCACGGTCAGCCACGCCACCTCGTCGTCGTCGAGCCGCTCGCCGCGCCGCTGCCGACGGAACGCGGCGCGCACCGCCGCCGTGCCGGCCGAGCGCACGGCCCGAGCCTCCTCGCGCCGCTCGCCGGGGGACGCTCCGGCCGGCCGGCCACCGGACGGAGGGCCGTCCGCCCGGGCGCGACCCGCCGCATCGCCGCGCTCGGCCCGGCCCACCGGAGCGCCCTCGGGCGACCCGTCGCCGGGCGGCACGCCGGTGAGCGCGGCCAACCGGCGTCGGGCCCGCCCGGTGGCGCGGCGCATGGCGAGTCGGACCGGACCGTCGAGCGGTGCCACCTGCGCGGCCAACGCGGCACGGTCGGGCAGGGCCACCTGACCGGCGAAGACAGCCGCGGCGCTGACCTGGCTGGCGGCCGGGTCGTACGGGGTGCCGTCGGCCGGGCAGCAGGCCGGCTCGTCGCAGAGGTAGGACCACCAGCGGCCCTCCGTCACCCGGAGGGCGTCGAGGACGATCAGCCCGGCCCCGTCCAGCGCCTCGCCGACCGCGTCCACGACGCCGGTGACCCGGGCAGCCGGGCCGTAGCCGATGACCGTGGCGGCGTCGGCGTCCTGCCGCACCACCACCTGTGCCAGGTGCCGGGCCGCCGGGCCCGGGTCGGCCCCTCGTTCGGGCAGGTCGCACCGGGCGGCGAAGACGACACGCCGGCCCCGCATCGCGACCACCACGACGCTGTCGGCCGGGTGGAAGCCGATCAGGTAGGGCACGGCGGCGACCAGGTCGGCCGGGGAACGGACGGAGAGGCGGGGGCGCTCGGTCGAGTTCATGTCGGGAGCGTCCGTGGCGGACGGCAGCCACGGGGGGCCCTGTGGACGACACGCCGTCCATCCACAGACACGCAGCGTATCGGCCCAGGTCGAGGTCGATCGGCGACGACCAGGGTCCGGCACGACCCCCGAATGTCCCCGGTAGCGGCTACCTTGCGGTCATGGACCTGGCGTACCTGCGGGCACACCCGGCGCACCTGCCGACCTTCCTGACCCACCAGCGGATCCGGGAGACCCCGGTCGCGGGCGGCGACATCTGCGCCGCCTCGCGACTCACCCTGGACGACGGGCACTCCGTCTTCACCAAGAGCTGGCCGGAACGGGCGGCGCGGCCGGTGCCCGACGGCTTCTTCGCCACCGAGGCGGCCGGTCTGCGGTGGCTGCGCGAGGCCGACGCGGTGCCGGTGCCCGAGGTGCTGGTCGCGCTGCCGGAGCTGCTGGCGCTCGACTGGGTGGAGCCGGGCGAACCGGGGCCGGCGGCGGCAGAGGAGTTCGGCCGCGGCCTGGCCGGGCTGCACCGGGCCGGCGCGAGCGCCTTCGGCGCGGAGTGGACCGGGTTCATCGGCGCGCTTCCGCAGGACAACACGCCCGCACCCGGGCCGTGGTCGAGCTGGTTCGCCAGGTGCCGGCTGCTGCCGCACCTGCGGGCGTCGGTCGACCGGGGCGCGCTCACCGCAGCCGCGGTGGCGCTGGTCGAGCAGGTCATCGACCGGGTCGGCGAGTTCGGTGGCGACGAGCCACCGTCCCGGGTCCACGGCGATCTCTGGCCGGGCAACCTGCTGTGGGGTGCCGACGGCCGGGTCTGGCTGGTCGACCCGGCGGCGCACGGCGGCCACCGCGAGACCGACCTCGCCCAGCTCGCGCTCTTCGGCGGCCCACCTCACCTCGACCGGATCCTGGCCGCCTACCGGGAGACCTGGCCGCTCGCCGACGGCTGGCGCGAGCGGGTGCCGCTGCACCAACTGCACCTGCTGCTGGTGCACACCGCGCTGTTCGGCGAGGCGTACGCGGAAGCGGTGGCCGCCGCCGCACGGGCTGCGCTCCGGGCCTCCGGACGCGCTACGGTCGACGGATGACCGCCTCCCGGACGACGGCCGACGGGCCTCTCGCCGACCGCTACGGTCGTGTCGCCCGGGACCTGCGGGTCTCGCTGACCGACAAGTGCAACCTGCGCTGCACCTACTGCATGCCGGCGGAGGGCCTGCCCTGGCTCGCCGGCCCCCAACTGCTGACCGACGACGAGATCGTCCGCCTGGTCGGCGTCGCGGTGCGCCGGCTCGGCGTCACCGAGGTGCGGTTCACCGGCGGCGAGCCGCTCATCCGGCCCGGGCTGCCCGGCATCGTGGCGGCCGTGGCCGCGCTGTCGCCCCGGCCGCGCATCTCGTTGACCACCAACGGCATCGGCCTGGCCCGCCTCGCGCCGGCGCTGCGCGCGGCCGGGCTGGACCGGGTGAACGTCTCGCTGGACACGCTCGACCGGGACCGGTTCGCCGCCCTGACCCGGCGGGACCGGCACGACGACGTGCTCGCCGGGCTGGCCGGCGCGGCGACCGCCGGGCTGACCCCGGTGAAGATCAACGCTGTGCTGATGCGCGGCGTCAACGACGACGAGGCGCCGGCCCTGCTGCGGTTCGCCCTGGCCCACGCCTACGAGCTGCGGTTCATCGAGCAGATGCCGCTGGACGCCCAGCACGGCTGGGACCGGTCGACAATGGTCACCGCCGACGAGATCCTGGCCGCCCTGCGTGCCGAGTTCGCGCTGCGGCCCGACCCGGCCGACCGGGGCGCCGCGCCGGCGGAGACCTGGCTGGTGGACGACGGGCCGGCCCGGGTGGGGGTGATCGCGAGCGTGACCCGGCCGTTCTGCGGTGACTGTGACCGCACCCGGCTCACCGCCGACGGCCAGGTGCGCAACTGTCTCTTCGCCACCGACGAGTCCGACCTGCGGGCCGCGCTACGGGCCGGCGTCGACGACGAGGAACTGGCCCGCCGCTGGCGCGTCGCGATGTGGGGCAAGCGCGCCGGGCACGGCATCGACGACCCGGCGTTCCTGCAACCCGTCCGGCCGATGTCCGCGATCGGCGGTTGACGGTGGAGTTGACCGTCCGCTATTTCGCCGGCGCCCGGGCCGCCGCCGGTCGTGCCGAGGAGACCGCATCCGCCGGCCGGTCGCTGGACGAACTTCTCGACGACCTGGCCGCCCGGCACGGCGACCGGCTGGCCGTGGTGCTCAAGGCGGCGAGTTTCCTGGTCGACGGCGTCGCCTGTCATGATCGTCAGACGCCGTTGCCGGCCGGGGTGACGGTGGACGTGCTGCCACCCTTCGCGGGCGGCTGAGGGAGGCCGACGTGCTGGCGATGGCGACATTCGTGGGTTTCGTCGTGCTCGTCATCGGCCTGATCCACTTCTACCTGTGGAAGCGGATGGTCCGGGACACCACCCGCCCGGGGCGGGTGCGCCGGGTGGGGGCGGCGGCAGCGATCCTGCTCGCGCTGCTCGTGCCGGCGACCATGGCCGGCACCCAGAACGGCTTCTACTGGCTGGCCTGGCCGGGCTACCTCTGGCTGGCTGTGATGTTCTACCTGCTGGTGCTGCTGCTGGTGCTGGAGGCGCCGACCGCGGTGCTCCGGTTGGTCCTGCGCCGGCGCGCCCGCCGGGCCACGACCGCGGGGCCGGAGCGCGAGCCGGCGCTTGTCGGCACCGGCACCCCGGCCCGGTCCGGCGGCGCCCGCCCGCCGGCCCGCATCGGCGACGCCGCCGGGCCGACGGCTGCGGCGGACCACGACCCGTCCCGCCGGTTGCTGCTCGCGCGCGGCGCGGCGATCTTCGCCGGGCTCACCGCCGCCGGCGTGACCGGGTACGGCGTCCGCACCGCGATGGGGCCACCCCGGCTGGACCGGGTGCGGATCCCGCTCGCGAAGCTGCCCCGCAGCATGGACGGGTTGCGGATCGCGACCGTCTCCGACATCCACCTCGGGCCGCTGCGCGGCCGGGCGCACACCGAACGGATCGTCGCGATGATCAATCGGCTGGACGCCGACCTGGTCGCGGTGGTCGGTGACCTGGTGGACGGCTCGGTGGCGGAGCTGGGCGCCGCGGCGGAGCCGCTGCGCGACCTGCGCTCCCGGTACGGCAGCTTCTTCGTCACCGGCAACCACGAGTACTACTCCGGCGTCGAGGAGTGGGTCCGCGAGGTGGACCGGCTCGGCCTGCGGGTGCTCCAGAACGAGCGGCAGGAGATCCGGGCCCGGGGCGGGGTGCTGGACCTGGCCGGCGTCAACGACGTGACCGCCGCCGGCACCGGGCTGGCCGCACCCGCCGACTACGCCGCCGCGCTCGCCGACCGCGACCCGAGCCGCCCGGTGGTGCTGCTGGCCCATCAGCCGGTGGCCGCGCACGAGGCGGCGAAGTTCGGCGTCGACCTGCAACTGTCCGGGCACACCCACGGCGGCCAGATGGCACCGTTCAACCTGGCGGTGAAGCTCCAGCAACCGGTGGTCTCCGGTCTGGGCGAGGTGGACGGCACCAAGGTCTACGTCACCAACGGCGCCGGCTTCTGGGGCCCACCGGTGCGGGTCGGCGCTCCGCCGCAGGTGACGCTGGTCGAGCTGCGCGCCCCGTAGCGGGTGAGGGCTGCCGCGTCCGGCACCGCATTGCTCAGGTCACGAGTACGCGTGGCGGCGGGCGGGTAGCCAACCGGGCATGACAGGATGCGGCGTGCCTCCGTTCAGCGCCGCACCCCCCGGTGGCCTCCCGCCCTACGTCGCGGATCTGCACATCCACTCGAAATACTCGCGCGCGTGCAGCCGTGACCTGACCCTGCCGAACCTCGGCTGGTGGGCCCGGCGCAAGGGCATCGGGGTGCTCGGCACCGGCGACTTCACCCATCCCGCCTGGTACGACCACCTGCGCGAGACGCTGCACCCGGCCGAGCCCGGCCTCTACCGGCTGTCGCCGGAGGCGGAACGGGACATCGCCCGGCGACTCCCGCCCCGGCTGGCCAGCGAGGCGGAGGCGGACCCGGTCCGGTTCATGCTGAGCGTGGAGATCTCCACCATCTACAAGCGGGACGACCGGACCCGCAAGGTGCACCACCTGATCTACCTCCCGGACCTGGACGCGGTGGGCCGGTTCAACGCCGCGTTGGGCCGGATCGGCAACCTCGGCTCGGACGGGCGGCCGATCCTCGGGCTGGACTCCCGCGACCTGCTGGAGATCACCCTTGAGGCCAGCGGAGACGGCTACCTCGTGCCGGCGCACATCTGGACGCCCTGGTTCTCCGCGCTCGGCTCGAAGTCCGGCTTCGACGCGATCGCCGACTGCTACGCCGACCTGGCCGAGCACATCTTCGCGGTGGAGACCGGGCTCTCCTCCGACCCGGAGATGAACTGGCGGGTCGGCAGCCTGGACCGCTACCAGTTGGTGTCGAACTCGGACGCCCACTCGCCGCCGGCGCTGGCCCGGGAGGCGACCGTCCTCACCGCGGCGCGCGACTACTTCGCGATCCGCGAGGCGCTGCGCACCGGGGACGGGCTGGCCGGCACCGTCGAGTTCTTTCCCGAGGAGGGCAAGTACCACGCCGACGGCCACCGCCTCTGCGGGGTGAACTGGTCGCCGGAGCGGACCCGCGAGGCGGGCGGGCGCTGCCCGGAGTGCGGCAAGCCGCTGACCGTCGGTGTGCTCAGCCGGGTCGAGGCGCTCGCCGACCGGCCGGCGGGGCACCGGCCGGCGCACGCCCGCGAGGTGGCCCACCTGGTGCCGCTGGCCGAGATACTCGGTGAGCTGAACCGGGTGGGAGCGCGGTCGAAGAAGGTCGAGGGCAAGCTCAACGAGCTGGTCGCGGCGCTCGGCCCGGAGCTGGAGATCCTGACCCGTACCCCGGTGGAGGAGATCGGCCGCGTCGGCGGCGAGCTGCTCGCGGAGGGCATCGGCCGGCTGCGCCGCGGCGAGGTGCGCCGGGTGCCGGGTTACGACGGTGAGTACGGGGTGATCACGCTGTTCGATCCGGCGGAACTGGACGGATCGGGTGGCGGCGGGCAGGAGGCGCTCTTCGACGTACCCGTGCCCGCGCCGCGGCGGCCCGCGGAGGCGGCGGCGAAGCCGAAGGCCAGGCGCCCGGCGGAGGCGCGGCCGGAGCCCGCGCGCAAGCCGCCCGCGCCCCCGCTCGCACCGCCGCCGTCCCCGCACGAGCCGTTCGAGCCGATGCTGGCCGGCATGGAGGAGGTGGGCACCGGCCTGCTCGACCGCCTGGACGCGATGCAGCGGGTGGCCGCGTCGGCGCCGGGTGGTCCGCTGCTCATCGTGGCCGGGCCGGGCACCGGGAAGACCCGGACGCTGACCCACCGGATCGCCTACCTGTGCGCGGAGTTGAACGTCTTCCCGGACCAGTGTCTGGCGATCACGTTCACCCGCCGGGCGGCGGAGGAGCTGCGGCACCGTCTGGACGGGCTGCTCGGGCCGGTCGCCGAGGACGTCACGGTGGGCACGTTCCACGCGCTCGGCCTGACCGTGCTGCGGGAGAACGCGGCGGCGGCCGGGCTGCCGGCGGACTTCCGGATCGCCGACGACGCCGAGCGGGCGGCGGCCCGCGCGGAGGCCGGCGACGACGACGAGCGGTATGCCGCGCTGCTGCGCAAGCGGGACCTGGTGGACCTGGACGAACTGCTCACGCTGCCGGTGGCGTTGCTGAAGGGCGACCGGAAGCTGGTCCGGGACTACCGGGAGCGGTGGAAGTGGATCTTCGTCGACGAGTACCAGGACGTCGACGCGGTCCAGTACGAGCTGCTGCGGCTGCTCAGCCCCGCCGACGGCAACCTGTGCGCGATCGGCGACCCGGACCAGGCGATCTACTCGTTCCGCGGCGCCGACGTCGGCTACTTCCTGCGCTTCTCGCAGGATTTCACCGACGCCCGGCTGGTCCGGCTGAACCGCAACTACCGCTCCTCCGCGCCGATCCTGGCCGCCGCCGTGCAGGCGATCGCGCCGTCGTCGCTGGTCCGGGGTCGCCGGCTCGACCCGGCCCGGCTCGACCCGGAGGCCCCGCTTGTCGGCCGGTACGCCGCGTCCACGGTCGCCGACGAGGCCGACTTCGTGGTCCGCACCGTCGACGAGCTGGTCGGCGGCCTGTCCCACCGGTCGTTCGACTCCGGTCGGGTCGACGGGCGGGCGACCTCGCTCTCCTTCTCCGACATCGCCGTGCTCTACCGCACCGACTCGCAGGCCGCGCCGATCGTGGACGCGCTGGCCCGGGCGAACATCCCGGTGCAGAAGCGCTCGCACGACCGGCTGCGCGACCGTCCCGGTGTGGCCGCCATCGCCCGCGAATTGCGCCACGCCGGCCTCGACGGTCCGCTGACCACCCGGGTACGCGAAGCCGGCCGGATCGTGGCGGAACGCTTCGCCGTGCCGACGCTCGACGGCTCCGGCGCGGTACGCCCCGAGGACGTCCGCACGGCGGTGGACCTGCTCACGCCGCTGGCCCGACGCTGCGACGACGACCTCGGGTCCTTCCTCAGCCAGCTCGCCACCGGCGCCGAGGTGGACGCGCTGGACCCGCGCGCCGAGGCGGTCACGCTGCTCACCCTGCACGCGGCGAAGGGCCTGGAGTTCCCGGTGGTGTTCCTGGTCGGGGCGGAGGACGGCCTGTTGCCGCTGCGCTGGCCGGGCACCGAGCCGGACGAGGACGCGGTGGCCGAGGAGCGCCGGCTCTTCTTCGTCGGGCTGACCCGGGCGCAGGACCGGCTCTACGTCAGCCACGCCGCCCGGCGCAGCCGGCACGGCACCGAGCGGGAGACCCGGCCGACGCCGTTCCTCGACGTGATCGACCCGGCCCTGTTCGACCGCCTCGGCGCCACCGAACCCCGCCGCCCGCGCGATCACCAGCTCCGCTTGATGTGAAAGGAGGGGCCCCCTGTTAACGCATTCGGTATAGGAGGGGCCCCCTATTAACAACCGCATGCTCAGGTGAGCACGGCGGCGAGCCACGCGCCGGCGAGGATCGCCGGGCCGAACGGCAGCGGGGTGTCCCGGCGTATCCGGCCGGCGGCGAGCAGCACGAGCACCGTCAGCCCGGCGAGCACGTGCGGGAGAAGCAGCCCGAGCCGGAGCGTCGGCCAGCCGAGCCAACCCAGCGGGAGTCCGAGGGCGGCGGCGAGCTTCACGTCGCCGAAGCCGAGCCGGGCGCCCGGCAGCAGCGCGAGCAGCGCGTATCCGCCCAGGGACAGGCCGGCACCGGCCAGCGCGGTTGCCGCACGGCTCGTGTCGCCGGTGATCGGCGTGGTCGCGACCAGGCCCAGCCCGCCGAGCGCCACCGCGCCGACCAGCGCATCGGGCAGTCGTAACGCCACCAGGTCGGTCACCAGGAGAACCAGGCCGGCAGCCGCGATCAGCAGCAGCACCGGCAGCGCGGGCCCGGTGCCGTGCGTGGCGGCCAGCCCGCCGAACACCACGGCTCCGACCCCGCTCACGCCGCCCCGGCTCGGGGCGGCGCACGCTCGCGTCGCCCGTTCGGGACCCACGCCACCGCCGACCGCGGCCCCACCGCAAGGAGCGCCACCGCCGACGGTGCCGTCGGGAGGCACGCCACCGCCGACCGCGGCCCCACCGCAGGAAGCGCCACCGCCAACGGTGCCGTCGGGCGAGGGGCCGACGAGGAGGCGGCCGAGCGGCACCGCGACCAGGCCGGCCGGCGCGCCCAGGAGCGCCGCCCCCGCCACCGACGCCACCGACACGGGCCGGGACGCTACCGCCCGGCCGCCCTCCGGGTCGCCCCGTTCCCGGCTGCCGGCGTGGTCCGGCGCGGACGTTCGGTGCGCACCACCACCGCCACGCCGGCCACGATCACCACGCCGCCGAGCAGCACCTGCGCGGTGACCGGCTCGGCGACGAACAGGGCGCCGAGCGCCACCGCGACCGCCGGGTTCACGTACGCGTACGTGGAGACCAGGGAGATCGGCGCGTGGGCGAGCAGCCAGACGTACGCGGTGAAGGCGATCAGGGAGCCGGCCACCATCAGGTACGCCAGCGCCGCCCAGGACCGTCCGGTCACCTCGGCCGGGCTGAAGTCGCGCAGTTCGCCGCGGGCGGCGGCGATCCCGGTGAGCGCCACCGCGCCGGCCACCATCTCGTAGACGGTCGCCACGAACGGGTCGGCCGGCATCCGGATCCGGCCGGCCAGGTACGAGCCGACCGACCAGCTGACCGCGCCCGTGACGACGGTCAGCGCGCCGGCCAGCGGCACGCCGTCGACACCGTCGCGGGGCAGCACGAGCAGGACGAGACCGGCGAAGCCGAGCGCCACCCCGGCGAAGGTCCACGGGCGGGGGCGGTCCCCGCCGGCGGTGCGCAGCACCACCACGAGGAGCGGAACGGTGGCGACCAGCAGCGCGGCGACGCCGGAGGGCACCGCGTCGCCGGGCGGGCCGGACTCGGCGACCACCACCAGCCCGTTGCCCCCGGCCAGCAGCAGGACGCCGACCAGCGCGGCCGAGCCGAGGCGGCGGGGCGGCACGCGCAGCGACCCGGGCCCGCGCCGCAGTCGCAGCACCAGTGCGAGCACTCCGGCGGCGGCGGCGAACCGCATCGCGGCGGAGGTGAGGGGTGGCAGCGACTCGACCGCGATCCGGATGCCCAGGTAGGTCGAGCCCCAGAACAGGTAGACCAGTGCCAGTGCGGTCCAGATCAGGGCGGTGCGGGCCGGCGGCGCCGGGGTTCCGGTGGCGTCCGTCGCACTCGTGGGGCGTGAGCTCATCGGTGGACCACGCTACGGTGGCCACGGCGTCGGCGTTGCCCTTCGGTGGCCGGCCGCTCAGCACTGGCGTACGCAGGAGGCGTTCATGTCGAACTTCGGACCACCGGGCGGCGGAGCACCCGAGCCGTGGGGAGCACGACGCCCCGATGACGGCTACGCCCACGACCCGCATCGCGGGCCGGGGCCGGGCGGCCCGCAGTACGGCGGCCCACCGCAGCAGTACGGCCCACCCCAGCAGTACGGGCCGGCGCCGGAGTGGGCCGACGCGCCGCCGCACCAGGGCTACCCGGCCGGCCCCGGCCACCCCGCCGGACAACCGGCGTACGACGCCGGGCAGCCCACGTATGCCGGGCAGCCCGGGTACGACGCCGGGCAGCCCACGTACGCCGGGCAGCCCACGTACCCGGGCGGACAGTTGCCGTACGCCGGAGGGCAGTCGCCGTACCCGGGCGGCCCACCGCCGTATCTCGCCGGGCCGGGGCCCTACGACGAGCCGACGCCGCCCAAGCGGGGCCGGGGCCCGTTACTGGTGGTGGTGATCGTGCTGGCGGTGCTGCTGCTCGGCGGTGCCGGGGCATACTGGCTGCTCGGCCGGGACGGGGAGAGCCCGCCGGCCGGGACGACGGCCGCCACCGCGCCGGCCGCGGATCCGACGGCGGCGCCGAGCGACGCGGCGGAGGCGACGCCCACGGCGGCGGCCCCGGCCTCGTCGACCGATCCGCGCTTCGTCAAGGCGGGTCAGTGCGTGGCCAACGAGGGCGGGAGCGGCCAGCCGAAGCTGGTGATCGCCGACTGTGCCCCGAAGACCTACGAGGTGCTGCGCCGGATCGACGGCGCGACCAGCGGCAAGAAGGACGCCGAGGCGAAGTGCGGCAAGGTGGCCGGCTACACCGACTGGTACTTCTTCGACAGTGAGCTGGACACGCTCGACTTCGTGCTCTGCCTCAAGCGACGGTAGGTAAAACTAGGGCTGTCTAGCATCCACGCTAGACAGCCCTAGCTTAAGGTCGAGGCCGACACGCGGTAGCCGCCTCTACGCATGTCTAGCCTGACCGCTAGACGAGCCGATACTGTGCGATTCGTGGATCCCGTCCGCAACCCGTACGCCCCGGGCGCCGGCCAGCGCCCGCCCGAACTTGCCGGGCGGGGGCGGGAGCTGGACGTCTTCGACGTGGTGTTGGAACGCATCGCCCGGGGCCGGCCGGAACGCAGCCTGATGCTCACCGGGCTGCGCGGGGTGGGCAAGACGGTCCTGCTCAACACGCTCCGCTCGGAGGCGATCAACCACCTCTGGGGCACCGGCAAGATCGAGGCCCGGCCGGACCAGTCCCTGCGCCGACCGATCGCCGCCGCACTGCACATGGCGGTCCGGGAGCTGGCCCCGCGACACCGCGCGCCGGACCGCATCGACGGCTTCCTCGGCGTGCTCAAGGCGTTCGCCCAGCGCTCCACGCCGACCGGGCGTGCCGGCGCGGCGCCGAAACTGCGCGACCGGTGGCAGCCCGGCATCGACGTGCCCGCCGCCAGCGGCCGGGCCGACTCCGGCGACATCGAGATCGACCTGGTCGAGCTGCTCAGCGACGCGGCGGCGGTCGCCACCGACGTCGGCACCGGCATCGCGATCTTCATCGACGAGATGCAGGACGTCGGCGCCGAGGACGTCTCCGCGCTGTGCGCCGCCTGCCACGAGCTGTCCCAGCTCGGCGCGCCCCTGATCGTGGTGGGCGCCGGCCTGCCGCACCTGCCGGCCGTGCTCAGCGCCGCGAAGTCGTACTCCGAACGGCTCTACCGCTACCAGCGGATCGACCGGCTGGACCGGATCGCCGCCGACCAGGCGCTCTGCGCGCCGGCCGAGCGGGAGGAGGTCGAGTACGAGCAGAAGGCGCTCGACCTGCTCTACGAGAAGTCCGGCGGCTACCCCTACTTCGTCCAGGCGTACGGGAAGGCCACCTGGGACCACGCGCCCCGCTCACCGATCACGGCGGCCGACGTCCGGGTCGCCGCTCCGGAGGCGGAAGCCGAGCTGGCGGTGGGCTTCTTCGGCTCCCGGTTCGAGCGGGCCACCCCGGCCGAACGCGAATACATGCGCGCCATGGCCACGTTGGCGCTGGTGGACGGCGAGGAGGGCGTCCGGGACGACATGGACGCCGCGGTGCCCACCGCCGAGATCGCGCGGGCGCTCGGCCGCAAGCCGGCCAGCCTCTCCCCGGCCCGGGACGCGCTGATCAAGAAGGGCCTGATCTATTCGGGTGAGCGGGGGACGGTCGCCTTCACCGTGCCGCACTTCGGCCGCTACCTGCGCACCCAACCGGCCTGAGCGTCGGCGGTGTCACCCTGTCAGACCCGCGACCAGGGCGGCGGGAAGACCACCTCGCCGGCCGGGGGCGGTGGCTCCTCGGCGACCGACGGCGGCAGCACCAGCGCCTGCCACGGCTCGCCCAGCCCGGACCAGGGGCTGGTCAGCCCCAGCCGGTCCGCCGGGCCGAAGCCGAACCGCCGGTAGTATGCCGGGTCGCCCAGCACCACCACCAGCCGCTCGCCCAGCTCGGTGGCGGCGTCGAGCGCCGCCTGCACCACGGCGGTGCCGTGCCCGACGCGGCGGCGGTGCGGGGCCACCGCCACCGGACCGAGCGCCAGCGCCGGCCAGCCGCCCGCCTCGGTGCGGACCCGCACGCGGCTGAGCAGCGCGAACCCCACCACCTCGCCACCGTACTCGGCGATCATGGCCAGTTCCGGGATCCACGCGGCGCTGTGCCGCAACTCCTCGACCAGGCCCACCTCCGGCGGGGTGGCCACGTCGGGTCGGGCGAACGCGGCAGCGAGCACCCGGGCCACCGGCGCCTCGTCCGCCGGGTCCTCCGGGCGTAGTCGCAGCGTCGTCACCCGCGCGACCTTACCGAACACGGCCGGCCCATCAGCGACGGTCGCTGAAATCGATGCCGGACGGACGTCGATTCCTTTCGTGTGTTGCAGGGGTGACGGGGCCGACGACGGGGTATGACTGAAAGCATGAAGCCCGTGCGCTCCCTCGCCCGAGTCATGTTGAGCGGCATCTTCGTGGTCAGCGGCGCCCGCAACCTGCGCAACCCGGAACGGCTGGTGCCCGCCTCCGAACCGGTCACCGACAAGATCGCCCCGCTGATCCGGAACCTGCACCCGCGCATCCCGACCGACACCGAGACGCTGATCCGGGCCAACGCCGCGACGCAACTGGTCGGCGGTCTGATGCTGGCCACCGGCCGGTTCAGCCGCCCGGCCGCGCTCGTGCTCGCCGGCACCCTGCTGCCGACGACCGCCGCCGGCCATCCGTTCTGGAACGACGACGACCCGAGCGCGCGCAACAACAACCAGATCCACTTCCTGAAGAACCTCGGCCTGCTCGGTGGGCTCCTCCTCGCCGCCGCGGACACCGAGGGCAGGCCGGGCCTGCGCTGGCGCGCCGGCCACCGGATCGACCACTCGCGCCGGTCGGTCAAGCGCGCGGTCCGCACCGCCCGCCGCGAGGCGAAGATCGCCGTACGCTCCGCGGCAACCGCGCGCCGGATGCCCGGCTGACCTGCACCCGCACGGCCACCACCCCCCGCAAGGCCACCAATCACCTGAACCGTCCGAGACCCGTTAACGCGGCGGAAATGTCGCAAACACGTGTGGGATCGGACACGGTCGCGTAACGCGGGAGGCAGCATCGTGAGGCACCGTTCTAGGCTCCGTTCCGGACCTGGACGGGCACGACGACCTTGGTACGGGGGTGGCCACGCCATGCCGACGACAGTCGGTAGACGGACCAACCGCCTCACACCGGCCCCCCGCGTCGTCCTCGGGGTCGACCAACGGATCGCCGTACGCGCCGGCGTCGTGGCCGCCGTGGCGTACGCCGCCTGGCTCGCCATCGGCGCCTTCGGCCGGCCGTACAACTTCTTCGACATGAAGATCTACCACGGCGCTGTGGTGTGGTGGGCGAACGGCAACGAGCTGTACGACTTCGTCGCGCCCTCGACCACCCTCGGCTTCACCTACCCGCCGTTCGCCGGCCTGGTCATGCTGCCGATGTCCTGGCTGCCGGTGGACGCCGCCGGGTTCGTCAACGCGCTGGCCAGCATCGGTGTGCTCGCCGTCGTGCTGGCGGCGTTGCTGCGTCCCATCGTGGACCGGCTCGGCTGGTCGCTCTGGTTCACCGTCGGCATCGCCACCCCGCTCGCCGTGGCCATCGAGCCGTCCCGGGAGACCCTCGGCTACGGCCAGGTCAACCTGCTGCTGTTCGCACTGATCATGGCGGACCTCGTGGGTCTGCGCTGGCGGGCCAGGCGCGGCACCCACCACGAGACCGCCCAGACGCCGCTGGCCCGCTTCGTCTACAGCGGCGCCTGGGCCGGGGTCGGCATCGGGCTCGCCACCGCCGTCAAGCTCACCCCGGCGCTGTTCATCGGCTACCTGATGCTCACCCGCCAGTGGCGGGCGGCGTGGATCGCGGTCGCCACCGCGGTCGGCGTGACACTCGGGACGTTCGGCGTGGTCGGCGCGGAGTCCCGCACCTACTTCACCGACGTGCTGTGGCAGACCGAGCGGGTCGGCGCCGCCGACATGACCGCCAACCAGTCCCTCGCCGGCCTGCTGGCCCGGCTCTACGACTCGATCGAGACGCCCGGGCTGCTCTGGCTCGCGTTCTCGGTGCTGGTGCTGGCGCTGGGTCTGTCCCGGGCGATCAGCGCCCGCGCCGACGGCGACGAGCTGACCGCGTTCACGCTGGTCGGGCTCACAGCCAACGTGATCAGCCCGATCTCCTGGTCGCACCATCTGGTCTGGGTGATCCCGGCGGTCGTGGTGCTGGCCGACGCCGCGGTACGCCGCCGCGACGCCAGCCGTGGCCTGCCGCTGCGCGGCAACGCGCCGCCGGTGACGAACGGTGTACCCGCGCTACGCCCGCCGATCTGGTATCCCACGCTGACCGGGCTCCGGCACGCGGCCGGCGCGCTCGGGCTCTACCTGCTGTTCCTGATCTCGCCGATCTGGCCGTACGAGCACCAACTCCCCGAGGTGTCCCACTATCAGGACGGCCTGTTCGGCGCGTTGATGGAGAACTCCCTGGCCATCGCGCTGATCCTGCTGGTCGCGGCGCTGCCCTGGCGCCCCGGCGCCGAACCGGCCTTCCATGCCGACCGGCTGCCCCGCACCGCCCAGCCCGCCGCCCGGCGCTGAGCGGCGGCCCGACTCAGGGGCAGTTCACCCATTCCTCGGTGCCGTCGTCGAAGACCTGCCGTTTCCAGATCGGCAGCCGCGCCTTCACCTCGTCGACAAGCCGGGCGCAGGCCGCGAACGCCGCCGCCCGGTGCGCGGTGCTGACGGCCGCGGCCAGGGCTACGTCCCCGATCTCCAGCGGGCCGACCCGGTGCGACACCGCCACCGCGTGGACCGCCGGGTCGGCGGCGATCTCGGCCGCCACCTCACGCAGCACCGCCTCCGCGGAGGGGTGACCCTCGTATTCCAGTCGGGTGACCGCCCGCCCGTGGTCGTGGTCGCGGACCACGCCCTGGAAGGAGACCACCGCACCGGCGCGGCGGTCGGCGACCGCCGCCTCGTGCGCGGCCAGGTCGAGCGGCCGGTCGGTGACCGTGCCGAGCACCACGCGAGCCTCCACGGTCATGAGCGCTCCCCCGAGGTCAACGGCAGTGGCACGAGCGGAACCCGGTCGCCCACCGCGCCGCTGGTGCCGGGCCGGATCACCGCGAAGCCGTCCGCGCCGGCCAGGCCGCGCAGCATCGCCGAGCCGACGTGCCGCACCGGGTGGGCGGTGCCGGCGACCCGGTCCCAGCGGGCCAGCGCGAGGTGGGTGTGGTCCCCGCGCCCGGGGATCGGCTCCGCCAGGGTGACCTGCGGCAGCACCGGCATCGGCCGGCCGGTGAGACCGGCCAGCAGGGGGGCGACGAGGGAAACCAGGGCCACCACCGCCGACTGCGGGTTGCCCGGCAGGCCGGCGACGAAGCGCACCCGGCCGTCGCCGTCGACCAGCCGGGCGAGCAGCATCGGGAAGCCGGGGCGCACCGCCACGGTGTTGACCACGTAGTCCGCGCCGAGCGCCTCCAGCGTCGGGTGCAGGTGGTCGACCGGGCCGTGCATGGTGCCGCCGGTGGTGCAGACCAGGTCGGCGTTGGCGAGCGCGCCGCGCAACGCCGCGACGTGCGCGGGCAGGGTGTCGGCGACCGGCCCCACCACGTCGCCGGCCCGCACCTGGCAGCCGTAGCGGCGCAGCCAGGCGGGCACCGACGGGCCGAGCGCGTCACGAACCCGGCCGGCGCCCGGCGTGCCCGAGGTGAGCAGCTCGTCGCCGAAGACCAGCAGCGCGGCCCGGGGGGCACGGCGGACCCGCAGGGTGTCGTGCCCGCAGGACGCGGCCAGGCCGATCACCGCCGGGTCGACAGGTGTGCCGGCGGGCAACAGCTCCTCGCCGAGGTGTGCCTCCTCGCCCGGCTCGCGCCACTCCGGATGCGGCCGGGGCGTGCCCGCCACCCGGCCGTCCGCCGCCCGGGTCGACTCCTCGATCCGCAGGATCGCGGTCGTGCCGGCGGGGACCATCGCGCCGGTGGCGATCTCCACGGTGGTGCCGTCCGCCGCCAGCGGGGGCGCGGTGTGCCCGGCGAGCACGCGGCCGACCACCTGCCACGGCCCCGCCCCGCGCACCGCCCAGCCATCCACGCTGGAGGTGGGGAACGCCGGCAGGTCGGTCCGCGTGGTCAGCGGCTCGGCCAGGGTCTGCCCGTCGGTGTCGGCCAGCGGCCGGGCGACCGCCGGGAGCGCGGCGGAGAGACCTACCGCGTACACCCGGGAGCGGGCCTCCTCCCACCCGGCCGGCGGGGGCGCGCCCACCTCGGCCGCGGCGGCTTCGGTTTCCGTGCTCATCCGGCGAGCCTAACGCCGGGGCACGCCGCTCGGGGGTTCAGTGGTCGCCGCCGCGAAGCTGGTCGACCGCGTGCCGCAGGATCGGCCCGAGCACGGCCAGCCCGTCCCGCGCCCCGCCGCGCGAGCCCGGCAGGTTGACCACGAGCATCCGACCGCAGACCCCGGCCAGGCCACGGGACAGCGCGGCGGTGGGCACCGCGTCGCGGCTGTGCGCCCGGATCGCCTCGGCGATGCCGGGGATCTCGTAGTCGAGCAGCGCACCGGTCACCTCGGGGGTGCGGTCGGTCGGGGTGATGCCGGTGCCACCGCTGGTCAACACCACGTCGACACCCTCGTCCCGGGCGGCGCGCAGAGCGTCGCCGACCGGGTCGCCGTCGGGCACCACCACCGGCGCGTCCACCGTGCAACCGAACTCCCGCAGGCCGGCGACGAGCAGCGGGCCACTGGTGTCCTCGTAGACCCCGGCGGCGGCCCGGTTCGACGCCACGACCACCCGCGCCCGGATCACGGCCGGTCCTCCGGCCGGGCCCACTCGCCGGTCTTGCCGCCGGACTTGCGGAGCACCCGGACGGCGTCCACCGAGGCGGCCGGGTCGACCGCCTTGACCATGTCGACCAGGGCCAGCCCGGCGACGGCCACGGCGGTCAGCGCCTCCATCTCCACCCCGGTGCGGTCGGCCGTCCGCGCGGTCGCGGTGATCTCCACGGTGTCGTCGGTGAGGTGCAGGTCGACGGTGACGCCGTGCAGTGCGATCGGGTGGCAGAGCGGGATCAGGTCGGGGGTGCGCTTCGCCCCCATGATCCCGGCGAGCCGGCCGACCGCGAGCGCGTCGCCCTTGGGCAGGCCGTCGCGGCGCAACAGGTCGACCACCTCGGCGGTGGTGCGGAGCCGGCCAGCGGCGACCGCGAGCCGGCCGGAGACCGGCTTGGCGGAGACATCGACCATCCGGGCCGCGCCGGCCGGATCGACGTGGGTGAGCTGCGCGGGTTCGGTCACCGCCCGACCCTATCCGGCGGGTACGACGCAAGCAGCATACCGGCTGTGCGCCCGGGCCATTCGGACGGAGCAGGCCCGATTAGCGCCGCTCGACTGGCATCTCGACCTGGCCCAGCGGAAAGGGATTGCGCTGATTTCCGGCTCCGCCACGAATCTCCTCGCGGCCCCTAGGCCCACCCCTACGCCTGCCCGCCGACCGGCCATGCACGGGGTACCTTCCCCTGAACCGGAGTCAAACCCGGCTGAAGTGCGGATGAGATGTCGACGCATTGCGGTGAGACTGATGAAGCCCAACGGCGGGGCAGGTAGGGACAGTTGCGGTCCGCGATGGAGTCGGTACGGAAAGGAAAGGATTAGACGCGCTCCGCACTCTTCTGCAAACGGATAGTTGCGACAAGCCAACCTATTTGCGCATATTGCATATAGTTACATATTTTTTTCTAAACACCACGTTCCTGACTTAATCTTTCTTCGTCAGAAGCCGCGCCGGAAAATCCCGGGCGCCGACGATCGGAGGAGGCAGGAACATGCGTGGGACCGACTGGAACTGAAAGCAGAACCAGCATCACAGGGCGTCCGAGGTAGGCTCTTGCCACAGCCGGCGCAGCACCTGGGAGCGGCGTGAATTCTTCCCAGCGACGCGAGATCGAGACCGACAGGCGGCTACGGCTGCTAGTCGGTCTCGTCGTCGTGGCGGCAGCAGTGGTGGTGCTGACATCACTTCCCGGCGCACTCGTCGACTCGATTCCCGCCTCGGCTTACGACGTCGCCATCCTGGTGATGCTGACCTTCATGATCGCGGTCGGCACTCTGGTGAAGGCCCGCATCCGGATCCGATCCACCACGCAGTCCATCAGTTGGAACGAGACCGCCATCGTCATCGGTGCCGCGGTCATCCCGCTGCCCTGGGTGGTGCTGTGCACCGTCGTCGGAATCGCGCTCGCCTCGCTCCAACTCTCGCCGATCAAGATCGCCTTCGGGATCGGCAAGAACGTCCTGGTGGCCTTCGGCGCAGGTCTCACCCTCACACTCCTGCAATGGACGTGGCCTCCGCTTCACCCGTTCGGCATGCTCGCACCGCTCGCCATCGCCTACCTGGCCGTCGCGGTCATCGACGACCTGCTCGCCATCCCGGTCATCGCGCTTGCCTCCGGCACCCACGTGCGCCGGCAGTTCCTCACGAATCTCGACCTGCGCATAGCCGGCTTCGTGGTGCGCTTCGTAGTCGCCGTATGCACTTTGGCGATCCTGTCGATCGACCCCCGGCTACTGCTCGCCGTGCCGCCCCTGGTGCTCAGCCTGCACCTGGCCTACTCCACCCGGATTCGCACCCGCACCGAGCAGCAGGCCTGGCAGCGGCTCGCCCGCACCACCGACGCGCTCAACGTGGTCGACCTCGACCAGGTGCTGACCACCGCCGTCACCGAGGCGGCCGAACTCTTCTCCGCCGACGAGGTGGAGATCGAGCTGCGCGAGGGCGGACGCACCGTGCGGGGCGGCGCGGCCGGGATCACCTACGACGGGACCGCGCCGCGGCCCAGCGAGACGGCCGGCCGGATCGTGCCGGTCTCGCTGGAGGGCCACGACCGCACCGAGAACACCGGCGAGCTGCGGCTCCGCTTCGCCGGGCCGGTCGAGCTCTCCGAGCGGGAGCAGTACACCCTGCGTACCTTCGCCTCCGCCCTGTGCACGGCGGTCCGCAACGCCCAGGCGTACGCCGAACTCGCCCGCATCGCCGCCGACAACGCCTACGCCGCCACCCACGACGCCCTCACCGGCCTGTCCAACCGCCGCCACCTGCTCGACGAGGGCACCGCGCAGCTCACCACCCGGCACGCCGAGGGCGTCACCGCTCTGGTGCTGATCGACCTCAACCATTTCAAGGAGGTCAACGACACCCTGGGGCACGGTGCCGGCGACCAGGTGCTCATCCAGGTCGCCGGCCGGCTGCGCGACGCGGCCCGCCCGGACGACCTGGTCGCCCGGCTCGGCGGCGACGAGTTCGCCGTGCTCCTGCGTGGCCTGCCCGCCCCGGCGGTCGCCGCGCACCGCGCCGAGGCCCTGCTCGCCACCCTGCACGACCCGCTCGACCTGGACGGCATGCGGATCAGTGTGGAAGCCAGCGGCGGTATCGCCGCCGCCCCCGCCACCGGCGGGATGCCGGAACTGCTCCGCCGCGCGGACGTGGCGATGTACCAGGCCAAACGCGCCGGCCAGCGGACCGCCACGTACGCGGCGACGCGCGACACCGCCGACCTGAACCGGCTCACCCTCGGCGGGGAACTGCCCCGGGCCGTCGCCGACCACGAGTTCACTGTCAATTTCCAGCCCATCGTCGAGTTGGGCAGCGGCCAGGTCGTCGGCGCCGAGGCGCTGGCCCGCTGGCACCATCCCACCCACGGTCTGATCGACCCGCTGCGCTTCCTCGAAGCGGTGGAACGCTCCGGGCTGCTGCCCGCGTTCGCCGAAGCCATCCTCGACCAGGCGCTGATCGCCGCCGGCTCGTGGCGCGACGCCGGTTTCGACCTGCCCGTCTCGGTGAACGTGTCACCTCGCAGCCTCCTCGACGCCCGCTTCCCCGGCGCGGTGCTGGCCCGGCTGCGGGCCCACGACATCCCTCCGGACCGGCTGGTGCTGGAACTCACCGAGACGCTCACCCTCAGCCAGCTCGACGTGGTCGACCGGGTGCTCAGCCGGCTGCGCGACTCCGGCGTCCGGCTGGCCCTCGACGACTTCGGCACCGGCTACTCGTCGCTGTCGCTGCTCTCCCGCATCCCGGTCCACGAACTCAAGATCGACCGCAGTTTCGTCACCGCCATGGAGGCCGCGCCCGAGGCCGCCGCCGTCATCCGCTCCACCCTCGACCTGGGCCGCAGCCTCGACCTCACGGTGGTCGCCGAGGGCGTGGAGAGCGAGCCGCAACGCCGCGCGTTGTGGGAACTGGGCTGCGCGGCCGGGCAGGGCCACCTGTTCGCCCGGCCGCTGTCCGCCGGTGCGCTGCTCGCCGCGCTCCAGCGCGGCGCCGGCGGTCGCCCGGGCGCGCTTGCCCGGCCGCTGCACGACGCCGGCGCCGTCATCCGCCTGCCCGGCCGCCGCGCCGGCAACGCCCGCAACCGCCCCGGCCCGCCCGCCGCGACCGACGCCCGCCACCCCTGACGACCCGGCCGGGCCAGCCCGCCGGTCTGCCAGACTGGCCCGCGTGACCGCCAAGGCCGAGCCGGCCAGCCCCGCCACCCGCCGCCTGTCGAGGCTCGACACCGCCGCCGATGGGCTCGCCCTCGACCTGGCCCTCTACGCCACCGCCGCCGCCTTCGCCGCGGTCACCGCCGCCACCTCCACGCTGTCCCCGCACCGCGCCTGGGGCGCGGTCGCGACCGTCGGGTACGCCCTCGCCACGCTCGCCGCGACCGCCCAGCTCCTCGCCCGCCACCGCGACCCTCGCACACCGTTGGCCGGGCTGCCCGCCCGCTGGGCGGTCACCGGTCTCACCTGGGCCACCACCGCGCTGCTGCCGGTCGTCGTGCAGAGCGTCCAGCGGGCGGCCGGCCGCACCGACCGGGCCCAGGAGGAGGTGATCGTGGTCGAACACGCGGGCATCCGCCTCGCCGAACACGGCACGCCCTACCTCGGGCCAGACGCGATCACCGCCCTGCCCCCCGGTGAGCAGCTCCTCGGCTACACCCCCTACCAGCCGGGCATGGCGCTGTTCGGGCTGCCCCGGGCCGCCGCCGACGCCTGGTGGACCGACGCCCGCGTCTGGTTCGCCGTGGCCACCGCGCTCGCCCTCGCCACTCTGGTCGCCACGCTGCGCGCCGACGGGGGTGCGACCACGCCGCGCCGCCGCGCCGCCGTGCTGCGCGCCGTCCAGGCCGCCACCGTCCTGCCCGTCAGCGCGCTCACGCTCGCGACCGGCGGCGACGACCTCCCCGTACTCGCGCTCTGCCTGCTCGCCCTCGCGCTCGCCGCCGCCGGCCGGCCCGGCCGCGCCGGCCTCGCGGTCGGAGCCGCCGGCGCCCTGAAACTCTTCGCCTGGCCGGTCGCGCTCGTGCTGGTCTGCTGGGCCGCCACCCGACGGGCCGGCACCCGCACCGCGCTCGGCGCCCTCGGCCTGCCCGTCCTCGCCCTGCTCCCGGTGCTGCTCGTCGACTCCGACGCGCTTGTCGAGAACGTGCTGCGCTTCCCGCTCGGCCACGGCCTGGTCACCAGCCCGGCCCAGTCCCCGCTCCCCGGGCACCTGATCGCCGAGACGCTGCCCGCCGGGCGGGCGGTCGCCGCCGCGCTGCTCGTCGCGGTCGGCCTGGCGATCGCCGTCCGGCTGCTGCGCCGCCCGCCCCGCACCGCCGCCGCCACCGCCCTCATCTGCGGGTACGGGCTGCTCGCCGCGATCGGTCTGATGCCCTCCACCCGCTTCGGCTACCTGCTCTACCCGGTCGCCCTGCTGGTGCTCGCCCCGGCGCTGGCGCTCGCCGAGACCTCGACCGGGGAAAACCGGGCGGCCGGCATTAGCGGCAACCGCCCGGCGGGACCCGGCGGGAAGGCGTACACCTGAGGGATGACCACCTATCGTGACCGGACCGAAGCGGGACGGGACCTCGCCGAGCGACTCACCGACCTCGTCGGCCGGCCCGACGTCATCGTGCTCGGTCTGGTCCGCGGCGGCGTACCGGTCGCCCGGGTGATCGCCGACCGCCTCCACGCCCCCCTCGACGTGCTGGTCGTGCGCAAGCTCGGGGTGCCGTGGGCGCCCGAGGTCGCCTACGGCGCGCTGGGCCCCGGCGGCGTGCAGGTCCTCAACGACGCGGTCGCCGGCCGGATCAGCGAGAACGACCGTGCCCAGGTGCGCCGTCGCGAACAGGCCGAGCTGGAACGCCGCGAACAGCGCTACCGGCAGGGCCGGCCGCCGCTGGACCTGACCGGCCGCACCGCGGTCGTCGTCGACGACGGGCTCGCCACCGGCGCCACCGCCCGCGCCGCCGTCCAGGTCGCCCGCCGCCTCGGGGCCGTCCGGGTGCTCGTCGCCGTCCCGGTCGGCTCCCCACCGGCGTACGAGATGCTGGCCGCCACCGCCGACACGGTGGTGAGCAGCCAACTCCCGCCCGACTTCGCCGCCGTCGGGGCCTACTACGACGACTTCCACGAGGTCTCCGACGACGAGGTGACGCACGCGCTGACCGCCACCGCGTGAGAACACCCGGTACCGTCGATGCCATGCAGCTCACTTGTCCCAAATGCCACGGAGAGATGCGCCAGTACGAGCGCAGCGGAGTGATCATCGACCAGTGCGGCGAGTGCCGCGGCATCTTCCTCGACCGCGGCGAACTCGAGAAGCTGTTCGAGGCCGAGGCGAACTGGAACCGGCAGCACGGCGGCGCCCCGCAGGCCGCCCCCGCCGGAGCCGGCTACCCGCCCCCGCCCGCCCCGCAGCAGCCCGGCTACGGCGCCGTTCCCCCGCCGCCTCCGCCGCCGCCCGGCCACGGCTACCCGCAGCCCGCGTACGGCCACGGGCAGCAGCACTACGGCTACCACGGCCACTACCGCAAGAAGAAGAAGCACGGCTTCCTCGGCGAGCTGTTCGACTGAGCGAGTAAGGAGGGGCCCCCTGTTAACGCCTGGGCGCTAGAAGGGGCCCCTTCTCACGGTGCCGACCGTCGCGCGTCGTGGCAGGCTGCACCGCATGAGCCCGATCCGGCAGCACGAGGCGCTGGCCCAGGCGTACGACGGCATCACCGCGACCGTCGCCCCGCTCGACGACGCCGGTCTGCAACGACCCACCCGCTGCCGGGGCTGGCTCGTCGCCGACCTGCTCTTCCACGTGCTGTGCGACGCCCAGCGCGCGCTTGTCGCCCTGGCCAGCCCGGCACCCGGCCCGGCCGACGTGGACGACGTCAGCTACTGGCGGTCGTTCACGCCCGGCGGCGACGACGGGGCCGACGCGAAGCACGCGTGGTGGGCCCGCCGGTCGGCCGCCGCCTTCGACCGGCCCACCGGTGTGGTGCGGATCTGGTCCGACACCGCCCCGGCCGCCGCGCGCGCGGCCGCAGCCGCGGACCCGGACGGGCACGTCACCACCCAGGGGCACGTGCTGCGCGTACCCGATCTGCTCGCCACCCTGACCACCGAGGCGGTCGTGCACCACCTCGACCTGGTGGTGGATCTGCCGGGCGCGCCGCGGCCGGCGGCCGGCCCGACCCGGGTGGCAGTGACCACGATGGACGGTCTGCTGCCCGACGAGGCGGTACGCCCGGTCGGCTGGGACGAACACGAGTATCTGCTCAAGGCCACCGGGCGGGTGCCGCTGACCGACCGGGACCGGTTCGAGCTGGGCGAGGCGGCGGGCTGGTTCCCGCTGCTCGGCTGACCGGCCCGGGTTCAGATCGAGCCGTTGGGTAGGAGTGGGTCGGTGACCGACGTCGGTCAGACGATGGCCATGTCCACGAATCGCGACAGGTGCAGCTGAGCCGCGACCGTCACCGTGTCGGTCGGCCCGTTCCGGTGCTTGGCGACGATGAAGTCCGCCTCGCCCGCTCGGGGCGACTCCTTGTCGTAGTAGTCGTCACGGTGCAGCAGAATCACCACGTCGGCATCCTGCTCGATCGAGTTGTGAGCGGCGATGCCGTTGGCGATGAAGTTGTGCGTGCCCAGCACCGTCGCGTCGAAGACATCCTTTTCACCAACCGGCTCGATCGAGACGATCTCGTCCCAGAAGACGTCGTTCGTCGCGTGCAGATCGAGGTCGGCCGAGTCCAACACCGTCGCGATCCTGGCTAGGCGTGATCGGCTGGGTGCGCGCTTCCACATCGTGCTGCCGCAGAACTTGGTGCCGACAGCAGCCGCGAACTGCCGGTGGCTCATCTTCCGCTCGGTCAGCACCTCTCGTACCCGCGTCCACACCTCCCTGGGCACGGTGTCCACGTTCGGATTGCTCACCATGACCTCGAGGCTTGCCAGCAACGCGGCGCAACCGTTGGCGCGCTCACCGCGCACGCCGATCTCACGAAGGAAACGGAGCTGGTCATCGCGACCGGAGACGTCGAGCGTGTACTGCGGCCGGTGCCGTGCTACCGGAACCTCCCTGAGTCGCGATGAGATCCCGAAGCGGAGCAACAGGCGTGAGATGTCCTCCAGCATTCGCCGTGAGGTGGAGGAGAAGTAGATGCGTCCGCCTCGACCGGACTTGTTCACGGTCACCGACCCGTCAGTGGCCCACAGGTGCTTCAGGAAGAGAGTGATCTGCTCCTTCGGCAGGCCGAACACCGCTGCGGGTACGAACTTCTCGTGGGACCGAAGCCCGAACAGACCCAACCCGTCCAGCCACTCGGCGATCGGATTCCGCCGCCCTCGGGCGAGTCGGAAAGGAGCTGGTAGGCGGAGGGTGGTTACTCGGGCAGCCGCGTAGTCGTCACGTACGGCCGTGATCCCGAAGCGCCGGGCGGCCTCCGTCACGGC
This sequence comes from Micromonospora sp. NPDC050980, assembly GCF_040653835.1. Taxonomy (NCBI): domain Bacteria; kingdom Bacillati; phylum Actinomycetota; class Actinomycetes; order Micromonosporales; family Micromonosporaceae; genus Micromonospora; species Micromonospora sp. NPDC050980. The sequence continues at coordinate 61,597 of NZ_JBFAGS010000012.1, read as the reverse complement.
CGTCAGGTTGGTCTCGTCGCAACTGGCGTAACGGATCGGCTGACGTCGGACGAACGAGCCGTCCCCCAGCAGGTGAGCCAGCAGGACCACCTCGGATTCGTTCCAGGGCTGGACGGCCAAGGGCGGCGGGATGTGCCGGGGAGCGGCGATCCGCGACCCCGCCGCGAGCTCAGCCAACGGCGTCCACCCGCCGAACGTGAGGAAGGGGTGATTCGCGGTGGCCTCGATCTGCTTGCCGGAAGCGAGGGTCATCCGGAACACCTCCCGCGTTCCACTGGGGAAAGCGTGGGTCAGTGTTCGAGCTGTGTAACGGAGACTGTCGTCCAAGGCCCATACCGGGATTTCCTTCGTCTTGTCGGCTAGGAGCTCACCGAGCGTCACCTCAGAGTTGTTGTCGGCCCTGATCAGTCTCGTCTCCGCCGTGAGGCAGCCCGATTCCCGCAAATCGGACAGTTGCGGTCGTTTGTCGGTACGCTGCTCGGGGCCACGGTTCAGCTGACTCACCGCGATCACCGGGCACTCGACCTCCTTGGCCAGCAGCTTCAAGCCACGGGACAGGTCCGCGACCTCCTGCTGCCGGCTCTCGGTGCGCTTCGGCGAGGTCATCAGCTGGAGATAGTCGACGACGATCAGCTTCAGGTCGTGCTTCTGCTTGAGCCGGCGCGCCTTCGCCCGGATCTCCATCAGGTTCATGCTCGGGGTGTCGTCGACGAAGAGCGGCGCCTCGCTGATCTCTCCCATGCAGCGGGCCAGCTTGGTCCAGTCGTCGTCGGAGAGCTGCCCACTGCGCAGCACGTGCAGCGGCACCCGCGCCTCGGCCGAGAGGAGTCGCATGACGATCTCGACCTTGCTCATCTCCAGCGAGAAGATGGCCGCGGCCTGGTTGGCGCGAATCGCTGCGTTCCGGGCGAAGTCCATGCTCGCCGTGCTGTTGTGGGTCGGGATCATCGACCGGCCCGCCAGGTAGAGATGGGCGGGATTGTCGACGGTCACGCAACGCACCGGAACACTGGCTACCGGTCGGACGGCCACGACAAAGCGGGAGTGGGAACACACGTCCGAGGACGTCCGTCGCCGGGCCAGGTGCGCAGCCCGCTTCCGTTCCAGCCGGAAGACCGGCTCCGGGGTCGCGAAGTTGACCGTGTAGGCGATCGACGAGTCCTCGGTTCGGCCAGGCACCCTCCGCTCGGCGAGCGTGCATCGGTAGCCCAGACTGACCACGAGCTCCCGCACCCCCTCGATCAACCGCTTCGAGGTGGACGTGTACTGGAGGTTCCCGGTCGGTGCCACGGTGCCGTCGGTGTCCATCAGCCCGGCGAGGAGCGCCCGACGCTGAGCCTCGGAGGCTCGTAGATAGTCCTGCGGGATGTGCTTGTCGAAGGCCACCCCGACCCGGCGGAGCAGTGCCAGGAACGAGCCGCCCCGGTCGTGGCACTCAGCGCAGCGGCGGACCGTCCCGTTCTCGCGCAGCGCTCGGGTGGAGCCGCCGCAGTCGACACAGGTGCGGTCCGTCGTGGGCGCGACGGTGGACAGCAGGACCGTGTAGACCATCGGGCCACTCGGCCGCACCAGGAAGCCGTCCCGGGCCACCAGGTCGACCATCTCGGCGTCCGCGCTGGTGAACCGGCTGGCGCCGGTGTGGCCGTCGCCGAGCCACACCCCGAGGGTGTACGGGGGAACCACCAGCTCGCGTTCCGGAAGTTGGAGGGGGGCGCAGTTCTCCACAGCATGGTTGAGGCGTCGGTCCGCAGTGTCCGTGCGAAGTGTGGCGGCGATCTGCGCAGTCGTGACGACTCCGCCGTGCACCGTCCGGGAGCCGTCGTCCACCTGCTTCTCGGCCCGCTGGCGGAGTCCAGGGACGAGCGCACCCACCGGGTAGCCGGGCGCTGTCCGGTTGCGTACCTTGCCGGCCCGGGTCACCGGCCGGGCGACCCGGCCGTTCGGGCCGACCTGGCGGGCCACGGTGTGCAGCACGTTTCGGAACTCGGGGCCGACCTGCTGCAACGTCTCCGCGAGAGTGACCAGGCGCTGCGGCTCGACGGACGCCGCCGCTTCGACCGCACGCACTCTCGACAGCGCCGCCTCGGGCCAGTGTCGGCGGGGACCCGACTCGGGCTGCCGGCGACTGGCTCGGGTGGTGGTCTTCCACAGGTGCTCGGCGTCCGCCACGATGACGGAGCCGTCGGAGAACTCGACCTCGTAGCAGGGGCGGTCGTACATCACGTCGAAGACGTCGGTGATGGTGGTCGGCGTGCCGTCCGCCGCGAGCAGCCGGTCGCCCGCGCGTACCGTGCCCATGGTGGTCCAGCCTTCCGGCGTGGGCAGGGGGGTGTCGAGGGCGAGCGCCTTGCCCAAACCAGGCCGGCCGGCCACAATGATCAATTGCCCCGCGTGCAGGCCGTTGAGCAGGCGGTCGAGGTCGGTGAAGCCGGTCGGCACGCCGGTCATCACGCCGCCCTGGGCGCCGACCGCCTCGATCTCGTCGAGTGTCGGCTGGAGCATGTCGGCCAGGACGGCGAAGTCCTCGCTGACCCGCTTCTCGGTGATCTCGTAGACGGCCTGCTGGGCGAGGTCGACGATGTCGTCCACGTCGCGGCTGCCGCTCGGCCCGGTGCCGTAGCCGAGCTGCACGATCCGGGTGCCCGCCTCGACCAGCCGGCGGAGCACGGCCCGCTCGCCGACGATGCGGGCGTAGTAGGCGGCGTTGGCGGCGGTGGGCACGCTCGCGATCAGGGTGTGCAGGTAGGGCGCGCCGCCAATCCGGGCGAGATCGCCGGAGTCGGCGAGCGCCGCCGCCACGGTGATCGGGTCGGCGGGCTCGCCCCGGCCGTAGATGTCGAGGATCGCGTCGAAGATGGTGGCGTGCACCGGGCGGTAGAAGTCGTTGGTCTTGAGGATCTCCACGACATCCGCGATGGCGTCCTTGGAGAGCAGCATCCCGCCGAGGACGCACTGCTCGGCGGCGACGTCCTGGGGTGGGGTCTTCTCGAAGGAGGCGTCCCGGTGCGGCGGCTCGGACGGTTGCCCCCCAGTCCGTTCCGCGCGCGTCTCGTCGGTGACCGACACGGGTTCCCCCCTTGCTGCGTCGGATCGAGTCCAGCTCTATCGCCGGGGTGTGACAACTTCCGCCGACCCCTCCGGTCGATCGGGGGTCATCGCCCGGCGGTCGCTGGCCACGATACGGAACCCGAGGTCAGCCACCAACCGGGCCGGTGGACGAGCCTCGGGACAACCTGTGGACGCAGGGGGAGCGGCATGTGCGCAGGGTGTGCACAGGGTGTGGAAAAGTGATGGGGAATTCCGACGCTCTCGCTCCTGACCTGGGCTTTTCCCATCCCCACCCTGTGGACGGAAGATTTCAGGTCGAGCCTTGTCGCCGTTCGTCCCGTACTATCGCTGCGAACGGCTGCACCTGGCCAGCGGATTGCACTTTCGGGTTGAGAAGGGTCACGCTCCGGCCGTGAGACACCGGGACTGGGCAGGCGGGGAGGACACCCCGCGCGAGCGCCGGCCGGGCGGTTCCTGGGACACCTCCGCCGCTCCGCGTCGGGTCGACTCGTATGCGCCGGAGCGCCACCGCACTCCGAGCCGGCGGCGGGCGATCGAGCGTGGCCAGGAGGAGCCGGTGGACGCCTACCTGCCACGGTGGGCGGTCGAATCGGGGATCAGCCGGGCCGACGGCGGTGGTCGGCACGCCGCGCCGGACGACGACGGCGACGAGGTCGGGTCGCCGTCCTCGGGCGGTGGTCGGCGGTCCGCCGGCGGTCGTCGTCGCGACGACGACCGCCGCGAGCTGCGGGCGATCGGCGCCGGGCCGGTGTCGGACCACACCGCCGAGTGGACCCTGGACGCACCGCAGGAGCGGGGGTACGTCGGGAGCAGGCGGGCCGAGGGCGAGGACGAGCCGGTGTCGGGCACGGCGCCACGGAGCCGTCCTCGCCGGGCGGCGACCCGCAGGCCGGAGGTGACCTGGTCGGGGCTGCCGGAGGAGGCGAGCCCGGACGGTGCGGCCGGCGGGTGGCAGGCCGAACGGCCGACCCGGCGGACCGGGCGGTCGACGTCGGGTTCCTCCTGGCCCCCGCCCGCGGTCGACCCGTGGGAGCGGGGCCGGGCGGTCGAGCCGGCGCCGGTGGAGCAGCCTGCGGTCGACCCGTGGGACGCGTCGGGCGTGCACGCCTGGGGTCGGGCCGCCACCGGCAACGGGTGGGAGCGGCCGGAGGACCGGTGGGACCGGACGGAGCACACCGGCGAGTGGGACCGCTTCACCGACACCGGTCACCTCGACCGGGTGCGGGACGCCGGCGACCGCTACCCGGAGGTCGACTCGTGGGACCGTACGACGCCCCCGGTCCGGGAGGGTTGGGCGTCGCCGGAGCGGATGGAGGAGTTCTGGTCGGGCACCCGCCTGGCGGGTGACGATCCCCGCTGGATGGAGACGCCGACGTCGGCGCCACGGTCGCCGATGGTGGCGTATCCCGCTCCGCGTCCGCGGCCCGCGCCCCGTCGCCGGCCGGTGGAGCCGGTCGGGTCGGGCGGCGCCGCGTTGCGGCGGGGGAGGGACACGGTCGGCGGCTCGTGGGGCCGGCGGCTGGAGGACGACCTGCTGGACCCGGACCCGGGTGGTCCGCTGCGACCGTTGGTCTACACGGCGGCCTGCTACCTGGTGCCGGCGGTGCTGCTCTTCTTCGGTCTGGTGTTCCTCGACGGGCAGCCGCCGCCGGGGTGCGTGACCGACATCAGCGGCGGTGGCTGCGACTCGCCCCGGGCGCACGCGTTCGCGTCGTTGTCGACGGCGGCGCCGCGGTTCGGGCTCGCGTTGGTGAGCAGTCTCGTGGTGGCGGTGCTGCTGCGGCAGGTCGGGACGACGTGGCGCTCGGCGACGGTGGCGTTGGCGGCGGCCGTGGTGGGTGGCGGGTTGTCCACGGTGGTGATCAGCGCGGTGACCGGTCAGGCGATCGGCTGACGCTCGTGCGGGGTTCGGTCGACGGGAAGCGGGAAGGGCCCGCACCGGTCGACCGGTGCGGGCCCTTCCGTGGTGCGGTGGGTGTCAGCCGTTGACCACGTGCAGGTCGAACTTGGCGGTCACCTCGGGGTGCAGCCGGATGCTGACCGGGTAGGCGCCGAGCGACTTGATGTGGCCGGGCGTCTCCAGCCGGCGGCGGTCCAGGGTCGGACCGCCGGCGGCCTTGACGGCGTCGACGATCTCGGCCGGGGTGACCGAGCCGAAGAGCCGGCCGCCGTCGCCGGCGCGCGCCTTCAGGTTGACCTTCAGGCCCTCGAGCTGGCCCTTGATCTCGTTGGCGTGGTCGAGGTCGCGGACCTCGCGGGCCGAGCGGGCCCGCTTGATGACCGTGACCTGCTTCTCGGCGCCCTTGGTCCAGGCGATCGCGAAGCCCTGCGGCAGCAGGTAGTTACGGCCGAAGCCGTCCTTCACCTCGACGATGTCGCCCGGAGAGCCGAGGCCGGACACCTCCTGGGTAAGGATGATCTTCATGTCCGTGCCTCCCCTCAGCGCGCCGTGGCCGTGTAGGGCAGGAGCGCCATCTCACGGGCGTTCTTGACCGCACGGGCGATCTGCCGCTGCTGCTGCGAGGTCACGCCGGTCACCCGTCGAGCGCGGATCTTGCCGCGGTCGGAGATGAACTTGCGCAGCAGCGCGGTGTCCTTGTAATCGATATAGGTGATCCCGTCCTTGTCGAGCGGGTTCACCTTCTTCTTCGGCTTGCGCAGTGCCGCAGCCTTCGCCATTGCTCTTGCTCCTGGTTTGCGATCGCGGGCGCTCGGCGCCATCAGAACGGGGGCTCCTCGTCGAAGTTTCCGCCGCCCGAACCAGCGCGGGAGGGGGCCGGGGCAGCCGAGGCCCAGGGGTCGTCGAAGTTGCCTCCGCCGCCACCCTGGCCACCACCGCCACCACCGCCGAAGCCGCCGCCTCCGCCACCGGAGCGGGACATCTTCTGCACCTTCGCCGTGGCGTAGCGCAGGGACGGGCCGATCTCGTCGACCTCCAGCTCGATGACGGTGCGCTTCTCACCCTCGCGGGTCTCGTACGACCGCTGACGCAGCCGGCCGGACACGATCACCCGGGCGCCGCGTTGCAGCGACTCGGCGACGTTCTCGGCGGCCTGGCGCCAGACCGTGCACGAGAGGAACAGCGGCTCGCCGTCCTTCCACTCGCCGGACGCCTTGTCCATGAACCGGGGCGTCGAGGCGACCCGGAACTTGGCGACCGCGGCACCGGAGGGGGTGAACCGCAACTCGGGGTCATCGGTCAGGTTGCCGATGACCGTGATGGTGGTGTCTCCTGCCATGACCATCTCCTCGCGCACTCATCGTTGTGTCGTACAGGCTCTCAGAGCCCTCCGACAGCGCGGATGAGGCTTGATCCGGACGTGCCGGGTCTAGATGCTCAGCGCATCTCCGGGCGAATGACCTTGGTGCGCAGCACCGACTCGTTGAGTCGGAGCTGACGGTCCAGCTCGGCCACGGCCTCCGGCGTCGCCTGGAGGTCGACGACGGCGTAGATGCCCTCGGCCTTCTTGTTGATCTCGTACGCGAGGCGCCGGCGGCCCCACACGTCGGTCTTCTCCACCGAGCCACCCGCGGTCCGGATCACGTTCAGGTACGTGTCGAGAGACGGGGCGACGGTGCGCTCCTCGAGGCTGGGATCGAGGATCACCATGACTTCATAGTGACGCAAGACGTGCTCACCTCCTGTGGGCTAGGCGGCCACGGTCCTTCCGTGGCAGGAGGTCGTGCGTCGTTGCCAGCCCGGTGCCGGGGGAACCCGGCCGGACGCGGACAACCGGACCAGGATAGCCGGTCCCGACGATCATGCCGGGACCGGTGGTCCGGGCGGTCCCGGAGGGCGACGACAGGGGCCCACCTCCAGCGGCGGGCGCCGAGAAGGTGGACCCCTGTCCACGGGGCCGCGGGGCGTCCCGTCCGCATTCCTTGGGTGGGACCTGGGGAGGAACGACCACACCGATGAGGTTGGATCGAAGACGCCCCGCGGAGCTTTATCATGTTGTTACCTGGTCTGACCATACAGCGGCTCTCGTCACCGCTTGGGGTAAATGCTGGAATTAGTCCCGCTGGCCGATCGTGGTGCCGGTGTGAGCGGATCGCGCCCCGTCGTGCCGGGCCGCACGGCGGGGCGTCCCGTTGCCGGGGGCCTTGCCTCACCCGTCCGTGCTGTGGACCACGTCCGGGCGGAGCGTCGACCATCGATCCCACCTCGGACAACGACCGCCAGGCCGGGTGGTGACGCGCATCCGGAGCCCTACCCCGCGCGCATGCCGCGCGCGTCGCAGCCGCGACGTAGGCTGCCCTGCATGCGAATCGGAGCCCACGTCGATCCGGCCGACCCGCTGGCCGAGGCGACCGCCCGGGAGGCGGACGCGGTGCAGTTCTTCCTCGCCGACCCGCAGGGTTGGAAGGCGCCGAAACCGCGCGAGGACGCCGAACGCCTGCGCGACGCCGACGTCGACCTCTACGTCCACGCGCCGTACGTGATCAACGTGGCCACGCTCAACAACCGGATCCGCATCCCCAGCCGCAAGCTGCTCCTCGGTCACGCCACCGCGGCGGCGACCGTCGGCGCCAAGGGGCTGATCGTGCACGGCGGCCACGTCAACGCCGGGGACGACCTCGCCAAGGGTTTCGACAACTGGCGCAAGACGTTCGCCTACGCTGCCGACTCCGGTGGTTTCCCGCTGCCGGTGCTGATCGAGAACACCGCCGGTGGCGACAACGCCTGTGCCCGGCACCTCGACGCGCTGGCCCGGCTCTGGGACGCGCTCGGCGACCACGAGGTCGGCTTCTGCCTGGACACCTGCCACGCGCACGCCGGTGGCGAGGAACTGCTCGGCCTGGTCGACCGGGTGAAGGCGATCACCGGCCGGATCGACCTGATCCACGCCAACAACTCCAAGGGCGCCTTCAACTCGGGCCAGGACCGCCACGACAACCTCACCGGCGGCACGATCGACCCGGAGTTGCTGGTGGCGGTGATCCGGGCGGCCGGCGCGCCGGTGATCGTCGAGACCCCGGGCGGCGTCGAGGGCCAGGCGTCCGACATCGCGTTCCTGCGCAGCCAGCTGGGCGCCGCGGCATGACCACGGAGCAGTCCGGCACGACCGGCGGCCGGTCCGGCACCGACCCGGGCCGGGCCGACGGCGAACCTCCGGCGGGTGGCGCCGTGGCCGACGTCGACGGCGGCCGGAACGAGGGCGGCGCCGACGAGAAGCGCGGACCCGGCGACAAGGTCGGTACCGAGCACAGGAACAAGTCCGACGCGGCCGGCGACGACGGCAAGGACAAGCCCGCCGGTACGGCCGACGACGGCAAGGACAAGCCCGCCGGTACGGGCGAGGGCGAGCCCGCTGACCCATGGTCGGCGTTCGGGCCGGCACCCGAGCCGGTACTGAGCCGGGCCCGCCGCGCCACCCGCGCGGTGAGCCGGTTCCTGGTGCACGAGTGGACGCTCGCCGCCGTCGCGACGCTGGTGGTGGCCGCGGCGATGACCTGGCCCACGCTGCGCTACCCGCGCTACACGCTGCCGCAGGACTACTGGGACCCGAGCCTGCAGGCGTGGCAGATGGCGTGGTCCGGGCACATCCTGCGCACCGACCCGGCGATGCTCTGGCACGCCAACACGTTCTTCCCGGAGAACTGGAGCTTCGCCTTCTCCGACACCCTGCTCGGCTACGCCCCGGCCGGCCTGATCGGGGTCGGCCCGGAGCACGCCATGCTCCGCTACAACATCATGTTCGTGCTGGCGCACGCGCTCGCCGCGTTCGGGGCGTACGCGCTGGCCCGGCAGCTCGGTGCGGGCCGGATCGGCGGCGCGGTGGCCGGCGCGAGCTTCGCCTACGCGCCGTGGCTGCTGGCCCAGGCCGGGCACCTGCACATCATCTCCAACGGCGGCATCCCGCTGGCGCTGGCCATGCTCGCCCGTGGGCACGGCTGGTCGCTGCGCTACGGCTACCGTCCGCGTCGCCGGCACGCGGGCTGGGCGTTGGCCGGTTGGCTGGTGGCCGCCTGGCAGCTCAGCCTCGGCTTCGGCATCGGGTTGCCGTTCGCCTACCTGCTGGCCGGCGTCGGGCTGGTCGCGGTGGTGCGGTGGTTCGTCCGGCGGCGGCGGGTGAAGCGCCCGTTCGGCCGGCGACTGCTGCTGGCCGACCTGGTCGGCGCGTTCGTCTTCGCCGCGGTGGGCGGGGCGCTGGCGATTCCGTTCTTCAAGGTCGCCGAGCTGCACCCGAACGCGGCACGCACGCTCGGTGAGATCCAGCTCTACTCGCCGCCGGCCAGTGGTTTCTTCACCGCGCCGGCCGAGTCCCTGGTCTGGGGGGAACTGCACGAGGGGGCGCGGGCGGTGCTGCCCTGGCACCCGGAGATGACCTTGCTGCCGGGCTTCGCGCTCTACGCGCTGGCCGCCGGCGGGTTGTTCTTCTCGGTCTGGCGGGTCCGTCACCGGCTCTACCTGCTCGCCGGGGTGCTGGTGACGATGGCCCTGGCGATGGGCACCCGGTTCTTCGAGGGCCGGTTCACCTACGTGCCGCTCTTCGACTACCTGCCGGGCTGGAACGGGCTGCGGACGCCGGGCCGGATGATGCTGTGGACCACGCTGCTGCTCGGCCTGCTCGCGGCCGGCGCGGTCACCGCGTTCTGCATGCGCGTGCGTGAACTCGCCGCCGAACGGGTCCCGCCGTGGCCGGGTCCGTGGCTGCGGCTGGCCACGCTGGTGCCGCTGCTGCTGGTGCTGGCCGAGGGCTTGAACGTCACCCCGCACCCGGTGGTGCCGTTGCAGCCGGCGGCGATGCGCACCGTCGACGGCCCGATGCTGGTGCTGCCCAGCAGCCAGAACCTGGACCAGCCGGTGATGCTCTGGTCGACCGACCGGTTCCAGCGGATGGTCAACGGTGGCAGCGGCTTCACCCCGGACTCCCAGGCCCAGGTCCGCGAGGCCACGGTCAGCTTCCCCGACTACGCCAGCGTCGACTACCTGCGGCGGATCGGGGTCAAGAACGTGGTGGTGCTCCGCGACCAACTCGGCGGCACCCCGTGGGAGGGGATGCTCGACCGGCCGGTGGAAGGGCTGGGCGTGACCCGGGAACAGGTCGGCGAGGCGGTCGTCTACCGCCTGTAGCGCCGACCCGCTCCGGTCAGGCGGGCACCGGCTCGACGGGGCGGTCGGCGGCGGAGCCGGAGCGCCATCGTTGGTGCCAGGGCGCGTCGGGTGCGCCGTCGAGCAGCCCGCCGTCGGGATCGTCGGCGTAGGTCTGGCGCACCGCGTCCTGCTCCGGTCGCAGGATGTCCCGGATCACGAACCCGCAGAGCACCGCCACGGTGACCAGGCGCAGGGTGGATGCCAACACGAAGACGCCCTCGGGGAAGACCGGCCGGGAGGTGGCGGTGCCGAGCAGTTCGCCGTAGAAGGCGGCGAAGTAGCAGACCTCGGCGAACTGCCAAGCGAGGAACGCGCCCCAGCGCGGGCGGGCGAGCACCGCGAGCGGCAGCAGCCAGAGCACGAACTGCTGCGACCAGACCTTGCTGAAGATCAGAAAGGCGGCGACGATCAGGAAGGCGAGCTGGGCCAGCCGGGGCCGGCGCGGGGCGAGCAGCGCGAGCGCGGCCACGCCGAGGCAGGCCAGCCCGAAGAGCAGGTACGACACCCAGTTGAGGGTGGAGATGTTGGCGTTGAGCCACTCGACCGGGCCGAGTTCGCCGGGGGCGGACGGGCTGATCCGGCCGTCGAGGTAGCGGCCGATGTACCAGAGCGTGCCCCAGTCGATGGGCCGGGTGGTGTTCAGGTCGAAGAACCGGCCCCAGCTCTCCGGGTATCGGATCGCCGCCGGCAGGTTCACCGCGACCAGTGTCACCAGTGCGGTGGCCGTGGTGACGAGCCCGGCCACCAGCCGACCGGCCCGCAGCGTGAGCACCAGGATCGGGCCGAGGAGGAACAGCGGCCACATCTTCGCCGCGCCGCCGAGCCCGAGCAGCACGCCGGCCAGCCCGGGCAGCAGCATGCCGTACCGCTCGGGTCGGGTGCGCGCCCAGGCCAGCAGCCCGAACGCGGCCAGGCCGACGGCGAGCAGGTCCCAGTTGACGGTGGCGGTGAGCACCAGCGCCGGGGAGAGCGCGAACAGCGCCGCGTCCCAGGGTCGTCGGCGCCGGAGGTTGAGGATGACCGCGACGGTGGCGACCGCGAGCGCGCCGAGCACCAGCGCGGTCAGGTTGTAGAACCACTGCCCCTGGTTCATGCCGGGGGTGTCGACGCCGACGGCGTGCACCGGCAGGCCGATCGCACCCATGAAGTAGCCGGTCAGCACCGGATATTCCACCGGGTGGTCGGCGTAGGGGACCTTGCCCTCGTTGAGCCCTTCGGCGTAATAGAGCGCCAGCACGTCGGTGTAGCACATCCGGGTGTACTGCACGTTGTCCTGCCAGGCGCCGTCCTGGCAGGGTGACTTCTGCACCCAGTGCAGGGCGAGCGTGAGGCAGACCAGGGCCAGCACGATCCGCGCGGCGGTCCGGAACCGACCGTCGCGGCCGGCCGGCCGGTCCAGGGCGGCGGCGTGGTCCCCGAGCGGTCCGCCGATCAGGCCGGACGTGCCGCGTACGAACCAGTCCGAACGGGACGGGTGGTCGGCGGCCACCGCGGGCGGGGGCGCCTCCCCGGACGAGCCGGGCTCATCGATGCCTGCGGTCGACTGGGTGCTCATGGAGAGGCATCCTGCCGTACGTCGGGGGTGTCCGTCCCGCCCCGCGCGGAGAAATTCCGGTCCGCGAAACGCGGCGGCGGCCGGACCGCTCGGGTCCGGCCGCCGCCGTCAGGTGCTACGCGCGTCAGTTCGCCTGTCTGGTCGGCGGCGTGGTGGGCAACACGCCACCGCCCCGGCCGCCGTTACCGGGGAAGCCGGGAAGACCGCCGCCCTGGTCACCTCCGCCGCCGGGGTTGCCGCCGCCGGGGTTCCCGCCACCGGGGTTCCCGCCACCGGGGTTCCCGCCGCCCTGGTTGCCGTCGGGGCAGAACAGGCCGAGCGGGTCGCAGTTCTGGCCGGTCGGCGGGGGCGGCGCGGCCGGCATCTCGCCGTTACCGACGTCGTCCTTGCCGATGTTCGCGGCCGGCGGGAACTCCTCCTTCTCCTCGCCCTTGAGCGCGTCGTTCATGACGCGCTCGAAGATGTCACCGGGCATCTTGGCGCCGCTGATGCTCCCGCCGCCCTTGTACTTGATCGCCTTGCGGTCTCCGACGTTGCCGACCCAGACGGCGGTGGCGAGCTGCGGCGTGTAACCGATCATCCAGGCGTCACCGTTGTCGGTGCTGCCGTCGCCGAGCTCCCAGGTGCCGGTCTTCTCGGCGGCCTGGCGCCCGTCGTCGAGCCGGTGACCCACCGCGGCGGGGTATTTCTCCAGCACGGAGGTGACGTCGGCGACGACGTCCTTGTCGATCCTCGGCTGCGGCTTGAGCTTCTCGCCGCCGACGGTGTCCCACTTGCCGGTGTTCGGGTTCTGCTTCTGCACCAGCTTCACGAAGTGCGCCTTGTTGTAGACGCCCTGGTTGGCGAACGTGGCGACGCCGTTGGCGTGGTCGAGCACCGTGATCGGGTACTGGCCGTAGCCGACCACATTGAAGAACGGATCGGGCGCGACCTCGTTCATGTCCTTCACCTTGGTGAGGTCGTACGCCTGGGCCGGGTTGGTGTCGGTCCGCCACATGGTGGTGACGCCGGCCTGCTTGGCCATGTCGAGCACCTTGTCCGGGCCGATCTTCTCGGTGATGTAGTAGAACGGCACGTTCAGCGATTTGAGCGTCGACACCTCGAGCGTGCAGGAGTCGCCGCAGGAGACCTTGTCCGCGCCGGCGTTGCTCACCTTGAACTTGGTGCCCTTCGGGGTGAACGCCGAGCCCTTCCAGCGGGACTTGATCGAGATGCCTTCCTTCAGTGCCGCCGCCAGCGTGTAGATCTTGAAGGTCGAACCCGGCGAGTGCCCGCCGCTGATCACACCGTTGTCGACGTTCTTGCCGGCGTAGTCGGTGCCGGTGCCGTTGTCCCCGCCGTAGTAGGCCCGCACCGCCCCGGTCTTCGGCTCGATCGACACCACGGCGGCCATCAGGTTCTTCGGCTGCCCGTTGAGTTCGGAGCCCTTCTTGGCCCGCTGGGCCGCGTCGAGCGCCGCCTCCTGCATCTTCCGGTCGATGGTGGTGGTGATCTTGTAACCACCGCGGCTCAACGCCTTCGAGCAGAGCGGCCTGGCGTCGGTCGCCTCGGCCTCGTCGTCGGTGCAGAGGTCCATCTCGCGCAACTCCTGCGAGACGTAGTTGACGACGTTGCCGTACGGCGTGTCGATGCCGAAGCCGCCGGCGCTGTTCTTTGACGGCTTCTGGAGCGACTTGAGGGGATATTCGGTGGGGTGCGGCGGCATGTTCGGCGCGTCGAGCCACTTCTCGGTGATCATGCCGTTGATGACGTAGTTCCACCGGTCCACCGCGGCCTGCTGGTTGATCGCCGGGTCGTAGCCCTGGTGCGTCGCGCTCGGCTCGGGCTGCTTGATCAGCGCGGCCAGCACCGCGCCCTCGGCCACGGTCAGCTTGGCGACGTCCTTGCCGAAGTAGGTCCGCGCCGCCGCCTGGATGCCGTACGCGCCGCGGCCGAAGTAGATCACGTTCAGGTAGTGCTGCATGATCACGCTCTTGTCGTACTTGTCGTTCAGCTTGGAGGCGAGGATCGCCTCCTTCACCTTGCGGCCGTACGTGTCCTGGTTCAGGTTGTCGAACGCGTTGCGCGCGTACTGCTGGGTGATGGTCGAGGCACCCTGCTTGTCGCCGCCGCTGACGTTGTTCCAGGCGGCCCGCGCGATGCCCTTGTAGTCCACACCGGAGTGGCGGTAGAAGTTCCGGTCCTCCGCCGCGGCGACCGCGTGCTGGACCCACACCGGGATCTGCTCGATGGTGACCAGTTGCCGGTTCTGGTCGCCGATCCGGGCGATGGGCGTCTTGCCGGTCCGGTCGTAGATGGTGGTGGACAGCGGCGGAATGGTGTCCTCCGGGAGCAGCACCTTCTGCGAGTACCAGGTGAAGCTCACCACGCCGATGCCGGCGAGCATGATGAACACGGCGAAGCCGGCGATCAGCATGTTGAGCCGCCGGCGCTTCTTCGCCCGGGCCGAGCCGTCACCGCGGCCACCCCGCCCGGGGCCGGGCGGGCCGCCCGGGCCGCCGGGACCGCCGCCGTTGAAGCCGGGCACGCCGGCCCGGGCCACCGCGGCACGGCCACCGGCCGGCGCCGCGCCGACGCTCGCCCGGCCGGCGCCGCCCACGCTCGCCGCGCCGACCCGGGCCGCGCCCACCGAGGCACGCCCCGCCGGGCCGGCCGGGGAGACCGGGACCGACGCCCGCCCGGTGCCCGCGCGTCCGGAGACGCCGGGGGCCGGCGAGACGGGTACCGAGGCCCGGCCCGCGCCGGCCCGGCCGACCGGGACCGCGCCCGCGGCTGCGCGGGGGGCCGGCGGGACGCCGCTGACCGGGGCTCGGCCGCTGGTGCCGCGCGGCGTGACCGAGGCCCTCGCCGAGGCACCGCCCTCCGGGGCGCCGGACCAGCCGTTCCCGCGCGGGCTCCGCTCGGAGCCGGGGTCGCCGTTCGGGCCCGGGATCTGGGCCCGCCCACGCGAAGAACTGGAATCGCCGTAGTTCATTCCTCACACCCTGCCGGTCGCGGTGGGACGCGGGGGCGTCGCCACCGGGTTGCCGTGAGCTGAAACACGGGACGCCATCTGCCGGCCGTGCCGGCGCGCGTCCGTCAAATCCGACCTATTCGGACCAATAACGCTTAACGGCTGCCACTCGCGCCGCCCGGACAACGGGCCGGCGACGATCGGGACAGCCGCGTTCACCGTTGCGCCTCTCGCCTTCGCCGAGGGGTGGAGCCGTCGGCCACGGCCGCCCCGGCCGCGTCCGCCGCCTCGCCCGCGAGGCCGTCCCGACCGAGCAGGAACTGCTCGACGAGATGGTTCCAGTCGCAGCCGGGGCA
Source organism: Micromonospora sp. NPDC050980 (assembly GCF_040653835.1). NCBI lineage: Bacteria > Bacillati > Actinomycetota > Actinomycetes > Micromonosporales > Micromonosporaceae > Micromonospora > Micromonospora sp. NPDC050980. Next base: position 46,565 of record NZ_JBFAGS010000012.1, on the reverse strand, counting down.
GACCTCCACCACGAACACCTGGAACTCACGCAGCGTCATGGCCAGGACGGGCAGCTCCGCCCGGGTACGCGCCTGGCCGGCCGACTGCTTGAGTTCGTCACCGTAAATGTAGTGGACGTGGATCAGGTTCTCGCTACGGCAGATCGGGCAACGGTGGTCGGTCGGCTCGCCGTGGAAGCGGGCGGCGTTCTTCAGGTACGGCGAGGCGTCGCAGACGTCGTACGTGCCGATCCGCCCGGCGAGGAGTTCACGCAGCACCGCTCGCTTCTGGAGCGAGTAGTCGACCATCTGGCGCTGCGTACGCATGCGGCAAAGGGTACGCGCTCCGGCGAACCGAGGCGACCACGGTCACGATCGGTGATGACCGCGTCGCGTAACCGGGGGTTTGCCCTGGCCACCCCCGTCCGCTAACGTGCGATGTATCGGCCCGATACATCGCGGTGGTTAGCGCTCCGCGCAGGGGGAAAGAAGGGATGGCGCGCCCGTGCTCGAATTCGCCATCCTGGGCCTCCTCCAGGAGGCTCCGATGCACGGCTACGAGCTGCGCAAGGAGTTGACCGCCAAGCTCGGCGCCATCCGGGCGGCGATCAGCTACGGCTCGCTCTACCCGACCCTGCGCAGGTTGCAGGCGGCGGGGTGGATCACCGAGGCCGCCGAGACACCCGCGACCGCCGAGGAGGTTCCCGCGCTGACCAGCCGACGTGGTCGGGTGGTCTACACCATTACCGCGGAGGGCAAGGAACGCTTCGCCCAGCTGATAGCGCAGGCTGGACCCGAGACGTACGACGACACGGGCTTCGGCGTGCACTTCGCGTTCTTCGCCCGGACCGACCAGGCCACCCGGCTCCGGATCCTGGAAGGTCGTCGTCGCAAGATCGAGGAACGTCGCGAGGGTCTTCGTGACGTGCTCGGCCGGGCAGCCGAGCGCCTCGACGCGTACACCCTGGAACTGCAACGCCACGGGCTCGACGCCTGTGAGCGCGAGGTCCGCTGGCTGGAGGAGCTCATCGCCAACGAGCGCTCCGGCCGGGCCCCGACCGCTCCGCAACCCGGTGCGGCCGGTGGCCGAGGAGACAACGACAGCCCGCCCACGCCTGGCCCGTCCAGGACAGAGCGGCCGTGATGAAGAAGAAGGAGGCAGACGCTATGGGCTCCGTCCGCGTCGCCATCGTCGGTGTGGGTAACTGCGCCTCGTCCCTCGTGCAGGGCGTGGAGTACTACCGGAACGCCGACCCGAACGACCGCGTCCCGGGTCTCATGCACGTCACCTTCGGCGACTACCACGTCTCGGACGTGGAGTTCGTCGCGGCGTTCGACGTGGACGCCAAGAAGGTGGGCATGGACCTCGCGGAGGCGATCGTCGCCAGCGAGAACAACACCATCAAGCTCTGCGACGTGCCGCCGACCGGCGTCAGCGTGCAGCGCGGCCCGACCTTCGACGGTCTGGGCCAGTACTACCGCGAGATCGTCGAGGAGTCGGACGCCGAGCCGGTCGACGTGGCCCAGGCGCTGCGCGACGCGCAGGTCGACGTGGTCGTCTCCTACCTGCCGGTGGGCTCCGAGCAGGCCGACAAGTTCTACGCCCAGGCCGCGATCGACGCCGGCTGCGCGTTCGTCAACGCCCTGCCGGTCTTCATCGCCTCGGACCCGGAGTGGGCGCAGAAGTTCACCGACGCCGGCCTGCCGATCGTCGGTGACGACATCAAGAGCCAGGTCGGCGCCACCATCGTGCACCGCGCGCTGGCGAAGCTCTTCGAGGACCGCGGGGTCGAGCTGCTGCGCACGTACCAACTCAACTTCGGCGGCAACATGGACTTCATGAACATGCTGGAGCGCAACCGCCTGGTCTCCAAGAAGATCTCGAAGACCCAGTCGGTGACCTCCCAGATCCCGCACGAGATGCAGAAGAGCGACGTGCACATCGGGCCGTCCGACCACGTGCCGTGGCTCGACGACCGCAAGTGGGCGTACATCCGCCTGGAGGGCCGCTCCTTCGGCGACACCCCGCTCAACGCGGAGCTGAAGCTCGAGGTGTGGGACTCGCCGAACTCGGCCGGCGTCATCATCGACGCCGTCCGGGCCGCGAAGATCGCGCTGGACCGGAAGATCGGCGGCCCGATCCTCTCCGCCTCCTCCTACTTCATGAAGTCCCCGCCGCAGCAGTACGCCGACCACGACGCGCACGCCGCCGTCGAGGCGTTCATCGCCGGTGAGGTCGAGCGCTGACGCGCCGAGCAGAAAGATGCAGGAAGGCCGGGTCCGCGCGGACCCGGCCTTCCTCGCTCGGGTAGGTCAGGACCAGGCACGGCGCAGCGCCACGGCCGCCTCCAACTCCAGCAGGGTCACCTTGCGCGGCAGCCCGCCGCCGAAGCCGACCAGCTTGCCGCCCGCCCCGACGATCCGGTGACAGGGCACGATCACCGGCACCGGGTTGCGGTTGCAGGCCACCCCGACCGCCCGGGCCGCGCCCGGGTCACCGAGCGCCCGGGCCACCTCGCCGTAGGTGGTCGTCTCTCCGTGGGGGATGCGGGTCATCTCCCGCCAGACCGCACGCTCGAACTCCGACCCCCGGGGCGCCGACACCGGCACGCCGAACTCGGTCAGCTCGCCGGCGAAGTAGGCCCGCAACTCCGCCACGGCCCGCCGGGCCAGGTCGTCGCCGGGCTCTTCGTCGGCCGAGGCCACCCGGCCGAAGTGCGCGCCGCGCACGGCGTCGGCGTCGGTGCCGACGGAGAACTCCCCGATCGGCGAGTCGAGCACGGTCCAGCGCATGCCGCCCATTGTCGCGCGGCGGGCAAAGTTTCCCCCGCCCCGGGCGTCGGAGAGACGGAGGTGGACGGTGGCCGAGGTCGACGGGGAGTTCACCGCGTTCGTCAACGAACGGGGAGCGGTCCTGCTGCGGGTCGCGTACGCGCTGGCGGGCAATCAGCACGCGGCGGAGGACCTGCTGCAGAACGCGCTGGCCAAGGCGTACGCCCGGTGGCCGCGGATCCGCGGCGACGCGGAGCCGTACGTGAAACGGATCCTCTACCACGACCAGGTCTCCGGCTGGCGGCGGCGCGCGCGGCGCGCGGAGGTGCCGGTGGCGGACCTGCCGGAACGGCCGGCGGCGGGTGACGACAGCGACCTGCGGCTGCTGCTGCGCGACGCGCTGCGCGCGCTGCCGCCCCGCCAGCGCGCCGTGCTGACGCTGCGCTACCTGGAGGACCTGAGCGTCGAGCGGACCGCGGCGATGCTCGGCTGCCGGCCCGGCACCGTGGCCAGCCAGAGCGCGAAGGCGCTGGCCCGGCTCCGGCAACTCGTGCCGGCGCTCGACGAGCTGACCACCACGACGGAGGTGACCCGATGAGCACCTCGCTGGACGAGACGCTGCGGACGGCGGTGCGCGACCTCGCCAGCGACGCCGCGCCCGCGCCGGACCTGGCGTCGCGGGCGCTCGGCCGGGGCCGGCGGCTGCGCCGCCGACGGCGGATCGGCACGACCGTCGCCGCGCTGGTCGCGGTGGTCGCGGTGACCCTGCCGTTCGTGCTGCTGCGCCCCCGCCCGGCTCCGCCGCCCACCACGCCCACGACGCCGCGGCTCTCCGCCACCCCCTCGCCCGCGCTCCGCGCCGCACCCGGCCCGGACTGGGCGGAACGGCCACTGGTGCTCCCCGGCGACTGGGTGGTCACCCGGGCCCAGACGGCGGATGGCTCCGGGAGCGGGTTCCTGCTCGACCGTGGACGCGGCCGGTACTTCGCCACCGACCGCTACGACGGCATCTTCCCGGCGCCGACCGGCTCCCTCGTCGCGGTCCGGGACGACGGCCGGCCCCGGGAGATCGGTCTGTTCGACCTCGCCACCGGGAAGACCCGCTGGTACGAGGTGGGCCGTGCGCTGACCGCCCCACGCTGGTCGCCGGACGGCCGGCGGCTGCTGTTCACCACCAGGCAGGTCGACCACTTCGGCTTCGTCGTGCTCGATCTCGACGGCACGAGGAAGACGCATCCGGTGGGCGAACTCGGCTGGCCGTGCGCAGACCGGTGCGAGTTCACCTGGACGCGCAGCGGCCGGGAGGTGGCCCTGGCGCTGAGCAAACAGAAGTCGGAGGCCTGGCCCCGGGACCTCCCCAAGGGCGTGCAGCTCCTGTCGGCCGACGACGGCCGACCCACCCGCCTGATCGACATGCCGGGGACGCCGGTCGGCCCGAACGCCTGGTCGCCGGACGGGACGCTGGTGGTGGTCCAGGGCCAGCAGGAGCCGTTGCTCGTGGAGACCACGACCGGCCGGGTGGTGAACCCGCTGCCCACCGCCGACGTCGCCTGGGTCACCGCCGACCGGTTGCTCTACCGCCGGCCGCTCGGCGCGCGCGACTTCGTGCTCGCCGACACCACCGGCCGGGAACTGGTCCGCCAGCCGCTACCGAGGCAACTGGTCAGCTTCGAGCTGACGATCGTGCCGCGCTGAGCGGTCGCCCGGCGGAAGCTGGCGGTTCGCTGCACGTAGTCGATGTTGCGCGACACCGCTACCGTGCAGGTCGTGGCCACCGGGACGCTCATCTTCCTGATCATCGGTGGGGTCGGTGTCGGTGTGCTGACGCTCGCCCTGCTCGGCTCGGGAGTGCTGCACCTCGGCCATCCGGACGTCGACGGGCCGGTGTCGCTGGAGGCGGTGGCCGGGTTCACCGGCGCGTTCGGCTTCGGCGCCGCGATCGTCAACGAAATGCTCGGGGGGCGTACCCCCGGGGTGATCGCGGCGGCGGCGGCCGGCGGTGTTCTCGCCGCCGTGCCCACCGGCTGGCTGGCGACCCGGTTGAGCCGCGCGGCCCGCAACATGCGCACCGACGCCACCCCCACCCGGGACCACCTGACCGGCGCGATCGGCCTGGTGGTGACCCCGATCCCCAACGGCGGCTACGGCGAGGTCCGGGTGCGTCTCGCCGGCCAGCCGGTCAAGCTCAACGCCCGGGCCGACCGGCCCATCGGAATCGGCGCCCGCATCTTCGTGGTCGAAGCGCTCAGCGAGACCAGCGTGCACGTCGAAACCTACTGACTTCCTCCACAACAGACGGGAACCCCCATGCCCCTGCTCGTCGCCATCGGCGGCGCGGTCCTCCTCGCCGTCCTGCTCGTCCTGTTCGTGCTCTCCCGGATCAAGGTGGCCGGGCCGAACGAGGCGTTCATCGTCACCGGCCGCAAGGGCCGGACCACCCAGACCGCCGACGGCATCCGATCCACCGACATGTCCGGCCAGAAGGTCGTGCTCGGCGCCTCGGTCTTCGTGCTGCCGGTCGTGCAGAAACTGCAGTCCCTCGACCTGTCCAGCCGCCGCATCGACGTCGGGATCCGCGGCGCGGTGAGCAAGCAGGGCATCCGCGCCGACCTGCACGGTGTCGCCATCGTCAAGGTGGGCGGCACCGAGGACGCGATCCGGGCCGCCGCCCAGCGCTTCCTGCACCAGCAGGACGAGATCGACAACTTCACCCGGGAGGTGCTGGCCGGCGCGCTGCGCTCGATCGTCGGCCGGCTCACCGTCGAGGAGGTCATCCGGGACCGCGCCGCGTTCGCCAGCGCGGTCGCCGAGGAGGCCGAGCACTCGATGACCAACCAGGGGCTGGTGCTGGACACGTTCCAGCTCCAGGACATCCTGGCCGAAGGCTCCTACCTGGCCGACCTGGGCCGGCCGGAGGCCGCCCGGGTGCTCAAGGACGCCGCCATCGCCGAAGCCCGCGCCCGGCAGGCCGCCGAACAGGAGCGGCTGCTCGCCGAGGAGGCGATCGCCGAGGCGAACCGGAACCTGTCGCTCAAGCAGGCCGGCATCCAGGCCGAGATCGACGCGGCGAAGGCACGCTCGGCCGCGGCCGGGCCGCTCGCCCAGGCCGAGCGGGACCAGGCGATCCTCTCCGAGCAGCAGAAGGTGGCCGAGCGCAACGCCGAGCTGAAGCAGCGGCAGCTCGACACCGAGGTGCGCAAGCCGGCCGACGCCCAGCGGTACAAGGTGGAGCAGGAGGCCGAGGCCGCCCGCAACGCGGCGGTGCTGCGCGCCGACGCCGAGCGGCAGGCCACCATCGCCGCCGCCCAGGCGGTCGCCGAGCAGTCCCGGCTCACCGGTGAGGGTGAGCGGGCCCGCCGGGCCGCGCTGGCCGAGGCGAACGCGATCGAGGGCGCCAAGGAGGGCGAGGCGGAGCAGCGCCGGCGGTCTGCGATCGCCGAGGCGGTCGAGCGGGAAGGTCAGGCCGAGGCCGCGGCCATCCTGGCCAAGGGTGAGGCGGAGGCCGACGCGATGGCCCGCAAGGCCGAGGCGTTCGCCGCGTACGGCGAGGCGGCGGTGCTGGACCTGCTGGTCAAGGTGCTACCCGAGGTGGTCGGCGCGGCGAGCGCCCCGATCGGCGCGATCGACAAGATGACCGTCATCTCCACCGACGGTGCCTCGTCGCTGACCAAGTCGGTCGCCGGCAACGTCGCCCAGGGTCTCCAGCTCGGCAGCGACCTGACCGGCATCGACCTGGCCGGTCTGCTCGCCCGGCTGGGCAGCGCGCACACCAACGGCAAGAGCACTGTGGACGGCAGCACGGTCAACTCGTGACCAACGACGGCGCCCGCCGGTCTCCCCTCGGGGAGCCGGCGGGCGCCGTTATGTGGGTGGTGCGGCTCAGAGCGCGGCGACGACGAACTTCTCGCCGTTGCCCAGGCCCAGGTTCGCGCTGTTCCAATTGACGACGCGGCCGGCGATGAGCTGGCTGCCCCCGGTGCTGCCGGCGGTGACCGCCTTGCCGTTGGCGTTCGCCCGCAGGTAGACCGAGCCGTCGGCGTTGTAGTCGAGGAAGTCGAAGACCTCCCAGGCGCCGGCCGTAGCGGCCCGGGCGATCAGCGGCTTGCCGCCGCCGCTCTCGGCGGTGACGAACTTCTTGTTGACCAGGGCACGTAGTGCGAAGTAGCCGTCGCCCACGCTGACGACCTCGTACTTCTCCCAGGCGCCGACGGTCGCGGACCGGGCGATCAGCGGCTTCGTGCCACTGGACTCCGCGGTCACGTACCTGCCGTTGGCCACCGCCCTGATGCCGACCACCGGGGCGGCGGCGTCGAAGTCGAACTTCTCCGCCGTGCCGATGGCGGTCTTGCTGGCGATCAGCGGGCTGGTGGTGCTCGGTGCGGTGACGTACCGGCCGTTGACCGCGGCCTTCAGGCTGATACTGCCGTCGTTGTTGGCGACGATCTGGAACTTCTCCCAGGCGCCGATCGCGGCGGACCGGGCGATCAGCGGCTTGGTGCCGCTGCTCTCGGCGGTCACGTACTTGTTGTTGGCCTTCGCGCGCAGCGCGTAGAAGCCGCTGCCGGCGTCCACCACGTCGTACCTCTCCCAGGCGCCGGCCTCGGTGCCGCGGGCGACCAACGGCTTGGTGCCACTGCTCTCCGCCGTCACGTAGCGGCCGTTGCCCCGGGCCTTGAGCCCGTAGGACTCGCGGGCGACCACGGCGTCGCCGACGTGCAGGAGCCGGTCGACCGAGCCCATGGTGTCGTGCACCGCGCCGGCGATGCTGGTGTCCACGATCGAGTCGCGGACCTGCTGCGGGGTCCAGCCCGGATGCGCTTCGAGCAGCAGCGCGGCGGCGCCCGCGACGTGCGGGGAGGCCATCGAGGTGCCGCTCATCGACTCCGTGCCGGCGGCGGTGCCGGCCTTCGCCGACACGATGCCGGTGCCCGGCGCGTAGGTGTCCAGGCACGGGCCGAAGTTGGAGAACCAGGCCCGCAGGTCGATCCGGTCGGTGGCGCCGACGGTGATGGCGGCCGGCACTCGTGCCGGCGAGGAGGAGCAGGCGTTCTTCCAGTCGTTGCCGGCTGCGAGCGTGTAGGTGACGCCGGCGGCGACGGAACGCTCGACCGCGTCGTCGACCGCCTGGTTAACACCGGGGAAGCCCAGGCTCATGTTGGCCACGGACGGCCCGGTGGCGTGCGCGGTGACCCAGTCGATGCCGGCGATCACCTGCTCGCTGTCGCCGCTGCCGGTGCAGTCGAGCACCCGGACCGCGACCAGCTTGACGTCCTTGGCCACGCCGTACTTCGTGCCGCCGATGGTGCCGGCCACGTGCGTGCCGTGCCCGTCGCAGTCCTGCGCGACGTCGTCGGACTCGATCGCGTCGTAGCCGTTGACGGCCCGCCCGCCGAAGTCCTGATGGTCGACGTCGATGCCGGTGTCGATGACGTACGCGGTCACCCCGGCACCGGTCGCCGGGTAGGTGTAGCGACCGTCGGCTTTCGGCTTGGCCTGGTCGATCCGGTCCAGGCCCCACGGCGGGGTGGTCTGGCTGCCGGTGGCCGTCGCCCGCTGGACCTGCTCGACGTACGCGACGTCGGGGTCCGCGGCGAGTCGCTCGGCCTGCCGGCGGTCCATGCTGGCGGAGTAGCCGTGCAGCGCCCTGCCGAACACCCGGCGGACGGAGCCGCCGTGCTCGCCGGCGAGGGCCGACGCGGCGGACTTCACCTTGGCCGGGCTGGCCTTGCCGTCCTTGAGGACGACGATGTAGCGGCCGGGCACCGCCTGGGCCGTGTCGGCGCCCCGGACCGGGGCACGCCTCGGCCCGTCCGGCGCGGCCAGGGCGGGTCCGCCGGTGGCGGCGCAGAGGATGGAGGTGGCGGAGGTGAGGGCGAGCCCCACGAGCGCGGAGCGGCGCAGGGCGCCGTGACGTGACACTGAATGGTCTCCCCGTGTCCAGCGGCCGTCCGGGGTGGACGGGCGGATGCGATCAGGACAGCCGCGCCCGTCGGGTCGGGGGGCTGGTGATGACCAACATCATGCGGGAGAGATCGACCGGAACACGTCATCCGTTCGGTCGACACGCCGGCGTATCGTCGTCAACTTTTCGCCGGGACCGGGCGGTCAGCCGACGATGCCCTCGGCGCGCGCCCAGCGCAGCAGCTCCGCCTCGGCCTCGTCGCGGTCCAGCGGCCCGCGCTCCAGGCGCAGCTCCTTGAGGTGCGCCCAGGCGCGGCCGACCACCGGCCCCGGCGGCACGCCGAGCAGCTCCATGATCGCGTTGCCGTCCAGGTCCGGCCGGACCCGGGCCAGGTCCTCCTCGGCCGCGATCCGGGCGATCCGCTCCTCCAGCGCGTCGTAGTCGGCGGCGAGCTGGGCCGCCTTGCGCCGGTTGCGGGTGGTGCAGTCGGAGCGGGTCAACTTGTGCAGCCGGGACAGCAGGTCACCGGCATCGGTGACGTACCGGCGCACCGCCGAGTCGGTCCACTCGCCCCGCCCGTACCCGTAGAAGCGCAGGTGCAGCCCGACCAGCTTGACCACCTGGGAGGTGACGTCCTTGGGATAGCGCAGCGCCTTCATCCGGGCCTTGGTGAGCCGGGCGCCCACCACCTCGTGGTGGTGGAAGCTGACCCGGCCGTCCGCGCCGACCGCCTTGGTGTCGGGCTTGCCGACGTCGTGCATCAACGCGGCCATCCGCAGCACGAAGTCGCAGCCGTCGGGCTCCATCGACATGGCGTTGGTGACCACGGTGAGCGTGTGCTCGTAGACGTCCTTGTGCTGGGCGTGCTCGTCGATGGTGAGCTTGAGGCCGGTCAGCTCCGGCAGGAAACGCTCGGCCAGGCCAGTGTCGACGAGCAGCCGCAGCCCGGTCACCGGGTCGGCGCCGCACAGCAGCTTGGTGAACTCGTCCCGGATCCGCTCGGCGGTGATCCGGTCGAGGTCGGCGGCCATCGCGGTCATCGCCGCACGGACGTCGGGGTGGACGGCGAAGCGGAGCTGGGCGGCGAACCGGGCCGCCCGCAGCATCCGCAGCGGGTCGTCGCGGAACGACTCCTGCGGCGTCCCCGGGGTACGGATGATCTTGGCGGCCAGGTCGGCCAGGCCGCCGTACGGGTCGGTGAACCCGTGCTCGGGAAGGCTCACCGCCATCGCGTTGACGGTGAAGTCGCGCCGCTTCAGGTCCTCGACGAGGCTGGTCCCGTACCGCACCACCGGGTTGCGGCTGACCTGGTCGTAGACCTCCGCCCGGAAGGTGGTGATCTCCAGGGTGAGCCCGTCGCGCTGGCAGGCGATGGTGCCGAACTCGCGCCCGGTCTCCCAGATCGACTCGGCCCAACCCCGGACCACCCGCACGGTCTCGTCCGGGTGGGCGTCGGTGCAGAAGTCGAGGTCGTTGCCGAGCCGACCGAGCAGCGCGTCCCGGACGGACCCGCCCACCAGGTGCAGTTCGTGACCGGCGCGGGCAAAGCGCCGACCCAGCTCGTCGGCGACCGGGGAGACGCGGAGCAGTTCGGCGACGGCGTTGCGCTGCGCGGCGGTCAGCTCGTGGCGTTCGGCGGCGGACGCGGAGGCGGAGGCTTCGGACATGGGAGCGCCAGCCTATCGGGCCGAGGGTGGATCGACCGCGCCGGGCGCGGGTAACGGGCCCGGGGTGACTAAGGTTCCGGTTGGCGGGGCCGGCGGGCCCGGTTCCGGCGTACCCCCTTGGAGGCTGGCAGATGAGCGGCGGCGGGCTCTACCGCAGCGCGAACGCGCACGGCGGCGGCCGGCCGCCGGACGACGGTGCCACCTTCATCTCGGCCGAGCCGCTGAACCAGCCCGGCGTCGAGGCGGTCGCGCCGCCCCAGGAGGTGGTCGGCGAGACCAGCGCCGCGGCGAACAGCGCGGTGATGGCGATCGGCAGCCTGGTCAGCCGGGGTACGGGCTTCATCCGCAACCTGATGATCGGCGCGGCGCTGGGCGGCGCGCTGGTCGGTGACGCCTACACCACGGCGATCTTCCTGCCGAACCAGGTCTACGAGTTCCTGCTCGGCGGCGTGCTCACCAGCGTGCTGATCCCGGTGCTGGTTCGGCGGCGCAAGGCCGACCCGGACCGGGGCGAGGCATACTCCCAGCGGCTGCTCACCCTGGCCGTGCTGGCGCTGGCCGCCGTGGCGCTGATCGCCATGGCCGGGGCGTCGGTGTTGACCGCCATCTACGCGGGCGGCAAGGACCAGAACTACCAGGACCTGGTCACCGGCCTGTCCTACCTGATGCTGCCGATGCTGTTCTTCACCGGCGTGAGCGCGCTGATCGCCGCGGTGCTGAACACCCGCGGGCACTTCGCCGCCCCGATGTGGGCGCCGATCCTGAACAACCTCGTGGTCATCGCGGTCTGCGGCATCTACATCGCGGTCTTCGGCGCCAACATCATCCAGCCCGGCGAAATGAGCGGGGAACGGATCCTGCTGATCGGCGGCGGCACGCTGCTCGGCGTCGCGGTGCAGACCGCCGGCCTGCTGCCGGCGCTGCGCAAGGTCGGCTTCCGCTGGAAGTGGCGGTTCGACTTCCGGGCGCTCGGGCTACGCGAGCTGGCCCGGCTCGGAGGCTGGATGTTCTGCTACGTCGGGGTCAACCAGCTCGGCCTCTTCGTGGTGGTCAACCTGCTCACCCGCGCCGCCGGTGGCAACAACGCCGGCCTGCTGATCTACAACAACGTCTTCCTGCTGCTGATGATGGCGCACGGCATCATCGCGGTTTCGATCATCACCGCGCTGATGCCCCGGATGAGCGCCGCCGCCGCCGAGGGCCGCTTCGCCGACGTCACCGCCGACCTGTCCCGGGGCACCCGGATGGTCACCGCGGTGCTCGCCCCGATCGCGGTCTGCTACGCGGTGCTGGCCGGGCCGATCTCCGTGATGGTGTTCCGCTACGGCGCGTTCAACGGCGACAACGCGGTGGCCACCTCGACGGTGCTGCTGGTGGCGGCGCTCGGCCTGGTGCCGTTCGCAGTCAGCCAGCTCTTCACGTTCGCCTTCTACGCGCTGCCGGACACCCGCACCCCCGCGCTGGTCAACATCCCGGTGGTGATCCTGCGGGTGCTGCTCCAGGTGGGCCTCTTCCTGATCTTCTCGAACACGTTCGCGGCGGCCGGGATGATGCTCGGCAACGCCGTGTCGTACCTGGCCGCGGCGATCATCTCGGCGATGCTGCTGCGGCCCCGGGTGGGCCGGATCGGGCTGGGTCGGATCATGAAGACCCTCGGTCGGGTGGTGGTCGCCGCGCTGGGCGCCGCGCTGGTCGGCGCGCTGGTGGTGGCGGTGCTTCCCGGCGACCCGGAGGGCCTGAGCCGGCCGGCCGCGGCGGTCCAACTGGTGATCGGCGGCGCGGCGATCGGCGGGACCTACCTCGGGCTGGCCATGCTGCTGCGGATCGGCGAGATCACCGAGGTGGTGGGGATGGTGCGGCGGCGGCTCGGGCGCTGAACCGGCGCCGGGTCCCTCGTGACCGACGGTGAACGAGGATCACCAGGCTGGGGATACGGCTGTGGATAACTCGGGATTCCGCCGTCCAGTGGGCCTCTCGGCCTGTGGACAACCAACCGTACGGACGAGGGTGCCCAGGCCGGGACGGGGAAAGCACCGGCGCGGCGCACCGGCACGCCGGTGCGCCGAGCACTTGCCGTCAACCTCTAGATTGGCGGTGCGTGTCCGCGGTGACTGGCTACCCGCCGGCTGCGGCGGGAAGATGACATGTCGGAGAACCGGGCATCCCGGGTAAGGTCGCACTCGACGGGTACGTCCGGCGTCGACGTCGACCGTGCCGGTTCCACCGAAGCCAGAGCGGGAAACGACATGCCCAGCAACACGGGTTCATCGATCGACACGATCACCGAGGGAGGACGGGTGACCCAGGTCGGCGAGGGTCAGGAAGCGGAGGAAACCTCTCCGGCGGTCGTGACCCTCGGTGCTCCCACCGTCGGTGAGCTCCTTGCCGAGCGCTACGAGCTGGTCGAGCACATCAACAACGACAGCGCCGGCCGGCTGGTCTGGCGCGGCGTCGACGTGGTGCTGCGCCGGCCCGTCGCGGTGGTCCTCCGCTATCCGGGTGGCGACTCCGCCACCGAGATGCTCCAGGCCGCGGTCGCCGCGAGCCGGGTCATCCACCCCAACCTGGTCGGCGTCTACGACGCCATCGACGAGGACGACCGGGCCTACGTGGTCCGCGAGTGGGTCGACGGCCAGTCGCTGCGGGAGATGGTGGCCGCCGACGGCCCGCTCGACCCCGCCCGCGCCACCGCGATCGGCAACGCCGTCGCCAGCGCCCTGGCCGCCGTGCACGCCACCGGCATGGTGCACGGCAATCTCCACCCCGGCACCGTGATGATCAGCGACGACGGCCGGGTGGTGGTGGCCGACGCGCGCACCGACGGTGCGGACAGCCAGGAGAGCGACCTGCGGGCCGTCGGCGGGGTGCTCTACTACGCCCTGACCGGGCACTGGCCGCACGGGGAGGCGCCGCTGCACGGCGCCACCGCCGGGCACGGCCGGGCCGCCCTGCCCGATGCCGTCCGGGACTCCGCGGGCGGCATCGCGGCGCCCCGACAGGTGCGCGCCGGCGTGCCGGCCTACCTCGACGACCTCACCATGGACCTGCTCGACCCGGAGATCGCCCCGCCCTCGTCGGACGTGCTGTCCGCCGAGTTGAGCCGGCTCGACATCCCGGCCGACGAGCAGTTCCTGGAGCAGGCCGGCCCGCTGCGCTTCACCGCCGACCCCGGCGAGGAGCCGTCGCCGCTGGCCGCGGCCGGTGGCCGCAAGGTGGCGTTGGGCATTGCCGGTCTGCTGGCGGTGGCCCTGGTCGGGCTGTTCATCGGGATCAACGTGCTCGGTGGTGGCGGCGACGGTGACAAGGAGCCGGTGTCCCAACCGTCCACCGCCCCCACCACCGGCGGCGGCAGCGCCGAGCCCGCCCCGCCGGTGGCCCGCAAGCTCACCATCCAGGACGTCCGGATCGTCGACCCGGACAGCAGCAAGCGGGACGAACTGGACGGCGTCGAGAAGGTGATCGACGGCGACCCCGACAAAGGTTGGGAAACCGACACCTACACGACGGCCAAGTTCGGCAACTTCAAGCAGGGCATGGGCGTCTGGATCGACCTGGGCTCCCCGCACACGGTGAAGTCGGTCCAGGCCACGCTGTCGTCCAGCGGCGCCTCGTGCGAAGTGCGCGCCGGCACCAAGGAGTTCCCGTCCACCTCGAAGGGCGACAAGGATCTCCTCGCGGCCTACGGCACGGTCATCGGTCAGCCCTCCGACGACTCCGGTTCGGTCGTGACCTTCAGCGGGTTCGACCCGGACAAGAGTTATCAGTACCTGCTTTTCTGGATCACCGAGCTGCCGGAGAAGGACAGCGGCGGGTGGAAGCTCGGTGTCCAGGAGATCACGGTCCAGGGCTCGTGAGCCGCCCGCCGTACCCCCCGCGCCACCTCCCCCGGACGTGGTGATGGCGGGTCCCGGCGCGCGTACCTCCGGACCGGCGGCCGGCGACGGGCCGCCGGCCCGGTCCGACCTGGAACTGCTGCGGGCCCACGTCGACGGCGACCGGGACGCCTTCACCGAGCTGTTCCATCGGCACCGCGACCGGCTCTGGGCGGTGGCCCTGCGGACCATAGCCGACCGCGAGGAGGCGGCCGACGCGCTCCAGGACGCGATGCTGTCGGCGCACCGCGCCGCGGCCCGCTTCCGCGGTGACTCGGCGGTCACCACCTGGATGCACCGGATCGTGGTGAACGCGTGCCTGGACCGGATGCGGCGGCGCCAGACCCACGCCACCGTCCCGCTCCCCGACGGGGTGCACGACGACGCAGGGCACACCGGCGGGGTGGAACCGGCCGCACCGGTCCGTGACCATGACACCGCGCTCGTGGTCCGGCAGGCCCTCGCGGCCCTGCCGGCGGAGCAGCGCGCGGCGCTGGTCCTGGTGGACGTGCAGGGCTACCCGGTGGCCGAGGTGGCCCGGATCCTCGGCGTCGCCGAGGGGACGGTGAAGAGCCGGTGCGCCCGCGGGAGGGCCCGGCTCGCCGTGGTCCTCGGGCACCTGCGTACCGGCTCGGACGAACCGACGGACGTGCCCCGGGTCACGGCCGGGAACCGCCGACCGCCCGAGGGCGTCGGATCCTCGTCGGGGCGTGCCCGACCGGACGCCAGCCAGGAGGAGCCGTGAGTTCCCGCCAGTTCAGCGAGGTCGACCACGACCTGCTCGCCGACTATCTCGGCGGTGCGCTGGACGGCACCCCCGAGCAGGCCACCGTGGCCCGGCTGATCGACCAGGACCCGGCCTGGGGCGAGGCGCACGACGCCCTGTCCCGCGCGCTGGACCTGGTCCACACCGATCTGGCCGCCTGGGCGGCGGAACCCGCACCGGAGCTGCCGGTGGCGGTCGCCGACCGGATCGTGGCCGCGCTCGCCGGCGCCGGTCCCGCTCCGACCGCCGACCAGGTGCCCGACCCGACCGGCCGGGAGGCGACCAGGGCCGCCGTGCCGGCGCAACCCACCCGGTCGACCCGCCCCTCGTCCCGCCCCGAGCACCGCACCGGGCCGGGACGGCGGTCGCGGCGCTGGGCAAGGGTCGCCGGGCCGGTGGCGCTGGCCGCCGCCTCGGTCGCCGCGGCGGGCCTCGGCGTCGGCTGGTTGACGAACGCGGGCGACCGGGGCAGCAGCACGGCCGATCAGCCGGCCGGCGGGGCCGCACCGGCCGCCGGCGCCCCGTACCGGACCACCGGGCCGGCCGTGCGCAGCGGCACGGACTGGACGCCGGAACGGTTCGCCTCGGGCGCTCCCACGAAGGGCTCGATCCGGCCGGACATGGCCGGGCCGTCGGGTGCGGCGGGCCGAGACCTGGAAACCCCCTTCGCCACCTCCCAGAAGAACCGCCTGAGCGCCCCCCGGCTGGACCGACTCGACCGGCCCGAGGCGCTGGCCGCCTGCCTGACGGCGATCGGCGTCGAGCACGGTGCCACGCCGCTCACCATCGACCTGATCGACTACGCCCGGTTCCGGGGCGAACCCGCGCTGGTGGTCACGTTCTCCGACGCCGGCGGCACCCGCTGGGGCTGGGTGAGCGGCCCCGAATGCGGCGTACCCGGGTCCGGCGCGGACACCCGGTTCCGCACGCGGGTAGGGTGAAACCGCGGTCATCGGGGCCCGTCCCGCCGCGTGACCTGACCCACCGCAGGACCGGCTCGGGAATCCCCGCTTCGTACGATGACGTTCAGCAAGTCAGGCGCCGGCGCCTCGCGAGCCGCCGGCACGGGATCGACATCGGTGCGCGCCGGTGACGAACACACACATCGGGAGACGGCAGTGGACGAGGTCCGCAACCTGATCATCATCGGCTCCGGGCCGGCCGGCTACACCGCCGCGGTCTACGCGGCACGCGCCAACCTCAAGCCGCTGGTGATCGAGG
Organism: Micromonospora sp. NPDC050980; assembly: GCF_040653835.1. Taxonomy (NCBI): domain Bacteria; kingdom Bacillati; phylum Actinomycetota; class Actinomycetes; order Micromonosporales; family Micromonosporaceae; genus Micromonospora; species Micromonospora sp. NPDC050980. The sequence goes on along the minus strand of NZ_JBFAGS010000012.1, from coordinate 30,386 downwards.
GAGTGCAGTCCGGTGGCGCGCTGATGACCACGACCGAGGTGGAGAACTTCCCCGGCTTCGCCGACGGCATCCTCGGCCCCGAGCTGATGGACAACATGCGCAAGCAGGCCGAGCGGTTCGGCGCCGAGTTCCTCACCGACGACGCGACGCGGGTCGAGTTGAAGGACACCGGCGAGATCGGTTCCGACGCGGTGAGCACCGTCTGGGTGGGCGAGACCGCCTACCGGGCGCACGCCGTGATCCTCTCCACCGGCTCTGCCTGGCGTCCGCTCGGGGTGCCGGGCGAGCAGGAATACCTCGGCCACGGGGTGTCGTCCTGCGCCACCTGTGACGGCTTCTTCTTCCGCAACCAGCACATCGTGGTGGTCGGCGGCGGCGACTCGGCCATGGAGGAGGCGAGCTTCCTCACCCGTTTCGCCGAGTCGGTGACGATCATCCACCGCCGCGACTCGTTCCGGGCCAGCAAGATCATGGCGGAGCGGGCGCTGGGCAACGAGAAGATCAAGGTCGAGTGGAACACCACCGTCGAGGAGATCCTCGGCGACGACGGCAAGGTCAGCGGCGTACGGGTGCGTAACGTGCACACCGGCGAGAACAAGGTTCTCGACGTCACCGGCGTCTTCGTGGCGATCGGCCACGACCCGCGCAGCGAGCTGTTCCGTGGCCAGGTCGAGATGGACGACGAGGGTTACGTCAAGGTCCAGGCGCCGAGCACCCGCACCAACGTGCCGGGCGTGTTCGCCGCCGGCGACGTGGTCGACCACACCTACCGGCAGGCCATCACGGCCGCCGGCACCGGATGCGCCGCGGCGCTGGACGCCGAGCGGTTCATCGCCACCCTGCACGGCTGAGAATTTTCACGAGGAGAAGGGGTCACAGTGGGAGCAACCAAGGCGGTCACGGACGCGAGCTTCGCGAGCGACGTGCTGAAGTCCGACAAGCCGGTCCTGGTCGACTTCTGGGCGGAGTGGTGCGGTCCGTGCCGCAAGGTCTCGCCGCTGCTGGAGGAGATCGCCGGCGAGATGAGCGACCAGGTCACCATCGTGAAGCTCAACATCGACGAGAACCCCGAGACCGCGCGCACCTACCGGGTGATGTCCGTGCCGACGCTCACCATCTTCAAGAACGGCGAGCCGGTGCAGTCGATCGCCGGCGCCAAGCCGAAGGGCGAGCTGGTCAAGCTCATCGAATCGGCGCTCTGAGGCCGTACCCCGACACCGCCGGAACCCCCGTCACCCCGCCCGGGTGACGGGGGTTCCGGGCTTCCTGACCTGCGCGAACCCGATCCGGGGAGTGACCGGTCACGGTACGCTCCGTAGGCGTCCGTCGGAGTTCCGGTCCACCAGCTTCCGAGCAGAGGGGGTCGTCGTGCGTCCGATCCGACCCGGTGACCGGGGCCCCGCGGTGGCCGAGATCCGCACCGTCCTCGCCGGCCTGGAACTCCTTGCCGCCGACGGCCGGGCCGACGACTACGACGCCCAGACGGAACGCGCGGTCCGCGCCTTCCAACAGTCGCGCGGCCTGAGCGTCGACGGACGCGTCGGTGCGGAGACCTGGCGGGCGCTGGACGCGGCCCGCTGGCGGTTCGGCGCCCGCGCCCTCTACCACGCCATCGGCGAGCCGCTGACCGGCGAGGACGTGCGCGCACTCCAGGAACGCCTGCTCGAGATGGGGTACGACGTGGGCCGCGCCGACGCCGTCTACGGCATCCGCACCTCCCGCGCGGTGGCCCAGTTCCAACGCGAGATGGGGCTGAAGCCGGACGGTTCGTGTGGCCCGCACACCGTCAACGCGCTGCGCCGCCTCGGCCGCAAGGTGGTCGGTGGCCGGCCGCAGTGGCTGCGCGAGTCCGACGCCATCCGCCAGGCCGGGCCGGCGCTTGTCGGCCGCACGGTGGTGATCGACCCGGGCCACGGCGGCACCGACCCGGGCGTGGTGGTGCCCGACGGTGCGCTGCGCTGGAGCGAGGCCGACCTCGTGCACGACCTGGCCAGCCGGCTGGAGGGCCGGCTCGCGGCGGCCGGCGTCCGGGTGCAGCTGACCCGCGGCCCGGCGCCGCTGACCTGCCTGCCGGACGCGGACCGGGCCCAGCTCGCCAACTCGCTCGGCGCCGACGTGTTCATCTCCCTGCACACCGACGGGTACGCCAATCCGGAGGCCGACGGGGTCGCCACCTACCACTACGGCACCGACAACGGCGTCACCTCGGCCACCGGGGAGCGCCTGGCCGGGCTGGTGCAGCGGGAGATCGTGGCCCGCACCGGGCTACGCGACTGCCGCACCCACGCCAAGGCGTGGGACCTGCTCCGGCTCACCCGGATGCCGGCGGTCCGCGTCGAGCTGGGCTACCTGACCTCACCGCGGGACCGCAGCCGGCTGGTCGACCCCCGGTTCCGGGACCGGGTGGTCGAGGCGATAGTGGCCGGGGTGCAGCGGATGTACCTGCCGATCGAGCGGGACGTGCCGACCGGCTCGATCGACGTGCGCGAACTGCGGGCGATCGTGGCCGCCGGCACCGTTGTCGACTGAGCCGGTCAGATCGCCGAGCGGGTGGCCGGCGCCGGCCGGACCGGGCGCAGCAGCGTCTCCGGGCTCATCGAGCCGAGCAGCTTCTCCAGCGCGTACTCGACGTCGGACTTCCAGCTCAGCGCCGTGCGCAGCTCCAGGCGCAGGCGCGGGTAGCGGGGATGCGGCCGGACCGTCTTGAAGCCCACCGACAGGAAGAAGTCGGCCGGCGCGAGGCAGGCCCGGTTCGGAGCGTCGGCGTCGTCGCCGAACTTGGCGTCACCGAACGCCTCGATCGCCTTGATGCCCCGCTTGGTCAGGTCGCGGGCGACGCCCTGCACCAGCATCCGACCCAGGCCCCCGTCGGCGAACGCGGGCACCACGTGCGCCGTCGTCAGCAGCGCCGCGTCCGCCGAGACCGGCGAGGTGGGAAACGCCATCGAACGCGGAACGTACGCCGGCGGGGCGTACATGACGTAACCGGCCGGCATCCCGTCGACGTAGACCAACTTGCCGCAGGAGCCCCACTCCAGCAGCGTCTGGGAGACCCATGCCTCCTTTTCCAGGCCGGGGTCGCCCGCCGCGCAGGCCCGCTCGGCGGAGACCGGATCCAGCTCCCAGTAGACGCAGTCGCGGCAGGATCGAGGGAGGTCCTCCAGGGTGTCCAGGGTCAGGCTGACCAGACGTCGCGACATGAGCGCACCCACCAAACAGTCTCGGAGCGTCGGCCACCGCGGTGACCCGCCGCCCTCCTGCTCCCGACGAGCGATCGTACGCTCCCGCCCGGCGGCGCGGGAGAGGACGCGCGAACGCCCACCCGGACGGCGGACCGACGGTCCGGGATATGGACGTGTCCACTCGGCGGGTTCCGCGCCGGTCACCAGGGACTACGATCGACCAATCGGCCGCGTGCCGCCATTGGACGCCGGCATCGCGGGTACCACACCGGGCGGCAGCCCCGCCGACACCCGATCGAGGTGATGTCATGACCGGCACGACGCTCGACGACTACACCGACCGGTACGCCCGGCGTGTGCGGGGGATGACCGCCTCCGAGATCCGGGCGCTCTTCGCGGTGGCCAGCCGGCCGGAGGTCGTGTCACTCGCCGGCGGGGCTCCGTACATCGCCGCGCTGCCGCTCGACGCGGTCGGCGAGATGCTCGGCCGGCTCGGCGCCGAGCACGGCGCCACCACCCTCCAGTACGGCATCGGCCAGGGCACCCTGGAGCTGCGGGAGCGGATCTGCGAGGTGATGGCCCTCTCCGGGATCGACGCGGCCTGCGGCGCGTCCCCGGAGGACGTGGTGGTGACCGTCGGCGGCCAGCAGGCGCTCGACCTGGTGGCCCGCCTCTTCCTGGATCCGGGTGACGTGGTGCTCGCCGAGGGCCCGACGTACGTCGGCGCGCTCGGGGTGTTCCAGGCCGCCCAGGCCCAGGTGGCCCATGTGCCGATGGACGACGAGGGTCTCATTCCGGAGGCGCTGGAGGTCGCCATCGCCGACCTGGCCCGGGCCGGCCGGCGGGTGAAGTTCCTCTACACCATCCCGACCTACCAGAACCCGGCCGGCGTGACGCTGAGCGAGGAGCGGCGGGAGCGGGTGCTCGACATCTGCGAGCGCGCCGGGCTGCTCGTGGTGGAGGACGACCCGTACGGTCAGCTCGGGTTCTCCGGCGAGGCGCCCGCGCCGCTGCGGGCCCGGCGCCGCGACGGGGTCTTCTACCTGAGCACGTTCTCCAAGACGTTCGCGCCCGGCCTGCGGGTGGGCTGGATCCTCGCCCCGCACGCGGTCCGCGACAAGCTGGTCATCGCCAGCGAGGCGCAGATCCTCTGCCCCAGCGTCTTCGCCCAGTCCGCCGTCTCGACGTACCTCGCCACCATGCCCTGGCGGGAGCAGCTCAAGATCTACCGGGAGGTCTACCGCGAGCGCCGGGACGCGCTGCTCGACGCGATGGCCGACCTGATGCCCGAGGGGACGACCTGGACCACGCCCGCCGGCGGGCTCTTCGTCTGGGCGACCCTGCCGGAGGGGCTCGACGCCAAGGCGATGATGCCGCGGGCGGTCGCCGCCCGGGTGGCGTACGTGCCGGGCACCGGCTTCTACGCCGACGGGACGGGCACCGGCAACATGCGGCTCAACTTCTCCTTCCCGTCGCCGGAGCGGATCCGCGAGGGGGTGCGCCGGCTGGCCGGGGTGATGGAGCAGGAGATCGCCATGCGGAAGGTCTTCGGGGCGATCGGCGGCACCGGGCCGCGCCGTCGCCAGGGCGGCTCGGACACGCCCGGCCCCGACTTGGCATGATGCCCGCATGGCCGTCAGCCCTGCCGCACCGACACCCGTGACCGGATCCTCCACCGACGAGCTGCACGTGCTGGTGCTCGCCGGCGGTCTCTCCTACGAGCGGGACGTCTCGCTCCGGTCAGGCCGCCGGGTGCTCGACGCGTTGCGTGCGGTCGGCGTCGAGGCGGAGCTGCGGGACGCCGACGTCGCGCTGCTGCCCGCGTTGACCGCTGACCCGCCGGACGCGGTGGTGATCGCGCTGCACGGTGCGACAGGCGAGGACGGCTCGCTGCGCGGGGTGCTCGACCTCTGCGATGTGCCGTACGTCGGCTGCGACGCCCGCTCCTCCCGGCTCGCCTGGGACAAGCCGTCGGCCAAGGCCGTGCTGCGCGAGGCCGGCATTCCCACGCCCGACTGGGTGGCGCTGCCCCACGACCGCTTCTCCGAGCTGGGCGCGGTCGCGGTCCTGGACCGGATCGTCGACCGCCTCGGCCTGCCGCTGATGGTCAAGCCGGCACAGGGCGGGTCCGGGTTGGGCGCCGCCGTGGTCCGGGAGGCCGCGTCGCTGCCGGCCGCGATGGTCGGCTGTTTCGCGTACGACCAGACGGCGCTCGTGGAACGCTACGTGCCCGGGATGGACGTGGCGGTCTCCGTGCTCGACCTGGGCGAGGGCCCGCAGGCTATGCCCCCGGTCGAGATCGTGCCCCGTAACGGCGTCTACGACTACGCCGCCCGCTACACGGCCGGGCGCACCACCTGGCACGCGCCGGCCCGGCTGGACGCCTCGGCCACCGCGCGGGTGACCGAGGTGGCGTTGGCCGCGCACACCGCGCTCGGCCTGCGCGACGTGTCCCGGGTCGACCTGATCGTCGACGCGGAGGGCCAACCGCACGTGCTGGAGGTCAATGTCTCCCCCGGGATGACCGAGACCTCGCTGCTGCCGCTGGCGATCCAGGCGGCCGGCCTCGACTTCGGTCGGGTCCTGGGCACGCTGGTGAGTCGGGCCGCCGGTCGCCGCCGGCCGAGCTGACTCAGCCGGCGGGGTTCGTCCGGGGCACCGCGCTACCCGCACCGTTCGACGGCGCACCTCCCGGTCCGGCGGTGCGCTCAGTCCGGTCGCCGACCCGCTCCGCCCCGGTCCCGCCGGTTCCGGCGGGGCCGCCGCCACCGACCGGTTCCCTGTCCCCGACCGGTTCCCTGTCCCCGGCCGAGCCCGCGTCCCCGGCCGAGCCCGCGTCCCCGGCCGAGCCCGCGTTCCCGGTCGGCATCGCGTTCCCGGTCGGCATCGCGCTCCCGGTCGAGTCGGCGTTCCCGGTCGGCATCGCGTTCCCGGGCGCGCCCGCGCCGGGATCCGGCACCGCGCCGCTGGTCGAGCGCCTGGCGCGGGTTGCGCCTCCGTCGTCGCTCGCCGCGGCGTCGCCATCGCCGTCGCCCACGGTTCCGCCCTGCGCGGCAGCGCGCGTGGCTGCGTTGCCCGGCCCGGTAGTCACCTGGCCCGGCTCGGCACCCGCCGTGTCCTCCTCCGTCGGGGCGGCTTCCGGGATCTCGTCCGCCGCCTCGATCACCGACGCGACCTCCTCCTCGGGCTCCTCGGCCGCGCTCGCCGGTGACGGCGAGGAGAGACTCGACGGCGCCTGCCACCGGATGCGCGGGGGCTCGGCGAGCGGGCGACCGCCGAACTCGGCGAGCCACGCGGCCACCATGGCCAGATTCTCCCGCCACTGCTCCTCGCTGATCGGCGGCAGGATCGAGTCCCAGAGCGACAGGAACGTGCCACGCAGTTGCAGTCGCCCGTACGGCCGGGCCAGGAACCACATGTGCAGGTGCGCGGAGCCGTCGCCCCATCGGTTGACGTGCACGCGGGCCACACCGTCCAGCGAGCGGATGGCCCGCTCCAAGCGGACGGTCATCACACCCAGCTCGGCGGCGAGCAGGTTCGGCAGGTCGCCGAGGTCGAGGTGGGAGCGGGACTCCAGAATCAGGACCATGGGTAGCCCGGTGGGCCGGTCCATGGTGCGGACCCGCCATCGCTCACCGACCCAGATGTACGCCTCGTCGGGCGCGTTGCAGGCGGTGCACTCCCGGTCCGCCTCACCCCGACGGGGAGGCTCGACCGGAACGGGATCGTCGAGCTGCTTGACGCGGATCTCGCCCTCGAACGGGAAGGAGGGCCACTGGGTGAAGTCCGGGACTGAGGGAGGGGTGTCCTGCACGACGCTGACCCTAACCGAGTTGGCGACGCCTGTCCCTACCTGTGTCCGCCGCAGATCCACCGACGCCAAATGATCCACAACGTGTTGTCCACCGCGTTGTCCACAGGGTGCCGAGATCACCACCACAGCGCGTCATCCACAGCTCAGTAAGGGTTTTCGCCGCTTGTTTCACGTGAAACAGTGCGACCCTGTGGACAACCGCTGTGGATAACTCCGGGGTTCGCCGGCCCCTTCCTCCCAACGATCGAGTCGTCGCTACCGCACCGGGTCGAGCCCTCGAATGTCCCGTGGTCCGCACCACCGACCCGCGGTCGATCCGCTGCCGAACCGGTCCGGCGCGTTTCACGTGAAACGGAGCGCCAGCGGGGCTGTCCGGCCTCGTTTCACGTGAAACCGCTCGGCTCCGTGGTTGGCGGACATGGGCGATCCCGCCACTCGGACACCTCGGTCCGTCGAGTCCGCTGCCGGGAAGGCCGCACCGGCCGGTGGTTTCGTCCTGCCCACTGGCCCACTCCCGCCGCCCCCTCAGAGCGGTTCGGCGAAGCAGCGGCTGGCTTCCTCGCCGAGGGAGCTGCCGGATCGCGTCGACAGTCAGGCCGACACGCTCCCTCACGGGGCGGGGCGACCCCCGCAGATCCGCCGTGAGCCGCCGGGACCACACCGGGGTAGAGCCGGAGCCGCTCGACCGCCCCGGTGGCTCAGTGACGCGCATGAGCCCTCCTACCGGCGTCAGGCAAGAGGCGTCGGAGCCGGCCGGGTTCCGGAGGCGCACCTCGGGAGCGTGGCACTGGCGATGTCGTCCGTCGGTGCGGGCATGCTCCTGTTGATCGGGGTCGAGGCTGCGGCTCCGGTGCCGCACCCCGGCACCGGCCTCGCTGCGGCTCGGCTGACGCCCTCGCCCGGCGTGGCCGGAATCCGTCTGCGTCGACGGACGCGCCATCCTGCCGCGCAACGGCCCCCCAGGAGGCCACCGCAACGCGGAGCAGCGGGGCGGGTGATGGCGGGTCGGTGCGACCGCGACGGGCCTGGTGAGGTCACATGACCGAGCCGGGTCGGCCTGTTTCACGTGAAACCGACGGCCCCCGGTATACCTCCCGGGTACACCCGCCGAGCGCCTGACCCCGAGAACGACGCCGGCCGCACCATCCGAAGGCGGTGCGGCCGGGGCGGATCCGATGCCGGGGTCACTCCTGAAGCTGTTCCTCTTCGCTCACCCCGATGATGCCGACGATCCGCTCCAGGTCGTCGACCGTGGCGAACTCGATCGTGATCTTCCCCTTGCTCCGACCGATGTCGACCTTCACCCGGGTGTCGAACCGATCGGAGAGCCGATCGGCGAGGTCGGTGAGCGCCGGTGCGTGGGCCTTGGTGCGGCGCTTCGCGGCAGGGGCCTTCGCCGGCCCGTCAGCGAGCGCCAGCGCCACGAGTTCCTCGGTGCCGCGTACGGAGATGCCCTCGGCGACGATCCGCGTGGCGAGCTGCTCCTGGGCCTCGGTGTCGTCGAGGCTCAACAGCGCCCGGGCGTGACCGGCGGAGAGCACCCCGGCGGCGACACGCCGTTGCACGACCGCGGGGAGGTTCATCAGCCGGATGGTGTTGGAGATCTGCGGACGACTGCGCCCGATCCGCCGCGCCAACTCCTCGTGGGTGGCGCCGAACTCCTCCAGCAACTGCTGGTAGGCCGCCGCCTCTTCGAGCGGATTCAGGTTGGCGCGGTGGATGTTCTCCAGCAGCGCGTCCCGGAGCATCGCGTCGTCCTTGGTGTCCCGGACGATGGCGGGGATGCTCTCCCGGCCCACCGCCTGGGCGGCGCGCCAACGCCGTTCACCCATGACGAGTTCGTACTTCTCGCTGTCGAGCTGCCGCACGACGATCGGCTGGAGGAAGCCGACCTCCTGGATCGAGGTCTTCAGCTCCTCCAGCGCCTCCTCGTCGAAGACGTGCCGGGGCTGTTTCGGGTTCGGCACGATCGCGTCGACCGAAATCTCGGCGAAGCGGGCACCGGGCACCGGGCTCAGCTCGATCTCGGGCTCGGCGACCGGCGCCGTGCCGCTGCCGAGCCCGCCGGCCACGGCAGCGGTCGCGCCGGTCGCGGGCGGAGCCGGCGAGGGCACCGTCGGCGCGGCTTCCGTCTCGACGCCCGCCGGTACCGCGTCCGGCGGGGGGCCGGTGGGGATGAGGGCGCCGAGCCCTCGACCCAGGCCGCCGCGGGGACGGTTCTTCATGCGACGCCTCCCAGCAACTTCTCCGTGCTACGCATTCCGGCTCACCGGCTCCTTGACCCCGCGCTCAGCGATCTCCTGGGCGGCCTCGAAGTAGCTCGTGGCGCCCCGCGAACCGGGATCGTAGGTCATCACCGACTGGCCGTAGCTCGGTGCCTCGGAGACTCGCACGTTGCGCGGGATGACGGCTTGGAGCACCTTGTCGCCGAAGTGGTTCCGCACGTCCTGCTCCACCGCGTCGGCCAGCCGGGTACGCCGGTCGTACATGGTCAGCAGGATGGTGGAGACCTCCAGCTTCGGGTTCAGGTGCTGGCGTACCAGGTTGATGTTGTTTATCAACTGGTTGAGCCCTTCCAGCGCGTAGTACTCGCACTGGATGGGAATCAGCACCTCCTGCGCGGCGACCAGCGCGTTGACGGTCAGCAGCCCCAGCGAGGGCGGGCAGTCGATGAAGACGTAGTCGAAGTGACCCGGGTAAGCCTCGATGGCACGCGACAGGCGAGATTCGCGGGCGACCACCGAGACCAGCTCGATCTCCGCGCCGGCCAGGTCTATGGTCGCCGGAACGCACCACAGGTTGGGGATGCCTTCGACCGTCTGGGCCACCTCCGCGAGCGGCACGCTGTCGATCAGGCAGTCGTAGACGTCCGGCACCCCGGTGTGGTGCGGCACGTTGAGCCCGGTGGACGCGTTGCCCTGCGGGTCGAGGTCGACCACGAGCACTCGATTGCCATGCAGCGCGAGCGCCACCGCGAGGTTCACGGTGGTGGTGGTCTTGCCCACGCCACCCTTCTGGTTGGCGACGCACATCACCCGGGTCCGGTCGGGGCGGGGCATGGAGACCTCGCCACTGGGATTAAGGATCTGCACGGCGCGCATCGCCTCCATAGCCAACGGTGGGTCATCCTCTTCGCGCGTCGGGGTTTCACGTGAAACGTACGTGTCGGGGTCGGTCTCCTCCGGGTACCCGGCCGCCGGTGGCGTGTCGGCCGGCGTCTCGACGGCGGCCGCACCGGGCTGGTGCGGAACGGCGGAGACCGGTGCCTGCGGCTCGAAGCGGGCGGAAACCGCCACGTTCGCGCGCGCCGCCGCCGGCCGGGGGGTCGGGGCGTTCACCGGGCCGTCGCTCGGGTCGTGCGGGTCCCGCAGCGGCGGCACGTTGGCCGGTGCGGAAGAGACCGGCCGCACGGCACCTGTCGACGACGTCTCCGGCCGCGGGGCCGGATCCGGATGGTGCGGGGATGCGTCACGGGGATCGTCCACCGCCCACTCCTGGTAGCTGGTTTCACGTGAAACGGGATCGCCGGGTGGTCGCCCGCCGGCCCCGGTCAGCCGTGGATCGTCGTACCTGCCGTCGTCATGCACCTGTCATCCCTACCCGCTCCGGATGGTCGGTCCGCACCCGTCAGTCGGGCCCCGCACTCGCGCGGCGTCACCGGCCCGGCGGGAACGGTCGGGGTCGGGTGCCACCCGGCACCGCCGCTCCACACTATCGACGCGCGGTCAGCCTACGGCCGACGGGCGCGGCGGGTCCATGTCGGGTTGCGATCGATCCGGTCACGCCCCGTCCGGTCCAACGACCGGCGGAGCGTCCGGAAGCCTTACCGGGTCAGCGATCCCGGTTCCGGCCGCCTCGACGGCGACCACCGCGTGAGCGCTTCGGGCCCTTCGGCTTGCGCTGGTTGACCACCCGCTCCCGGACCACCTCGACCACTGTGGCGGCGGGCTCGATCACCCCGACGCCGCACCGGTGCACCTCCGGCACCCCACCACCGAGCCGGCCCACGGCATCGCCGTGCTCGGCGATCTCCTCGGCCGCGGACGCGCCCTTGAACGCCAGCAACCGCCCGCCCGGCCTCGTCAGCGGCAGGCACCAGGTGGCGAGCCGGTCCAGCGGGGCCACGGCTCGCGCCGTGACGATGTCGGCGGCCAGCGGGTCCCGGTCCCGGGACCCGGCAGCCGCTTCCTCGGCCCGCCCGCGGAATACCCGCACCGAGCGGGTCAGACCGAGCCGTTGCACCGCCTCGACCAGGAAGGCGACCCGGCGGGCGAGGGGTTCGACGAGCGTCACGGAGAGGTCGGGTCGCGCGATCGCCAGCACCAGGCCGGGCAGCCCGGCCCCGGAGCCGACGTCGATCACACTGGCACCCTCCGGGATCCGCTCCGCCGCCACCGCGCAGTTGAGCAGATGCCGGTCCCAGAGTCGGGGCGCCTCGCGGGGCCCGATCAGACCGCGCACGACGCCCTCCGTAGCCAGGAGTTCGGCGTACGCGGCGGCGAGGTCGAGTCGGTCACCGAAGAGCGTCCGCGCGGCCTCGGCCAACTCCGTCGGCAGGGATGCCTCGGCCGGATCGGGCCCGGCACCGGGTGCCGACGCACGCACACCGTCCACGCCGGACAGGTCAGCGACAGCCTCCGGCCCGGCGAACGCCGGCTCGGCCACGGCGTCCGGCTCGGCGAAGACCGGCTCGGCCGCGCCGGCCGGCACCTCGGGCTCGACCGGCCCGGCGTCCGCCGTCGGCTCGCCGGAGAACGCCGGCGTCACCGGCGTCGCGGCCGGCTCGACAGCGCTCGGGTCGGCCGGCAGCTCGTCGGAGAAGTCGGGCTCGGCAGCGGTCCCGGCCGGGTACGGGTCGGCCGGCGGCTCCTCGTTCGAGAAGATCGGTTCGGGGCGTACAGCCGACGGCCCGGGCGGCGTACCGCCCGGGCCGGCAACGGCGTCCGCCGCCGTGTCGTCGGAAGTCACTGACCTCAGTCACCCACCGGCCGGACGACGATGCGGCGGTTGGGCTCGACGCCCTCCGACTCGCTCTCCACGCCGCTCATCGCGTTGACCACGTCGTGCACGCACTTGCGCTCGAACGCGGACATCGGCTCCAGGCGCACCGCCTCGCCGTGCTCCTTGACCTTCTCCACCGCGTTCTTGGCGACCGCGGCCAGTTCCTTGCGCCGGGCGGCCCGGTAACCGCCGACGTCGAGCAACAGGCGGCTGGGCGTCCCGGTCTGCCGGAACACCGCCAGTCGGGTGAGTTCCTGCAGCGCCTCCAGGGTGGCGCCGCGCTGGCCGACCAGGTTCTGCAGGCGGGAGCCGACCACCTCGACGACCGGGCGGCCGGCGGAGACCAGCTCGTCGATGTCGCCGTCGTAGTCGAGGATGTCGAGCAGGCCCTCGACGTAGTCGGCGGCGATCTCGCTCTGCCGGAACAGGTCGCTGTCGGCCGAGCCCTTCTTCTCCCGCGTCTCGGACGTGCCCGCCCCGCTCTCGGTGGCGGCCGGGGTCTCCTCGTCCACGGACTGGTCGGCGCTGGGGATGCTGGTGTCGGTCACGGTCTCATCTCCGTACTCGCTCGGCCGGACCGTCGAGGTCCGCTGGTCTCCCGGGAGCCGGCGGGAGGTTCGCCGGATGCCTCTCGGGCACGTCCGTACGGGCCAGTTTCGCCCGCGACCGCGCGGTGCGCGGCGGTTCCGGCCCGGCGCCTACCCCTCGGGTGGCGGCTCGGTGGCCGGACGGGGTGGGGTCAGCCCTGCCGCTTGGCGGGGCGGTTGCCGGCCTTCTTCGGGTTGACCGGCTTGGCGCCCGGCTTCGGCCCGGCCACCTTCGGCGCGGCCGGCGCCTTGGCCACCGGCTGGGCCGTCTTGCGGCCGAGCAGGCCGGTCTTCGCCGGCTGGACCGGGCTCTTGCCACCGGTGGTGGCGGCCTTCTTCGGCGGCACCAGCGGCGGGAACTTCCGCAGCACCCACTGCTGCTGGCCGAGCGTGAAGAGGTTGTTGGTGACCCAGTAGATGATCACGCCGATCGGGAAGATCGAGCCGGAGACCAGCAGCGAGAGCGGGATGCCGTAGAGCATCAGCCGCTGCACCATGCGCTGCTGCGGGTCCTCCGCCCAGCCGGTCTTGAGGATCATCTGCCGGCTGGTCAGATAGGTCGTGGCGATCATGATGAGCACCAGGACGCCGGCGATCGCCTTCACCGTGCCGGTGTTGGCGCCCAGCGGGGCCAGTTCCGCGGCGGTGGAGCCGAACCGGCCGGAGATGGGGGCGGTGAAGAGCTTCGCGCTGGAGGCGCTGTTGAACTGGTCGACGGTCCAGCCGTAGAGGGTCTTGCCGCCGTTCTCCGGGTTGAGCCGCTTGAGCGTGTGGAACAGGCCCAGGAAGACGGGAATCTGGAGGAACATCGGAAGGCAGCCCATCAGGGGGTTGGCTTTTTCCTTCCGGTAGAGCTCCATCATCTCCTTCTGGAGCGTTTCCCGGTCACCCTTGTGCTTCTCCTGGAGCTCCTTCACCTTCGGCTGGAGCGCCTGCATGGCCCGCTGGGACTTGATCTGCTTGACGAAGACCGGGAACAGGATCACCCGGACGGTCACCACCAGGAAGATGATGGCGAGGATCCAGGCCCAGTTCGTCCCGATGACCGCGCCGACCGGCACCCCGATGGCGTCCCAGGCCGAGTGCCAGGTCAGCAGGATCCACGAGATCGCGTAGTAGATCCAGTCGAGACTCAATTCTCAGACTCCAGTCACGTCGGCACGGCGGTGACCGCCCGGCTCCGGCACCGGGTCGTGTCCACCTGGGTGAAAGGGGTGGCAGCGCGACAGCCGCCGGACCGTCAGCCAGGCCCCCCGCATCGCACCGTGCCGGGACACCGCCTCGACGGCGTAGGCACTGCACGACGGGTAGAACCGGCAGCGGGCCGGCAGAGCCGGACTTATCCACCGACGGTACGCGATGATGGGTGCCAGCAGCATGCGGGCACCGGTAGTCGGCGACGGAGTCGCGGTCCCGCCGGTCATCGCGACCGCCGTCCCCGGGATGCGCGCGCGGCGGTCAGGGCGGCGTCCAGGTCGGCCCCGAGCCGCGCGTACGTCGCGTCGGCGGCCGGCGGCAGGGCGCGTACGACAAGGGTGGTCCCGGCGGGCAGTTCGGCCAGCCGGTCCCGGACCAGGTGCCGGAGCCGACGGCGGACCTTGTTGCGGACCACCGCGCCGCCGACGGCCTTGGACACGACGAAGCCGGCGCGGCGGGGTGCGGAATTCTCCGCGCCCCTGCTCCGCGCCGGCTCCGGCGAGGGTGTCACGGTGTCGGTCGGCTCCGGGAGCGTCAGGTGCACCACGATGGCGCCGCGGCCGACACGCCGGCCACCGCGAACCGCTGCGGCGAAGTCGCTACTGCGCCGCAGTCGCTGTGCGGCGGCCAGCACGACAGCCCACGTCCCCGTACCGGACCGGACGGCCTCAGGCCGCCAGGCGGGTGCGGCCCTTGGCGCGACGGGTCGACAGGATGGCGCGGCCGGCACGGGTGCGCATGCGCAGCCGGAAGCCGTGGGTCTTCGCGCGCCGGCGGTTGTTCGGCTGGTAGGTGCGCTTGCTCACGTCAGGCTCTCCGTTGTGGTACGCCCCGCGCGGCGGATCGCCCGGGGTCCTGTGCTGGTCCAGATCACCTCGACGGTGACCTCCGATCGGCGCTGCCCCGGCGAGTGGCCACGGACAGCGAACATCTATCACCCTAGCAGAGGGCGAGAGAGCATCCGCTCCAGCCTACGCAGGGGCGCAATGACCGTCAAACCTCCCACTTCGGTCCCCGACCTGCGCCGCCACCCGGACCGCAGCGGCGGATTTCCCCGATGTCGTCGGCACCGGGCGGGTGTCGACGGTTGATGGCGTGGGGTCCCCGCTGTTAGCGTGCGCGATTGCGGTCGGCGTCGGGGGTCCGGGTTTGTCGCCGGCCGGCAAGACCGGACAAGCTGTTGAATCGTTCGGCACGGTGAACCCGCTTCAGCGCCTCCACGAATCCAGATCCAGGGGGCAGGTCCGACCCACGTCCGGTGGGCGGCCACAATCGGTCGGTACACACAGGCTGTGGATAACTTGTGGATGACGACCGGTCAGCCGTCCGGGCGGGCGTGAGGACCAGGCGAGGGGGTGGCACGACGTGACCGGAGCGACAGACCTTGCCGCGGTGTGGGCGGCGGCCACCGAGGAACTCGCCGACGAGATCATCTCCGCGCAGCAACGCGCGTACCTGCGCCTCACCCGGCTGCGGGCGATCGTCGAGGACACCGCACTGCTCTCCGTGCCGGACGCGTTCACCCGGGACGTGATCGAGTCGAGGCTCCGCCCGGCCATCACCGAGGCGTTGAGCCGCCGGCTCGGCCGCGACATCCAGGTGGCCGTCACGGTGCGGGTGGCCGAGGACCCGGCCGGCCGGCCGGCCGGCACGGTCTACCGCAGCGGTCCGGAGGCGCCACCCGACCCGAACGGACCGACCGACCTGCTGCCGGGGTTCGACCGGGTCGGCCACCCGCACGACTTCCCCACCTCCCGTGGCGAACCGGGGTACGCCGACCCGCGGCCCGAGCGCGAGGCGGAGGAACCCGCCCCGCGCCAGCGGAGCACCGACGGCGGCCGGCCGCACCTGATCCCGGCCGGCCGGGACGCGCAGGACACGCTCTTCGGCGCCGCCTTCGCCGAGCCGCTTCGGGCCGCGCCCGAACGCCGCACCTTCGACGAACGCCCCGGCAGCGAGCAGGCCGCCCCCGCCGGCGGCTACGAGCCGCGCTACCGGGAGGCGCCCGGGCCGGCCGACACCCCGCCCCTGCGCGGCCTGCCCCGCGAAGGCGCGACGGACAACGGCCCGGGGCGCGGCGGGCTCGACCACCACCGCCCCGGACCGGGCGAGCGTCGGCTGCCCGGCGGCACGGAGAGCGGCGGCAACCGGCTCAACCCGAAGTACATGTTCGAGACGTTCGTCATCGGCTCGTCCAACCGCTTCGCCCACGCGGCCAGCGTGGCGGTGGCCGAGTCGCCGGCCAAGGCGTACAACCCGCTGTTCATCTACGGCCACTCCGGGCTGGGCAAGACCCACCTGCTGCACGCCATCGGGCACTACGCCACCACGCTCGGCAACGCCCGCTCGGTCCGGTACGTCTCGACCGAGGAGTTCACCAACGACTTCATCAACTCGCTGCGGGACGACAAGACCAGCGCCTTCCAGCGCCGCTACCGCGACGTGGACATCCTCCTGATCGACGACATCCAGTTCCTGGAGAACCGGGAGCGGACGCAGGAGGAGTTCTTCCACACCTTCAACACGCTGCACAACGCCAACAAACAGATCGTGATCACCTCCGACCGGTCGCCGCGTCAGCTCGCCACGCTGGAGGACCGGATGCGGACCCGGTTCGAGTGGGGGCTGCTGGCGGACATCCAGCCGCCGGACCTGGAGACCCGGATCGCGATCCTGCAGAAGAAGGCGGCGCAGGAGCGGATGTACGCCCCGCCGGACGTGCTGGAGTTCATCGCGTCCCGGGTGTCGAACTCGATCCGCGAGCTTGAGGGCGCGCTGATCCGGGTCACCGCGTTCGCCAGCCTCACCCGTTCCTCGGTCGAGTTGTCGCTGGCCGAGGAGGTGCTGCGGGACTTCATGCCGGACGGCGCCGGCCCGGAGATCAACGCTGACCAGATCATGGCCTCGACGTCCGAGTACTTCGGGGTGAGCCTGGAGGACCTGCGGGGGCACTCCCGGTCCCGGGTGCTGGTCAACGCCCGCCAGGTGGCCATGTACCTGTGCCGCGAGTTGACCGACCTGTCGCTGCCCCGGATCGGGCAGGCGTTCGGCGGTCGCGACCACACCACCGTGATGCACGCCGACCGCAAGATCCGTCAGCAGATGGCGGAGCGGCGCTCGCTCTACAACCAGATCGCCGAGCTGACCAACCGGATCAAGCAGAACACCTGAGACGCTCGTCTCCCGTACGTCGTCACGAAAGCCCGGCCGGATGCTTCCGGCCGGGCTTTTTCGTCTCCACGGCGGGGCGCGGCGGACGGCGGACGGCACCCTGCAGGCGCTCCGGTTGACCCTCGACCCGGTGCAGGGCGCAGGATCGGTGTCGTGTTCATCCACAGCTCGCGCCACTTGTCCACACCCCCTGTGTCACAGGCAGTGGATAACACCGTCTGCACTTGGCCGGTTACCCACAGACTGTGGACAACTCCTGGGGACGACCCTGTGGACGCCTGGGGACGACGGCCGCGTTGTCCACCGACGACGGTCCGCCTGTGGGCAACCTGTTGAAGGTTCTGGGGATGACGGCGATCGACCACGCCCGCGTCGTCCACAACCTTGGGGAGAAACCCCGTGGATAACCGGTGGACAACCGGTGGACAGCGGTGGAAAACCCGGCGGCCGGCGACGGCTGTGGACCGGGGCACGAGTTGTACCCCTGGTTCTCCACAGCCAACCCACCTGTAGATAAGGTGTCTGACCTGGGCAGACGCGGGTTCTCCACAGTTTGCACAGGTGCGATGAAGACGATGAGTTATCTCTTCTAAACAACAAAAACCAATCATCACCGTTGGACTTCCTGTGGATCGGGCCGAAGCACTGCCGTCGGCAGTCGCCCGGGCACCTGGATCCAACGGGGTCGGGCGCACAGCCGATGCCCTCGCGCCCTAAGGTGCGAGGGGTACCCGCACGGTCGGGCGGGGCGGGTGGCAGCGGTCGGCATGAGAGAGTTGTCGCTGACGTCGACGCGGAGGCATTGATGAAGTTCCGAGTGGAGCGCGACGCGCTCGCCGAGGCGGTCGCGTGGACCGCCAAGAGCCTGCCCAACCGACCCTCCGTGCCGGTGCTGGCCGGGGTGATGCTCCGGGTGACCGACGGCAACCTCCAGGTCTCCGGCTTCGACTACGAGGTCTCCAGCCAGGTGACCGTCGAGGTGCAGGGTGACGCGGACGGCGCCGCCCTGGTCTCCGGCCGGCTGCTCGCCGAGATCACCAAGGCGCTGCCGGCCAAGCCGGTCGACATCGCCGCCGTCGGCGCCCACCTGGAGCTGGTCTGCGGCAGCGCCCGGTTCACCCTCCCCACCATGCCGGTGGAGGACTATCCGACCCTGCCGGAGATGCCGGAGAGCGCCGGCACCGTCGACGCCGCCGCCTTCGCCGCCGCCGTGGCCCAGGTCGCCGTGGCCGCCGGCCGGGACGAGACGCTGCCGATGATGACCGGCGTGCGGATCGAGCTGTCCGGCAGCACCATGGCCATGCTCGCCACCGACCGCTACCGCCTCGCGCTGCGGGAGATGGAGTGGCACCCGGACGACCCGGAGATCAGCCTCAACGCGCTGGTGCCGGCCCGCACGCTCAACGACACCGCCAAGGCGCTCGGCCCGCTCGGCGGCCACGTGACCATGGCGCTCTCCGCCGGCGGCGCGGGTGAGGGCATGATCGGCTTCTCCGGCGGCACCCGCCGGACCACCAGCCGGCTGCTCGACGGCGCCAACTACCCGCCGGTGCGCTCGCTGTTCCCGGCCGACCACAACGCCGAGGCCCGGGTCGCGGTCGCCACCCTCGTCGAGGTGGTCAAGCGGGTGGCGCTGGTCGCTGAACGCACCACGCCGGTGCTGCTCAGCTTCAGCTCGGACGGTCTCGTGGTGGAGGCCGGCGGCACCGAGGAGGCCCGGGCCAGCGAGGCCATGGAGGCCACCTTCACCGGTGACCCGCTCACCATCGGCTTCAACCCGCAGTATCTGATCGACGGCCTGACCAACCTGGGCGCGCAATACGCCCTGCTGCGCTTCGTCGACGCCTTCAAGCCCGCGGTCCTTTCTCCGGCCGGCGAGGATGGCGAGGTCATTCCGGGGTACCGGTACCTCATCATGCCGATCCGCGTCTCCCGCTGATCGCAGGCAGCACCACCCTGACGTACGGAGGTAGCAGCACATGCAGCTCGGCCTGGTAGGACTCGGCCGGATGGGCGGCAACATGCGCGAACGGTTGCGCGCCGCCGGGCACGAGGTGGTCGGCTACGACCGCAACCCGGAACTCAGCGACGCCGCGAGTCTCGCGGAGCTGGCCGAGAAGCTCGATTCGCCCCGCGCCGTCTGGGTCATGGTCCCGGCCGGCGTCACCGACGCCACCATCGACGAACTCGCCGGCGTGCTCGGCGAGGGCGACATCATCATCGACGGCGGCAACTCCCGGTTCAGCGACGACGCACCCCGCGCCGAGCGCCTCAACGAGCGGGGCATCGGCTACGTCGACGTCGGCGTCTCCGGCGGCGTCTGGGGCCGGGAGAACGGCTACGGGCTGATGGTCGGCGGCGCCCAGCAGCACGTGGACCGGCTCATGCCGATCCTGGAGGCACTCAAGCCGGCCGGCGAGTTCGGCCTCGTGCACGCCGGCCCGGTCGGCGCCGGCCACTACGCGAAGATGGTGCACAACGGCATCGAGTACGGCCTGATGCACGCCTACGCCGAGGGCTTCGAGCTGCTGTCGAAGTCCGAGATCGTCACCAACGTCCCCGGCGTGTTCAAGTCCTGGCGTGAGGGCACGGTCGTCCGGTCCTGGCTGCTCGACCTGCTCGACCGGGCACTCGACGAGGACCCGGAGCTGGCCGAGCTGAGCGAATACACCGACGACACCGGCGAGGGCCGGTGGACTGTCGACGAGGCGGTCCGGCTCGCCGTGCCGCTCAACGTCATCAGCGCCTCGCTCTTCGCCCGGTTCGCCTCCCGGCAGGACGACTCGCCCGCCATGAAGGCCGTCGCCGCGCTGCGCCAGCAGTTCGGCGGCCACGCCGTCCACAAGCGCTGACGGATCCACGCGCCTGTGTACGTCCGCCGGCTCGAACTGGTCGACTTCCGCTCCTACGAGCGGGTCGGCGTCGACCTGGAGCCCGGCCCGAACGTGCTGGTCGGCGCGAACGGCGTCGGCAAGACCAACCTGGTCGAGGCGCTGGGCTACGTGGCGACCCTGGACTCGCACCGGGTCGCCACGGACGCCCCGCTGGTCCGGATGGGCGCCATGTCGGCGGTGATCCGCTGCGCCGTGGTGCACGAGGGGCGGGAGCTGCTCGTCGAGCTGGAGATCGTCCCGGGCAAGGCCAACCGGGCCCGGCTCGGGCGCTCCCCGGCCCGCCGCGCCCGCGACGTGCTCGGCGCGCTGCGGCTGGTGCTGTTCGCTCCGGAGGATCTGGAACTCGTCCGCGGCGACCCGGCCGAACGGCGCCGCTACCTCGACGACCTGTTGGTCAACCGCCAGCCCCGCTACGCCGGTGTGCGCGCGGACTACGAGCGCGTGGTCAAGCAGCGCAACGCGCTGCTGCGCACCTCGTACCTCGCCCGCAAGACCGGCGGTTCGCGCGGCGGCGACCTGTCCACGCTCGCGGTCTGGGACACCCACCTGGCGCAGCACGGGGCCGACCTGCTCGCCGGCCGGCTGGAGTTGGTCGCCGCGCTCACCCCGCACGTGGCGAAGGCGTACGACGCGGTGGCGGCCGGTCGTGGCGCGGCCGGCATCTCCTACCGGCCCTCGGTGGACCTGCCCGAAACGACGACCGACCGGTCGGCGTTGGCCGAGGCGCTGGCCGCCGCGCTCGCCGCGAACCGCACCGCGGAGATCGAACGGGGCACCACGCTGGTCGGCCCGCACCGCGACGACCTGGCCCTCACCCTCGGCCCGCTGCCCGCCAAGGGGTACGCCAGCCACGGCGAGTCCTGGTCGTACGCGCTGGCCCTGCGGCTGGCCGGGTACGACCTGCTGCGCGCCGACGGGATCGAACCGGTGCTGGTGCTGGATGACGTCTTCGCCGAGCTGGACACCGGCCGGCGGGACCGCCTGGCCGAGCTGGTCGGCGGGGCCAGCCAGCTCCTGGTCACCTGCGCGGTGGACGACGACGTGCCGGCGAGGCTGCGCGGCACCCACTGGACGGTCGGCGAAGGGACGGTACGACGTGCCGGATGACGACGGGGTGCGACTGCCGCCCGCCCGGCTCGGGCCGGGACGCGACGGCGGGCCGGCCGCACGAGCCGGCCGCGGCGGACCCGCGCCGCGTACCCCCGGGAAGCCGGCGGACGGCGAGCGGACTGCGGCGCGTACCCCCGGGAAGCCCGCCGACGGCGAGCGGGCCGCGGCGCGGCAGGGGAAGCCGGCGGACGGCGAGCCGGGACCGGCGGCGCCGGACGGCGCGGCCGGGCCGGAGCTGGCCCGGGCGGTGCTGGACGCGGCGAAGGCCAAACGTCAGGCGGCGGCCGGCACCCGGCGGCGCAGCGCGGTCCGCGGTGACGGTGAGCGGCGGCTGCGCGGCTATTCCGGCGCGGGCCCGGACCCGCGTGACCCGCAGCCGCTCGGCGCGGTGCTCGACAAGCTGGTCAAGGCGCGGGGCTGGCAGCAGCCGGCGGCCGAGGCGACCGTCTTCGGCGCCTGGGAGAAGGTGGTCGGCCCGGAGGTCGCCCAGCACAGCCGCCCGGTGAAGCTGGAGAACGGCGAGCTGACCGTGGAGGCCAGGTCGACGGCCTGGGCCACCCAGTTGCGGCTGCTGGCCGGCTCGCTGCTCAAGCAGATCGCCAGCGAGGTCGGCCACAACGTGGTGCGCAAGCTGCACATCCACGGCCCGGCCGCGCCGTCGTGGTCGCGCGGCCCCCGGCGGGTACGCGGGCGCGGCCCGCGTGACACCTACGGCTGAGCGGGCCTCACACGTCCGCGTAGACGGCGAAGCCGCGCTCCGCGCAGCGCCGGTAGAACGCGGCCAGCACGCTCAGCTCGGCGCAGGTGAAGTTCCACTGCGGCGGATCGCCGCTGTCGTCGCGCAGCTTGTCCAGCCGGCTGTCCAGCCAGCGGAGCTGCTGCTCGGCCAGGCGCCCGTCGCCGAGCAGCGCGCGCAGCACCTCGCTGACCGACTCGAACGTCACCGCCTCGCCGTGGGGCCGGTGCCGGGCGACGAACTTCTCCACGCCCTCGGCGATCCAGGAGCAGCCGTCCGGATCGATCACCGGATCCTCGTCCTCGGCGGCGTTCTCCGTGGCGTAGAGCACATTTTCCAGCCCGAGGATCAGGTCGACCAGCTCGGTGTAGGCGGTCGCGCGCACCGTGCCGGTCTTCGCGATCAGCTCGGCGAGCGCGGCCGTGGGGGGGGAGATGCGTGGCACGTCCACGATCTCGCCGAAGTCCACGAACTCGGCCGGCGCGACCGGATCGTAGAAGCGGCCGGTCCGCGGCCAGTGCACCGCGACGTTGTCCAGCCCCATCTGCGTCACCTCTCACCAAGCGTCTGTCGGACCATCTCCGCCGATGGTCCCCGGTCCGGGCGCAAAAGATCAAGACCGCAACGGCGACGCCGCAAAAGGTACGGCACGTCGCGTTCCACCGCGACCCCCGGGCGGGACGTCCGGCGATCGTGGGCGGCCGGACGTCCACCGCTCACTGGGGCCGATGGCGCGGCGCGGCGTCGTTGGCGTGTAGGGGGAGTCGCAGGCAGCGAGGTTCGCGCGGCTACGGCATTCTCAGCCGCCCTCAAGGGGTGCCGAGTGGCGGTTTGGTCGGCTGCGCACAGTAAGATTGGAGGCGAGACGAAAGACCCGACACGGAGCGACGGACACGGGCCCCCGGGCCCTTGATCATTGTCCCGCATCGGGTCCGAGCCGATCGCGATCCGCGGGCAACCGCGGCGCCCGACGCACACGATCCGTGACCTGGCGATCCCGGGGGCGGACCGTGCACGCCGACGTCGCGTCCTGTCCGCCGAACCCGCGCCCCGCGCCCACGCGCGGCCGGTGCGAGAAAGTGGCCGAGCGTGGCAGCGGAGGACAACAAGAAGTACGGTGCCGAGTCCATCACCGTGCTCGAGGGCCTGGAAGCGGTCCGGAAGCGGCCCGGTATGTACATCGGGTCCACCGGCGAGCGCGGCCTGCACCACCTGGTGTGGGAGGTCGTCGACAACGCGGTGGACGAGGCGCTGGCCGGACACTGCGACACCATCGACGTGGTGCTGCTGGCCGACGGGGGCGTCCGGGTCACCGACAACGGCCGAGGCTTCCCGGTCGACCTGCACCCCAAGCTGAAGAAGCCGGGTGTCGAGGTCGCGCTGACCGTACTGCACGCGGGCGGCAAGTTCGACGGCAAGGCGTACGCGGTCTCCGGCGGCCTGCACGGCGTCGGCGTCTCCGTGGTCAACGCGCTCTCCACCCGGATGGCCGTGGAGATCCACAAGGACGGCTTCGTCTGGCGGCAGCGCTACGACCACTCCAAGCCGACCCCGTTGGAGAAGGGTGAGCCGACCGACCGCACCGGCTCCGCGGTCTCCTTCTGGCCCGACCCGAACGTCTTCGAGACCGTCGACTTCGACTTCCACACCATCTACCGGCGCCTCCAGGAGATGGCCTTCCTCACCCGCGGCCTCACCATCCACCTGCTCGACGAGCGGGTGCCGGAGGACGAGGAGGGCAAGCCCCGCGAGGTCACCTTCCACTACGAGGGCGGCATCGCCGACTTCGTGCGGCACCTCAACGCCTCGAAGAGCCCGATCCACAAGACGGTGGTCGAGTTCGGTGCCGAGGAGACGAGCATGTCGGTCGAGATCGCCATGCAGTGGAACGAGTCCTACGGCGAGTCGGTCTACACCTTCGCCAACAACATCAACACCCACGAGGGCGGCACCCACGAGGAGGGCTTCCGGGCGGCGCTGACCAGCGTGGTGAACCGCTACGGCACCGACCGCAAGCTGCTCAAGGGCGACGAGCGGCTCTCCGGGGAGGACATCCGCGAGGGCCTGGCCGCGATCATCTCGGTGAAGCTGACCGACCCGCAGTTCGAGGGGCAGACCAAGACCAAGCTGGGCAACACCCCGGTCAAGGGCTTCGTCCAGCGGGTCTGCAACGAGTCGCTGGTCGACTGGTTCGACCGGAACCCGGCCGAGGCGAAGATCATCATTACCAAGGCGTCCCAGGCCGCCCGCGCCCGCATCGCCGCCCAGCAGGCGCGCAAGCTGGCCCGGCGCAAGTCGCTGCTGGAGTCCGGCTCGATGCCGGGCAAGCTGGCCGACTGCCAGTCCACCGACCCGCGCGAGTCCGAGGTCTTCATCGTCGAGGGCGACTCGGCCGGCGGCTCGGCCAAGCAGGGGCGCGACCCGCGGACCCAGGCGATCCTGCCGATCCGCGGCAAGATCCTCAACGTGGAGAAGGCCCGGATCGACCGGGTGCTGAAGAACAACGAGGTGCAGGCGCTGATCACCGCGCTCGGCACCGGCATCCACGACGACTTCGACATCGAGAAGCTGCGCTACCACAAGATCGTGCTGATGGCCGACGCCGACGTGGACGGCCAGCACATCCAGACGCTGCTGCTCACCCTGCTGTTCCGCTTCATGCGACCGCTGGTGGAGTTGGGCCACGTCTACCTGGCCGCCCCGCCGCTCTACAAGATCAAGTGGAACCGGAAGGGCGACGACGCCCAGTACGCGTACTCCGACCGGGAGCGCGACGGGCTGATCACGCTGCGCCAGCAGAAGAAGCCCAACGCCAAGCCGGACGACATCCAGCGGTTCAAGGGCCTCGGCGAGATGAACTACCCCGAGCTCTGGGAGACCACGATGAACCCGGCCACCCGCACGCTGCGTCAGGTCACGCTGGACGACGCCGCCACCGCGGACGAGCTGTTCAGCGTGCTGATGGGTGAGGACGTCGAGGCCCGCCGGTCGTTCATCCAGCGCAACGCCAAGGACGTGCGG
Source organism: Micromonospora sp. NPDC050980 (assembly GCF_040653835.1). Lineage (NCBI taxonomy): Bacteria > Bacillati > Actinomycetota > Actinomycetes > Micromonosporales > Micromonosporaceae > Micromonospora > Micromonospora sp. NPDC050980. Next base: position 5,673 of record NZ_JBFAGS010000012.1, on the reverse strand, counting down.
TTCCTGGACATCTGACGGACGCGCGCCCGGGCCGGTCGGAGATCCACCGGCCGGCCCGGCGGTCCACAGAGTTATCCACAGCCTGAACGCTTTCCACAGCCGTTATCCACAGCGAGACCACGACTGAAGAGTCTGATAAGGGTTAACAGTGACCGATACTCCCGAGTCCACCCCGACCGAGCCGGAGACCCCGGAGGCACTGGCCGCGGTCGTCCAGCACGACCGGATCGAGCCGGTCGGCCTCGAGGTCGAGATGCAGCGCTCGTATCTCGACTACGCGATGAGCGTCATCGTCGGGCGGGCCCTGCCGGACGTCCGGGACGGGCTCAAGCCGGTCCACCGCAAGATCCTCTACGCCATGTTCGACTCCGGCTACCGGCCGGACCGCGGCTACGTCAAGTGCTCCCGCGTCGTCGGCGACGTGATGGGTCAGTTCCACCCGCACGGCGACTCGGCCATCTACGACGCCCTGGTCCGGATGGCCCAGCCGTGGTCGCTGCGCTATCCGCTGGTCGACGGCAACGGCAACTTCGGTTCGCCCGGAAACGATCCGGCCGCCGCCATGAGATATTGTCTGACCGCAGATGCCCGGATTCGTACCATTGATGGCAGCGTGCGGATTGCCGACATAGTCCCGGATGCGACGCCGAGCAGCGAGACCGACGTCGAGCTGAAGGTCCGCGACCGCAACGGCGACCTGGTCCGCGCCTCCAAGTTCTTCCACTCCGGCGAACACCCCACGCTGCGGCTGCGCACCCGCGAGGGGTACGAGCTGACCGGCACCCACAACCACCCGGTGCTCTGCCTGGTGAACGTGGCCGGCGTGCCGACCCTGCTGTGGAAGCTGCTCGCCGAGATCTCTCCCGGCGACCGCGTGGTCCTCCAGCGCAGCGTGCCGGACGAGATCGGCTACCCGATGCTGGAGCACGTCGAGGCGGCCGTGCTGGCCGGCGCGCTCGTTAGCGAGGGCTGGGTCTCCGAGGATCGGGCCGGCTTCAACAACGTGGACCGGGAGTTCTTCGTCCGAGTCCTCGCCGCCTACGACCTCGTGGTTGGCGGTCCCCGGTATGTCGCCGAGCGGGGCATCGCCTCTGGCAGCACGCTGCATGAACTCGACGTGCAGAACCTCTCCGCGCTGCGGGCGAGCGTGCTGGGCGAGATGGTGGGTGCGCGCAGCGCCGCCAAGTTCGTGCCGGAGTTCGTGTGGCGCGGGCCGGCCGCGGTGAAACGAGCCTTCCTCCAGGCGCTGTTCGAGGGCGACGGCTCCTCGTCGTTGCTGCCGCGCCACACCATCCAGGTCTCGTACTCCACCCGCAGTGAGCGCCTGGCCCGCGAGGTGCAGCAACTCCTGCTGGAGTTCGGCGTCGTCAGCAAGCAGTGCCGGTACGACGACGGCGAGATCAAGGTCGTCGTGACCAACCGCCGGGACGCGCGTATCTTCGCCGCCCACGTCGGCTTCCTTGGTCGTAAGCAGACCAAGCTGGAGTCGGAGCTGGCCCAGGTGCCAGCGACCAACCGGGCGCTCGCCGGCGACTTCGTGCCGTTCGTCGGTGACTTCATCCGGGAGCACGCTGCGACGCGCTGGACCGAGCGCGACTGGCTGCGTCGGCACAACGTCGACCGGGTGGAGCGGTGGGAGCGGGACCGCGACGAGATCGCGGCCCGGATCACCGAGCCGGGGATCCTCGACGTGGTCGAGCCGTTGGTCGACGGTCGGTTCTACTACGCCGAGGTGACCGACGTCACCGACGCGGGGGTCCAGCCGGTCTACAGCATCCGGGTCGACACCGACGACCACTCCTTCATCTCCGACGGCTTCGTCAGCCACAACACCGAGTGCAAGCTCGACCCGCTGGCGATGGAAATGCTGCGGGACATCGACGAGGACACCGTCGACCTCCAGGACAACTACGACGGCCGGGCCAAGGAGCCCACCATCCTGCCGTCGCGGATCCCGAACCTGCTGATCAACGGCTCCGAGGGCATCGCGGTCGGCATGGCCACCAAGATCCCGCCGCACAACCTGCGCGAGATCGGCGCGGCGGTGCAGTGGTGCCTGGAGCACCCGGAGGCCGACGAGGCGACCACGCTGGAAGCCCTGCTGGAGATCGTCAAGGGTCCGGACTTCCCGACCCACGGTCTGATCGTCGGGCAGCAGGCGATCCAGGACGCCTACCGGACCGGGCGCGGCTCGATCCGGATGCGCGCCGTGGTCGAGGTGGAGGAGGACAAGCGGGGCCGGCCGGCGCTGGTGGTCAGCGAGCTGCCCTACCAGGTCAACCCGGACAATCTCGCCGAGCGGATCGCCGAGCTGATCAAGGAGGGCAAGCTCGCCGGGATCGCCGACATCCGCGACGAGTCCTCCGGGCGTACCGGCATGCGGATCGTGCTGGTGCTCAAGCGCGACGCGGTCGCCAAGGTGGTGTTGAACAACCTCTACAAGCACACGCAGCTCCAGGAGACGTTCGGCGCCAACATGCTGGCGCTTGTCGACGGGGTGCCGCGCACGCTCAACCTGGCGCAGTTCATCCGCTACTACGTGGAGCACCAGATCGAGGTGATCCGCCGGCGGACCGCGTTCCGGCTGCGCAAGGCGGAGGAGCGGGCGCACATCCTGCGCGGTCTGGCCAAGGCGCTGGACGCGCTGGACGAGGTGATCGCCCTGATCCGGCGCTCGCCCACCGTGGAGGACGCGCGGCAGGGCCTGATCCGGCTGCTGGAGATCGACGAGGTCCAGGCGACCGCGATCCTCGACATGCAGCTGCGCCGGCTGGCCGCGCTGGAGCGGCAGCGGATCCTTGACGACCTGGCCAAGCTCGAGGTGGAGATCGCCGACCTGAAGGACATCCTGGCCAAGCCGGAGCGGCAGCGGAAGATCGTCTCGGACGAGCTGGGCGAGATCGTCGCGAAGTGGGGTGACGAGCGCCGCACCAAGATCGTGCCGTTCGACGGTGAGGTCTCGATGGAGGACCTCATCGCCCGCGAGGACGTGGTCGTGACGATCACCCGCACCGGGTACGCGAAGCGGACCAAGGCCGACCTCTACCGGTCGCAGCGCCGTGGTGGCAAGGGCGTGAGCGGGGCGACGCTCCGGCAGGACGACATCGTGAGCCACTTCTTCGTATGCTCTACCCACGACTGGATCCTGTTCTTCACGAACAAGGGTCGGGTCTACCGGGCGAAGGCGTACGAGCTTCCCGAGGCCAGTAGGGTGGCCAAGGGCCAGCACGTGGCCAACCTGCTCGCGTTCCAACCGGACGAGCAGATCGCGCAGATCATCGAAATTCCGAACTACCAGGTGGCGCCCTACCTGGTACTGGCCACGAAGAACGGCCTGGTGAAGAAGACGCGGCTCGAGGAGTTCGACTCCAACCGTTCCGGCGGCATCATCGCGGTCAACCTGCGTGATGAGGACGAACTGGTCGGTGCGGTCCTGGTGGCGCCGGAGGATGATCTGTTGCTGGTTTCCAAGAACGCGCAGGCGATCCGCTTCAACGCCACCGACGAGGCGCTGCGCCCGATGGGCCGGGCCACCTCGGGGGTGATCGGCATGCGCTTCAGCGGCGAGGACGAGTTGCTCGCCGTCGAGGTCGTCCGGGAGGGTCTGGACGTCCTCGTCGCGACGAACGGGGGATACGCGAAACGTACCCCGATCGAGGAATACCCGGTCCAGGGCCGGGGAGGTAAGGGCGTGCTGACTGCGAAGATCACCGAGCGACGCGGTGGTCTGGTCGGCGCGGTCGTGATCGATCCGGAGGACGAGCTGTTCGCCATCACGAGCAACGGCGGCGTCATCCGGACTCCGGTGAAGCCTGTACGCCGTACGCGTGACCGGAACACAATGGGGGTCAAGCTGATGGACCTCCCGGACGGCGTGACTATCGTGGCGATTGCTCGCAATGCCGACGAGCCTGACGAACAGGACTAGTTGATGACGGAGACACAGGCGAAGTCGGGGAACACGGGGACCTCGGCCACCCCGGTCGAGGAGGAGGCCGCGCAGGGCGGTACACCAGCTACCGGCCGCGCGGCTGTGGGCCGGGCCACGGTCCCCGCCGACGCGCCTGCCCCGAAGTTCACCAGGGCCCCCGGCATGGCCCCGCCCCCCGACAAGCCGGCCGAGGGCTCGGGATCCCGCGAGTCGACCGACACCAAGGTCGACGCGCCGACATCGGCCAACGGCCTTGCGGCTCCGGCCGCGGCGAAGCCCGCCACGAGCACAGCGCCGACCACGGCGACAGCGACCGCCGCCCGCCCGTCCACCGGGACGACCGGCACGCAGCCGCGCATCGGCGGCGGCCTGGGCACCGCTCCGAACGGGGCACCCGAGGCCGCCCGCCCGACCGGCGTCGGCACGCCCCAGGGCCGCCCCGCCAACGGCGGGGGACTGCCGCCGGGCATCAGCGGAGCGGCGGCGGTCGGTGCCGCGCGCGTGGGTGAGGCGGTACGCGCCGCGCGTACCTCGGTCAGCTCGGCCGCGTCGCGCGGACCGCGCCGGGCCCGGCTGAACCTGAAGCGGATCGACCCCTGGTCCGTGATGAAGTTCGCGTTCGCGGTGTCGGTAGTGCTGTTCATCGTGGTGGTCGTCGCCACCTCGGTGCTCTACCTCGCGCTCGACGCGATGGGTGTGTTCGCGAGCGTCAACGACAGCCTGACCGACCTGGTGAACGCCGGCGGTCAGAGCGGTGGCGGTGGCTTCCGCGTCACGGCCAAGGGCGTGATCCTGACGTCGGCGCTGATCGGTCTGGTCAACGTCGTGCTGTTCACCGCGCTGGCCACGTTGAGCGCGTTCGTCTACAACGTCTGCGCCGATCTGGTCGGCGGGATCGAGCTGACGCTCGCCGAGCGGGACTGAGTCGACGACGCCGGGGCGCCGCGTAAAGCGGTCGCCCCGGCGTCGCGCGTCCGGGTAGGTTCGTGATGACGACAGGGTTTTTCCGCCACGGGCCCCCCGATTTGGGCGCGCTGGCGGCGATGGGTTAACCTTGCTCGTCGCTACGCGGGGCTATAGCTCAGTCGGTTAGAGCGCAGAGCTGATAACTCTGAGGTCGCTGGTTCGATTCCAGCTAGCCCCACCGCACATCGTCCGACGCCAGTCGAGCGCGAGGGGTCAAGCCCATGGTCAAGAAGCTCCTGATCCTTGCCGGCATCGTCGGCGTCGCCGCCGTCGTGGCCAAGAAGGTCAAGGCCTCCAACGACGAGCGTGCCCTGTGGCACGAGGCGACCACCGCGCCCGACCTGCGCTGAGCGCGGCACCGGGCGGGTCGCCCGCCCGGCACGGGGCCCTAGCTCAACTGGCAGAGCACTGCCTTTGCAAGGCAGGGGTTAGGGGTTCGAGTCCCCTGGGCTCCACTTTGTTGATCTTTCGTGCGAACCCGCTGGCCCCGCGCGTCGCGACGCTCTGCGCGGCTGCTCGACGCGGGTTGCGGCTGGCCACGCATCCGGCGCCGAATGTACTAGCGTCGGGGGAATGAGGGACCGCGCTGCGAGGTATGAGCCACTGACGGTGGCACGCCTAGGTGCTCTGCTCGTTGGATCCGACGAGACGCGCCGGTGGCGGCTGGTGGCAGAGTTCCTTGAGGAGTACCGATGGGAACCAGCCGAGATGCGCGCCGGTCTGCTGGACCAGGAACCGGCGTCCACCGGTGACGAGCACTGGGATGTGTTCCTCGC
>NZ_JBFAGS010000011.1:0-197294 GCF_040653835.1 Micromonospora sp. NPDC050980 | reverse complement strand
CCTCATGCCGGAAGCCTATGAGAAAGGCGGCCCCCCGGTCGCGTTGAGCACGACCGCTGGGTTCGTGCTCTCCTTCGTCCTCGCCACGCTGTGAGAAACGCCAGCGCAGGCAGCGGCGTTGTCGCCGCACGTCGACCGGGCGGAGCGGCCCGATGCCGATTGCGGAGATCGGCGGCGGCGTCGCCGCGTTGCTACTGCGTCGCCATGCCGGAGCTTGCCGGTTCGGTCAATGGCGGCCTGCGGGATGCGGCAGCGTCGATGCGGCGCGTGAGCCGAGCCAGTGCAGGAGCAGGACGGTGGCGTCGTCTTGGAGGCGGTCGTCCTGATGGTCGAGGATGGCGTGCACGAGTCGGCGGACGGTCTCGGCGGCGGGCAGGTGATCAGCGAGGGCGCGCTGGGCGAAGTCGGTGAGCCGGTCGAGGCCGAAGGTGGTGCCGTCACGGTCGCGGGCTTCGGTGATGCCGTCGGTGTAAAGCAGGACGTGGTCGCCGGGTTCGAGGGCTTCCTGGATGATGACCGGAGGGCGGCGGTCACCGAGTGTGACCGGCAGTGCGGTGGGTGTGGGCAGGACGGTGACCACGCGTCCACGGCGTAGCACGATGCCGCTGGGATGCCCGGCGGAGATGACCTGCAGGATGCCGGTGTTCTGGTCGAGTTCGGCGAGTACAGCCGTGATCATGCCGGTGCGGTCGTGGGTGCGGATCGCGTCGTCGAGGTGATGGTAGGTGGCGGTGAGGTCCATGCCGGCGCGGCGGGCGTTGCGGTATGCGGCGATGGCGATGGAGGCGAGGACGACGGCGCGCATGCCACCGGCGGAGCCGTGGCCGACGGCGTCGAAGAGGGCGAGGTGGGCGGTGTCGCCGTTGACGGCGTAGTCGAAGGCATCGCCGCCGACGTCATAGCAGGGCTCCAGGATGCCGGCGATGACGGTGCGGCTGGTGGCGAAGGTCAGCGGCGGGAGTTGAGCGCGGAGCATCTCGGCGGCCAGGCGCATGGGTTCGCGGCGGCGCAGTCGTTCGATGGTGTCGCTGTAGAGGTCGCCGGTGACGACGAGTTCCCCAATGAGAGCTGCGACTGTGGCGCAGTCGGCGACAGCCTGGTCGCTCAGCGGCTCGTCGGCGATGACCTGCACGACGCCCATGCGTTCACTGCCGTCGAGCAGCGGCACCCACAGCACGTGCTGGCCGTCCTGTTGACCGCGAACGGGGGACAGGGTGCTGAAGGCCCGCCCGGCGAGGCTGCCGTCGATCGGCAGCGGCGGGGCGGCAGGTGAGCGGTCGTTGGGCAGGGGTGCTAGTGCGCGCTGTTGGTGGTCAACGACGTAGATGATCAGAGCGGCGGCGTCGAGCAACGCGGCGGCTTGCATGGCCATGTCCGCGAGATCCTCGGGTCGGGCCCGGTAACCCTGGCGGATCAACTGCCGTACCGCCTCCAGAGCACTCACCGCAACCCCATCCCTGCGGGTGACGCGACGACCTACCCGCGCGATGATTGAATCAGACGTCTACGACGCGACGCCGGGGGCGGACACATACTGTGACCTGGCGTAATCGCGGCAGCCTCTCCGAGGGCGCCAACGAGCTGACAGCAGCTTGATCGGAGGTGACTAGTGGGAACGAATGCTTGCGGACGGATGAACCCCAGATCGCCTTGCCGTTGCGCCGCGTGCGCACATCCCAGCGTCCGAAGACCCCTCGACGAGCGAACAGTTGCGACGCAGCCGTTGAAGCAATGATGGAAGAGTGGGAAGAGAACGTCCGGAGGTGGAGAGATGCCTGACCTGCGAGAGCGGTTGAAGGCTGGCGCAGCTCTGGGGCGCTTCGTCGGCACCGTCAAAGGCCGCCAGTACATGCGGGAGAACGGCTACCGCCCCGACTGGAAGATCGTTGTCGCGCTGCCCGACGACCCAATCCGCGACGTGCTCGACCGAGCGCAGGTCTACCAACCGCCGGTCGTCTTGGCTGTCTGGTTCGAAGACAAGGGCCGCTTTGGGTTCTGCAACGTCGTGCCTAACAAAGAGGTGACCCCCGGGAGCGGTGACCAGTTCGGCGGTACCGCCACAGTAGGGATGCTCCTAGCTCTGCTGGACGAGCAGACCAAGGGCGAACTCAGCTTTGGCTTGAAGGATTGGTCCGGGTTTGGAGCACGGGGCTTCAGCCCCTCGCTGCTCAACGCCGTATAGATCCCCAGCCCCCTGCTTACTGCCATCCCGTCTGCCGCCGACCCACACACCGTGGAGCGGACCAGGGCTAGGGTGACAAGGTGGAGCGCCCTACCGGACGAACGACCTTGTCGCCCTGGCCCTGGTCTGCTCGGCTTCGCCTGGGTCGGTGGCTGGCGGGATGGCATCCCACCACCCACGAACCGGAACCGTTCGGCAACTCCATCTCGGAGTCGTCTGGCCCCCGCCGGAGGCATGCCCTTCATTGGCCGGCGCGCCGGCCGATGCCGGCGCTTGCGCCGCCAGCAGGCCGAGCGCGGCCGGCGCGGCCCGCTTGCGGACCGCCCTCTCAGTCGTACCGGTTCCTGCGCATGGTGATGAACACCGCCGTTCGTGAGGGCATCATCGCTCGGAACCCGTGCCAGATCCCGGGTGCTGGCACTGTCCGGGCCGCTGAGCGTCCAGTCGCTACGCCGGCTCAGGTCGTCGCCCTGGTCGACGCCATCACCCCGCGATACCGCACGGCGGTTCTGATCGCGGCGTGGTGTGGCCTGCGGCGTGGGGAGATTGCGGGTCTGCGCGTCTCGGACGTTGATCTGGTCGAGCACACCATCACGGTCCGGAAGGCAAGGGTTGAGCCGCTGCACGACCGAGGGAAGGCGTTCGACAAGGACCCCAAGTCGGAGGCGGGGAAACGCACGATTGCCATCCCGCCGCACGTCGTGCCGGTGATCCGTCTGCACCTGGATGAATACGCGGGCAAAGATCGGCTGTTCGTCAGCCGCGACGGGTCGCCACTACGGGGGGACAGCCTGTATCAGGCGTTCGTCCGGGCACGGAAGAAGGTGGGTCTGGATGACCTGACCTTTCACGACCTACGGCACACGGGTCAGACCCTCGCCGCGCAGACCGGCGCGACCCTGGCTGACCTGATGAAGCGGCTGGGTCATTCGTCCATGGCGGCTGCTCGTCGGTACCTGCACGCCGTTGACGGGCGTGACCGGGAGATCGCCAACGCCCTGTCCGAGCTGGCCGCGCACGGAGATGTCGCACGGCTGCCCCGGCACATCACGATGCGGAGCTAATCGCACGTGCCATCGCACGACGGGTTGCGGCGGCTGTCTGACCTGCGGAAATGCGGGTGCCTGAAAATCGGAAGGTCGGCGGTTCGACCCCGCCCCTGGCCACATAGCCTTTCGCCGGGCTACAGAGATCCCCACCAGCCGAAACGCCGGTGGGGATCTTGCTGTAGGCGCCGGTCGACGCTCAGGCGCAGCAGGTCCCCTCTGTGGCCTTCTCCAGGTGCGGCGAGTCGGCCTTCACCGTGTAGATCTCCCAAGGCTCGTCTCCGGGTCCGCGCACCCAGACCTTGTCCTGCAGGGCATAGCAGCACTCGGTGTCGTTCTCCGCCAGGGTGATCAGACCGGCGCCGGTGAGGCGGTCGGTGGCGCCAGCGACCTCGTCGGTGCTGGGGACCTCCACGCCGAGGTGGTCCAGGACGGTGGGCCGGTCGGCCTCGCCTTCGAGGAGCACGAGCTTCAGCGGCGGGTTCTCCACCGCGAAGTTGGCGTAGCCGGGGCGGCGTTTGGCCGGCTCGACGCCGAACAGCTTGGCGTAGAAGGCCACGGAGCCTTCGAGGTCGGACACGCGCAGGGCGAGTTGGACGCGGGACATCCCGTCTCCTTGTCTAGATGCTCTTCGAAGCAACCTCGACCTTGCCGCCTGTTTAGAAATCTGTCAACCTAGAGGAATGTCGAAACAAGTGCTGCCGATCGTGGATCTCGACACGGTCGCCTGCTGCCCGCCGATCGCTGCCCACCCGATGGACGCGGAGCAGGCCGTCGCGGTGGCCCCGATGTTCAAGGCCCTCGGCGACCCGGTCCGGCTGCGGCTGATGTCGATGATCGCCTCGGTGCCGGAGATCTGCGTGTGCGATCTCACCCCGGCCTTCGACCTGTCCGGGCCGACCGTCTCGCACCACCTCAGGGTGCTGCGCGACGCCGGCCTGGTCGACTCCCAGCGACGCGGCACCTGGGTCTGGTACCGGGCGCGCCCCGAGGCGTTCCGCCGACTCGGTGACCTGCTGGAGATCGGTGCCGGCGGCGGCGTCTCGTGACCCTCGCCCTGCCTCGACGGGCCGCCGCGGAGTTCACCGGCACCGCGCTGCTGGTCACCGCCGTCGTCGGCTCCGGCATCGCCGCCACGACGCTCTCCCCGACCGACGTCGGGCTCCAACTGCTGGAGAACGCGTTCGCCACCGCGCTCGCGCTGGGCGCGCTGATCCTGACCTTCGGTCCGGTGTCCGGCGCGCACCTCAACCCGGTCGTCTCCGCGGTCGACTGGTGGCTCGGCCGCCGGGCCGGCACCGGCCTCGGCACGCGGGAACTGGCCGCGTACGTCATCGCCCAGGTCGCCGGCGCGGTCGCCGGCACCGTGCTGGCCCACCTGATGTTCGACCGGCCCGCCGTGACGTGGTCGGGCACCGGCCGCAGCGCGGGCCACCTGTGGTTGGCCGAGGTGGTCGCCACCGCCGGCCTGGTCATCCTGGTCTTCGCGCTCGCCCGCTCCGGCCGCACGTCCGCCGCACCGGCCGCCGTGGGCGCCTGGATCGGGGCCGCCTACTGGTTCACCTCGTCGACCTCGTTCGCGAATCCCGCGGTCACCGTCGGCCGGGCCTTCACCGACACGTTCGCCGGCATCGCCCCGGCCTCGGTGCCCGGCTTCGTCGCCGCCCAACTCGTCGGCGGCCTGGTCGCCGTCGCCGCCCTCGCCATCTGGTACCCGCACGCCGCCGACTCGGCCGACGACGTCGTCGTTCCGCAGCGCCTCACCCCGGAGGTCGAAGCTCGATGAGCAAATCCAGCGTCCTGTTCGTCTGCGTCCACAACGCCGGCCGCTCCCAGATGGCCGCCGCCTGGCTCCGCCACCTCGCCGGCGACCGCGTCGAGGTCCGCTCGGCCGGCAGCGAGCCCGCCGAGGGGATCAACCCGGTCGCGGTCGCGGCCATGCGCGAGGTCGGCATCGACATCACCGACCAGGCTCCCGCGCGACTCACCTGGGACGCGGCCGAGGCCAGCGATGTCATCGTCACCATGGGCTGCGGCGACGCCTGCCCGGTCTTCCCCGGGAAGAGGTACGAGGACTGGCCGCTCACCGATCCCGCGGGTCAGCCGATCGACGTGGTCAGGCAGGTGCGCGACGAGATCCGGCAGCGCGTCGTCGAGCTGGTGGCCCAGCTCCCCGGCTGACCGGTCAAGTGACGGCCGTGCCCTGCACCCCGAACAGCACCTGACGAGCCACGCCCGGCCTGCCCGGCCAACTGCGATGCCCCGGCCGCGGAAGACGGAGCGGCCCACCAGACCTGCCGCCATCGGCGGACCCAGACCCACCGCCCGACCCAGCGGCACCGCCCGACCCAGCGGCACCGCCCGACCCGGCGTCACCGCCGGGCGCACCACCGGTGGGACCGGAACCGGCCGACCGCTCCCTCCCGGACGACTCGCGCGCGTCCGGCTCGGCGGGTGCGGACTGCCCGGCCACCTCCGGCACGGCCCGGTCGACCACCACACCGGCGTCGGCGGTCCGGTGCACGGCCGGCCCGGCGACCTGCCCGGCCACCCGGCGCACGTCGTCGACCGTCACCCCGACCGACCGGGCCAGCGCGTCGATCAGCTCGGGATTGCGGTCGATGGTGGTCAGCGCCCGGTCCAGGATCCCGCTTACCGGTGGGGCATCCGCCGGCCCTGGGCGCCCGCCGGTGACGGCTGCTGGGACTGTCGGGAACCGGGGATCCCGGTGTCCGGAAGCGGGCGGATGCAAAGCTGCACAGCGAGACATCAGCCGGTATGGTCCGGGCTTATGGGACAGGAGATGGCCGATCAGGATGAGGTCCGGCAGGAGTCCGACCGTTTCTCCCTCCGCAGCAGCCTCCTCGCCCCGGTTTCCGGCGAGCAGGCGTACGCGGTCTTCACGAATGCGCTGGCCGACTGGTGGGTCCGCGAATACACCTGGTCCGGGCCGGAGGCGCTGGCCGGGATCGGCATCGAGCCACGCGCCGGCGGCATGCTCTACGAGATCGGTCCGTACGGGTTCCGCAACGACTGGGGCCGCGTGCTGATCTGGGATCCGCCCCGGCGGTTGGTGTTCACCTGGCAGATCGGGCCGGACCGGGTGCCGGTGCCGGATCCGGCCCGGGCCAGCGAGGTGGAGGTGCTCTTCCACCCCGAGGGTCCGGGGTCGACCCGGGTGGATGTCGAACACCGCTACTTCGACCGGCACGGCACCGCCGCCGAGGGCTACCGCGAGGCACTGACCGCCGGCTGGCACGAGCTGCTCTGCCGCTATCTGGCGACGGTCACCCGCACCGCCGACTGACCGCACCGCCGGCGGGCGCGCCCGTCGGGTCAGCCGGAGATGCCCCGGCTCGACGGCGTACCGCTCAGACCGGGGTCGCCGAGGTCGGCGCGACGGCCGGCGGCGGCGCCCGGGCCGAAGCCCCCGCCGGCGAGCCGGCGGCGCGGGGCGGTGCGCAGTCGCGGGTACACCTCGGCCAGCCGGCGCTGGACGCGGTCGGAACGGTCGGCCAGCACCAGCGCCACCGACGGCACGCCGGCCGCGGCGACCGCGCCGGCCTCGGCGGCGCGCAGCCGCTCGGCGACCACCTGGGCGAAGCCGGCCAGCCAGGTACGCCGGAACGCGGCCGGATGCTCCCCGACCGGTACGGCCGCCCCGGCCAACCCGTGCGCGGCCTGCACCAGCAGCGAGGTGAACAGCAGCTCGACCCGTTCCAGGTCGCTGGCGAAGCCGAACAGGTGCATCGCGAAGCCGTTGCCCTGGCGGCGGCGTACGCAACGGCAGCGCAGCGGGTCCGCGACGGCGGCGAGCAGGCCGGCCTTGTCCCGGGCGTACGGGGCGATCACCTCGACCACCCGGTCACCGACCGGGTCGGCGGCCGGCTCGCGGGCGGCGAGCAGCGCCCGGTCGACGCCGTAACGGGCGATCAACTCGGTGGCCTTGGCCATGAAGGTGGCCGACTCGGCGGGCGTGCAGGCCGGATCCTCGGCCTGGGCGAGCAGCTTGCGTACCTTGCTGAGCATCGCCTCGGACATCCGTCAGGGGTATCACAGCGCGGCGCGCGGGTGTCAGCCCTCCCGGCTGCGCAGGGTGGCGATTGTCGAGCCGGCGAGCGTGAGCAGGCAGTCGGGCAGCAACCCGTCGGCGGCCGCCGCGCCGAACAGCGCCTCGCCGGTGTCGGCGTCGTCGTTGGCGTACGCGCTGACGAAGCGGGCCACCCAGCGGGTGTCGTAGTCGGCCTGGTCGATGCCGGGGAAGTCGAGCGCGGCAGCGCCGGCGGGCGCGTCGTCGCCGAGCATGGTGGCGGCCAGGCACCACGCCACCCCGTACGCCCCGGCCAACCCGGAACGGTCGACGACCGCGTCGAAGGCGCCGACGACGCCGGCGCCGTCACCGGCCAACGCCGAACGGAGCACGGCGGTCGCGTCGTCAAGCGTCTGCTGTGCGTCGTCGTTCACCTGCGGAACTGTAACGGCGAGCGTCAAGCGGTGACCCGCCGCCGGGTCGACGATCACCCGGAGTGACGCCCTTCGGTCGGCGTCCCGACGGAGCCAGGTCCACGGTCCCGTGGGCGGCGCGGGCACGCTAATGTGCGCAGCGGACCTTCGCCGGAGGAAGGACGACCATGCTTGGAAATCGCACGTCGCGCGCGGCCCTGTCCACGGCCTGCGCGGCGCTCCTGCTCGCTACCAGCGCCTGCGGGAGCGACGAGCCGAACGAGGCGGGCCCCACCCAGGTCCGCCTCTACGGCACCGACGGCAACATGCAGAATTCCTTCGCCGCGGAACTCAAGGACCGAGCGAATCTCCTCAACGGCATGAAGGGCACCACCCCGCTCACGCCGCTGCCGGAGAGCTTCAAGGAACGGCTACGCAGCGTCAATCCGAAGCTGACCGACTTCCTCTACTCCGCCGAGTCGTACGACGCCGTGGTGATCAGTGCGTTGGCGACCCAGCTCGCCGGGACCACCGCGCCGCGCGAGATCGCCCAGCAGATCGTCGGGGTGACCACCGGCGGCGATCGCTGCGACGAGGTGGCGGCCTGCCTTCAGCTCGCCCGCGCCGGCCGGGACCTGCAGTACCGGGGCGTGTCGCTGACCCGGGCCGGGTTCACCGACGCCGGGGAGCCGGCGACCGCGAGCTACGGCACCCTGCACTTCGACAACCAGCAGCTCGACGACGGCAAGACCGAGTTCGTCGGCGCGGGCGAGGAGTCGGGCGCCAGCACCAAGGCCCCGCCGCGTGGTCGCAAGGCCCGCGGGAAGGCCAAGGACGCGCCGCTGGTGATCGGCGGCCTGCTGCCGAAGACCGGTGACCTGGCGTTGGCGTACCCGCCGATGGCCGCCGCGGTCACGCTCGCGATCAACGAGGTCAACGCCGCCGGCGGGGTGCTCGGCGAGCCGGTGACGTGGATCGAGGGCGACGACGGCACCAACCCGGCGGTGGCCAAGGCGACAGTGGCCGCCCACGTCAGCCAGGGTGTCTCGATCATCATCGGCGCGGGCGCGTCCGGCATCTCCCGGGCCGTGCTGCCGGACGTGGTCGCCGCCGGGCGGATCCTCTTCTCTCCGTCGAACACCGACGCGGGGCTGAGCACGGTGGACGACAAGGGGCTCTACTTCCGCACCGCCCCGCCGGACAGCCTCCAGGGCCGCGCGCTGGCGGACGTGATCCTGCGGGACGGCCCCCGCAAGATCGTGCTGCTGGCCCGTAAGGACTCCTACGGCGAGGGCCTGCAGGAGAACGTCCGGGCGGAGCTGGAGCAGGCCGGGGTCGGCGCGGACCGGCTCAAGCTGCTCACCTACGCACCGCCGACCGACCCGAAGACGCCCGTCGACTTCTCCGGCATCGCCCAGGAGATCAAGAACTTCGGCCCGGAGGCGGTGCTGATCATCGGCTTCGGTGAGTCGGCGGGGGCGATCACCGCGCTGGCCGACGCCGGGGTGCAGATCAGGGACTGAGCCGCCAGGCGGTGGGGGCCGCACCGGTCGCGCCGGTGCGGCCCCCGCCGGGTCGACTCAGCGCGACCGGCGCCGCTCGAGGAACTCGGTCATCCGCCGGTGCTTCTCCTCGTCCTCGAAGAGCACGGCCTGGCTGAGCAGGTCGAGCTGCGGATGCGCGGCCGGCGGGGCGTCCACCGCCAGCTTGGTCAGGCGCAGCGCCAGCGACGAGCCCTTGGCCATCTCGTCGAGCAGGCCGTGGGCGGTGGGCAGCAGCTCCGCCGGCTCGGCCACCATCCGGTTCACCAGGCCGATCCGCAGCGCCTCGCCCGCGTCCACCCGGCGGCCGGTGAAGAGCAGCTCCTTGGCCCGGGCCTCGCCGATCAGCGCCGGCAGCCGGTAGGTCGCGCCGGCGCCGGCCAGGATGCCCAACCGCACCTCGGGCTGGCCGAAGACCGCCCGGTCCGTGCACACCCGAAGGTCGCAGGCGTACGCCAGCTCGGCGCCGCCGCCCAACGCCGGGCCGTCGACCGCCGCCACCGTGGGCAGCGGCAGCGCCCGGATCCGGGCGAAGACACCCTGGTTGATGGCGGCCAGCGCGTCCAGCCGGCCACGCTCGCGGAGCTGCGCGATGTCGGCGCCGCCGGCGAAGATGCCCGCCGTACCACCGGTGAGCAGCATCAGCCGGGGACGCGCCTCCAGGTCGGCGCAGACGTCGTGCAGCTCGCCGACCAGGTCGGCGTCGATCGCGTTGCGCTTCTCCGGCCGGTCCAGCGTGACCACCAGCCGGTCCGGCATCTCCTCGATCCGCAACCCGTTCACCGTCGGCCGCCTTCCCACGTGTAGAAGCCCTGCCCGGACTTCTTGCCCAGCTTCCCGGCGGCGACCATCTCCACCAGCAGCGGCGGTGGCGCGAACCGGTCCCCGTACGCGGCCTGGAGGGTGCGCGCGATGTCGAGCCGGACGTCCAGCCCGACCAGGTCGGTCAGCTCCAGCGGGCCGACCGGGTGCCGGTAGCCGAGCACCATCGCCTTGTCGATGTCGGCCGGCGCGGCCACCCCGTCGGCCACCATCCGGATCGCCTCCAGGCCGAGCGTGACACCGAGCCGGGAGGTGGCGAAGCCGGGCATGTCGCGTACCACGACGGGGTCCTTGCCCAGCCGGGCGGCGAGCGCGACGGCCGCCTCGGTGGTCTCCGGCGCGGTGGCCGGGCCGACCACGACCTCGATCAGCGCCATCGCCCAGACCGGGTTGAAGAAGTGCAGCCCGAGGAAATCCGCCGGACGCTCCAGCCCGTCGGCCAGCTCGGCGATCGGGATGCTCGAGGTGTTGCTGCCGAGCAGCGCCGGCCGGCGGCTCTCGGCCCGGCGCAGCACGGCCCGTTTGAGGTCGAGTCGCTCGGGCACCGCCTCCACGATCACGTCCGGGCCCTCGGTCACCTCGGCCAGGTCGGTCCGCAGGGTCACCCGCGCCCGGTCGGCGGCAGCCGCCTCCGCGGTCAGCTTGCCCCGGCGTACGCCCCGGTCCCACAGCTCGCCGAGGCGCCGGACGGCCTCGGCGCCCCGCTCCGGGTCGACCTCGACCAGTTCGACCGCGTACCCGGCGCCGGCCGCCACGTACGCGATGCCGAGGCCCATGGTGCCGGCCCCGACGACCACAAAACGACCACTCATCGCTGTCCCCTCGTCGCGGCGGTGGCGCGCGGGGTCTCCGCCACACCGGGCCGGCCGCTGGCTCGATCCTGGATGCGACCCTATGCAGGGCGGGACCGCCGGGCATGCGTGGGGGCCGACCGGACGGGGTAAAGACCGCCGTCAACGCCGAAGGAAGGAACGAGATGAGCCAGGCACCGGAGAGCGCGCAGGGCGCCGAGACGGTCGAGACGCGCGGTGACGAGCGGGTGGACCTGCTTCGTGCGGACACCAACAACGACGGCAAGACCGACGTGTGGGTGGTGGACACCGACGGCGACGGCAAGGCCGACCTGTTCCAGTTCGACACCGACGGCGACGGCAAGGTGGACATCACCATGGTCGACATCGACGAGGACGGCCAGCCGGACGAGGTGGTCGACGGCGACGGCGGCCTCCCCCCGGAGCAGACCACCCCCACCGTGCAGGTCTGAGAGGTAAGGAGGGGCCCCTTGTTATCGCCTACGCGATAGCAGGGGCCCCTTCCTAACGCCGCAGCGCGAGCGTGGCGAGATAGTAGGGGTGGTCGGTGTCGTCCACGTCGACAAGTCGCCACGCGGAGCCGTGGACCAGCTCGGCGAACTCGTCCGGCGAGCACACCAGGTAGTCGAACCACTCGGTGCCGAGCTGCCGGTAGCGCAACCGCAGCCGTAGCTGCCCGCCCATCCGGCCCCGCCGCCGGTTCGCCTCGTGGTAGGCGGTGTGCACCGGGTCGGTGGTGCCGTACGGGTCGGTGCCGTGCGCGATCACCCGCGCGCCGGGGCGGGCCAGCGCGGCGAGTGCGGCCAGCAGCGCGGGGGCCCGCTCCCGCCCCTCGAACAGGCCCAGGTTGTTGCCGAGCAGCAGGAACGTGTCGTAGCGCCGGCCGTCGGCGACGTGTTCGTCGACCGTGGCGTGCACCAGCTCACGTACGCCCCGGTGCCGGCTGACCCGCAGCGCGCCGAGCGAGGTGTCCAGGCCGGTCACCGGCACGCCCTGCTCCTGAAGGCGCAGCGCGATCCGGCCGGCGCCGACACCGACGTCGAGCACATGACCGTGAACCCGGTCCACCGCCCGGTGGTCGTGCGGCTGCCACCGCTCGGGCGGATCCAGGTAGTGACCGGCGGGCGCGCCGTTGACCAGCCCGTCGTCCCGTTCGATGATCTCGATGACCGGGCGCGGCAGCCGGCCGCCGGCCATCGGTCGGGGTCCGACGCCGGTGGCCACCGCGTACGTGTCGCGGATCATCTCGCCGAACACGTCGCCGATCGTGGGCTCGGAGGTCATGTGGGCACGCTATCTCCGGCTCGCCGGCGCGGTCGCGGCCGTATCCTTGGCGACGTGACCGACCTGGATCGCCTCGCGGCGGAGAAGTACGTCCTGCTCACCACGTTCCGCAAGGACGGTCGGGCGGTGCCGACACCGGTGTGGGCGGTGCGCGACGGCGACGCGCTGGCGGTGTGGACGGTGTCCGACTCCGGCAAGGTGAAGCGGATCCGGCGCGACGGCCGGGTCACGGTGGCGCCGTGCGACGTGCGCGGCCGGCCGCACGGGGAGGCGGTGCCCGGTCACGCCACGATCGACGA
Organism: Micromonospora sp. NPDC050980; assembly: GCF_040653835.1. Taxonomy (NCBI): domain Bacteria; kingdom Bacillati; phylum Actinomycetota; class Actinomycetes; order Micromonosporales; family Micromonosporaceae; genus Micromonospora; species Micromonospora sp. NPDC050980. Next base: position 184,865 of record NZ_JBFAGS010000011.1, on the reverse strand, counting down.
TCCGGAGAGCACCCGCCGGGTGCGGGAGTTGCTAAAACGGAAGTACCGGCTGATCGGCCGGCTCAGTCTGCTGGGCAGCCGACTGCGCCGGGGGGAGGGCGGCACGGTGGGGTTGCGGATCGTGCTGGACGAGGCGACCTCCACACACGATTGAGGGCGGTGGCCCGTCGGCCACCGCCCTCGATCGGAAAGCGGGAAGAACTCCGGTCGTCAGTCCCCCTGACGTTGCTGGGGGATCTGCCCCTGTAGCAGGGCGCGTACCTCCGACTCGCGGTATCGGCGGTGGCCGCCCAGCGTCCGGATGGCGCTGAGCTTGCCAGCCTTTGCCCACCGGGTCACCGTCTTCGGGTCGACTCGGAACATCGACGCCACCTCGGCCGGCGTGAGTAGCGGCTCTGGTTCGTGCGTTCGCGATGCCATCGGGGTCACTCCTCCACATGTATAGACATCGGCCGGGGTCCCGCCGGCCGACGCGTCTCCCATGGTCCGGCTAGTCCCCGATGTCCGACATGGGCCGAACGGCTGAAGGTCCCTAGACGGACGGATGAACCATGCCCGATTTTTACGACTTTTATGCCGCAGAAACCACCTTATTCGGACTCATGATCACGGATGGTGATGCATTAGCTACGAGACACTTTCGCACGCCTCGCCTCGAAGAGGGACGAAACGGGCGTCAGTTGCAGCGTTCCAGAAGTTGCACCGCACGCCAGCGGGCGACCAACTTGTCGTACGCCGCCGACGCCTCCTCGGCCTCGCCCCGGGCCAGCCCGGCCAGACCGGCCGCGACCAGCTCGGTCGAGTCGTCGTCGGCAAGCGTCTCGTCCGGCAGCAACCGCACCAGCCCGCCGTAGTCCAGCTCCACCACCGACCGGGGGTGGAACTCCTCCAACCAGCGTGCGGCCTCCTCGACCGCCTCGGTGATCGGCGCCTCGCCGACCGACTTGCGCAGCACCGACAGCGCCCGCGACGAGCGGCGACGCGCCTTGGAGATCTCGGTGCGGAAGCGCAGCGCCCGCCGCTGCGGGTCGGTGACCAGGTGCCGCTCCCCGGTCTCGAACAGCACGAACCAGCGCAGCGGCACCCCCCAGGTGGCGACCTGTTCGTGCACCCGCGGCACCCCGTGCTCCAACACCCGCGCCCCGCTGCGCCAGTCCTCCACGACGGCCTTGGCCTGCCCGGCCAGCACCGGCGGCACGAACGCGTCGGCCAGCACCGGGGGCACGCCGTCGCGGGCGCTCAGCGCCGCCTCGGCGACCCGGATCCGCAGGTTCCAGGGACAGACCAGCAGCGTGTCGTCGGCTTCCAGGACGTACGCCTCGTCGGGCGGGTCGGGCAACCGGGTCCAGCCCGCGCCCAACGCCTCGATCACCGAGGTCCGCTGCCGGCCCGGCCCGTCCAGCGGGGCGATCGCCCGGCCCTCGCTGACGTACCGGCGCCAGTACGACTGTCGATCCCGGTCGAAGGCGGTCAGCGGCTCGTAGACGCGCAGGTATGAAGCGAAGAGCGACGGCACGGCGCGATCCTCCCACGAGACGGGACCGTCCGTCGCCGCCGTCGTGACGTGGGCGACAGTACGGTTCCGGCCGATATTAGGCTCAACGGCACCGGCAGCATCCCGCCGCGTGCCACCGAAGGTCCGCACCCCACAAGGGCGCACACCGACACAGGAGTCAGCCATGGGCGTATTCGCCAGCACCGACGACCCGGAATCGACGGGTCACGAACAGGTCGTGTTCTGCCAGGACAAGCAGTCCGGCCTGAAGGCGATCATCGGGATCTACTCCACCGCGCTGGGCCCCGCGCTCGGCGGCACCCGGTTCTACCCGTACGCCAGCGAGGCCGACGCCCTCGCCGACGTGCTCGACCTGTCGCGGGGCATGGCCTACAAGAACGCCCTGGCGAACCTCGACCTCGGCGGCGGCAAGGCGGTCATCTGGGGTGACCCGGATCAGCTCAAGAGCGAGGCTCTGCTGCGCGCGTACGGCCGCTTCGTGGAGTCGCTGAACGGCCGCTACTACACCGCCTGCGACGTCGGCACCTACGTCGCCGACATGGACGTCATCGCCCGCGAGACCCGCTACGTGACCGGCCGCAGCGTGGAGCACGGCGGCGCCGGCGACTCGTCGATCCTCACCGCCTGGGGCGTCTACCAGGGCATGCGGGCCGCCGCCGAGCACGTGTGGGGCAGCCCGACGCTGACCGGCCGGCGGGTCGGCGTGGCCGGCCTGGGCAAGGTCGGCAAGTACCTCACCGCGCACCTGCTGTCCGACGGCGCCGAGGTCGTGGCGACCGACGTCGACCCGCGCGCCCAGGAGTGGGTGCGCGCCACGCACCCGCAGGTCACCCTGGTCGACGACACGGCGGCGCTGGTCGCGTCCGACATCGACGTGTACGCGCCGTGCGCGCTGGGCGGCGCGCTCAACGACGAGACCGTGCCGGTGCTGCGGGCCAGGGTGGTCACCGGCGCGGCGAACAACCAGCTCGCCCACCCGGGCATCGAGAAGGTGCTCGCTGACCGGGGCATCCTCTACACCCCGGACTACGTGGTGAACGCCGGTGGCGTGATCCAGGTGGCGGACGAGATCGAGGGCTTCAACTTCGAGCGGGCCAAGCTGCGCGCCACCCGGATCTTCGACACCACCCGGGAGATCCTGCGGCTGGCCGATGACGAGGGTGTCCCGCCGGCGGTCGCGGCGGACCGGCTCGCCGAGCGGCGGATGGCCGAGGTCGGCCGGCTGCGCGCCATCCACCTGCGCTGACGCGGCCCGGGGGCGGGCCGTCGGCTCCGCCCCCGCCCGCGCGCCCCGGGCCGGGACGTTAAGCTGGGACTCGGTTGCTTCGTGCCGATTTGCCCACTGTCACGGGCGGCTCCGGTCCTCACTCCTTACCGGGTACACTCGGTGACAGCCGGAACACTGCGACGCGCAAGGCCGGTCGACGGTGACCCGAGGTGCCGAACGGTGGCATCCCCATGTACCGTAAGAGCCACGAGAGATGCCTGACGTCATCGGGGCCCGCCTTCGGGCTGCCCCGCATTCTGTGCGAGGGGGTCGAGCCATGGGGCGCGGCCGTGCTAAGGCCAAGCAGACGAAGGTGGCCCGGGAGTTGAAGTACCACTCCCCGAACACCGACCTAACCGCCTTGCAGCGTGAACTGGCGGGTAGTGGTAAGTCTGAGCACAACTTCGACGACGACTACAAAGAGTATGTCGACGACGATGACGAGGACCACACGGACGACGACCCGGACCCCTGGGCCCGTCCGACCCGCTGACCTCCGGTCGCAACTGAGCACGCGGTAGCCCCCGCGTGCTCACGCATGTGCCCACCCGGAGACGGCGTACGACCGACGATCAGGGACCTGCCGCACCGGGAGCCTCCCCGGCCGCGCCGGCAGGTCCCTGATCGCGCGGGCCCGTCTCAGCGCGGCCGGTTGTTCCAGTTGTAGAACGTCGGGATGTTCTCGAAGTGGTTCCACGCGCACACCGCGCCGGCACCGTCGGAACCCGACGCCTCCGCCCGCAGCAGGCGCGCCGCCTCCGCCTCGTCGAGCAGCGTGGACAGCCCCGCGGCGGCATCCCGTACCCGGTCGGCCACCATGTCCCGGTCGGTGTCACTGGTGATCTCGGGCATGCTCCAACACTCCCTCCAGTAGGCGGATCTTGCTGTTGCGGCAGTGCTCGGTCTCCGTGCCGTCGAACCGCCCCTGTTCGAAGTAGCGGTTCGCGGCATGGCCGCCGCCACAGAAGCCGAAGTAGGCGCAGGACGCCCGACACGCCTCCACGCCGGTGAGGAACTCGCCCACCCACGGCGTCCGCCCCGCGTCGACGAGGATCTCCCGCAGCGGGGTGGTCAACACGTTCCCGCTGCCGAAGTCGCCGTAGCGGGGGTCGGTGAAGCCGGCCAGCTCCGGGGAGAGCACCACCACCGAACCGTCGTGCCCGACCGTCGGGATCGGGTCGAGACGGCGGGGCAGCAGGTCGTCGGCGGCGCCGGCCAGGACCGCGCCGGCGTACCGCAGCGACCACTCCACCTCGCGCAGGTGGATCCGGGGGTCCCGGCGCCACGCCGCGACCAGCTCCGCCCAGAACCCGGTCACCGCGGTCGCGTCCCGCGCGTTCGTCCGGGTGTTGACCCCCTCGGTCTCCTCGATGTTGACGCCCAGCACCTCGCACCCCAGGTCGAGGAAGTAGGCGTACAGCTCGGCCGCCAACCCCGCCTCCGGCCGGGAGACCACCGCGAGGGCCGAGAACGGCAGCCCGTGCCGGCGCAGCGCCGCCACCCCGGCCACGATCCGGTCGTACGCCGGCCGGCCGCCCCGGGTGACCCGCTCGGCGTTGCGGGCCCGCGGACCGTCCACGCTCACGCTGACCCGCACCCGGTGCTCGACGAAGAACGCGCACCAGGCGTCGTCGATCAGCGTGGCGTTCGTCTGCACGTGGTGCTCGACCTCGGGCCCGAACGGAGCCAGCAGGGCGGCCAGGTGCTCCCGGCCGGCCGCCAGCGGCTCGCCGCCGTGCCAGACCACCGAGCACCGGCCCTGGGCCGCCCAGGGGTTCACCGACGCCGCCACCGCCTCGGCCACCGCCACCGGCATCCGCCGGTCCGCCGCGCGTAGCGGCAGGTAGCAGTAGGCGCAGTCGAGGTTGCACAGCGTGGTCGGCTGCATCACGACGTAGGAGGGAACGGCGGCGATTCCCCGCATCCCACCCGGCGTGCGCGCAGCCATCGACCCTCCCCCGCCTGAAGAAACCGAACCTTCAGGCTAGGCCGCATCGGCCACTCGGGTGAACCCCCGATCAGGTGCCTGGATGATCAACGTAGCGTGATCATCCTCGGGTGTGCTGCCCGACCATCCGCACGTTGCCGGAACCCTCGATGATCTCACCGGCCTGCCAGGCGTCCACGCCCCGGCCGGTCAGGGTGGCCAGCGCCCGGTCGGCGTCCTCGGCGGAGACGATGGCGAACATCCCGACGCCCATGTTGAAGGTCGCCTCCATCTCCGGGTCCTCGATCCGCCCCTTGGACTGGATCAGGTCGAAGATCGGCTGCGGCTTCCAGGTGGACCGGTTGACCACCGCGTCGACGTGCTCGGGCAGGACCCGGACCAGGTTGCCCGGGATGCCGCCGCCGGTCACGTGGGCCAGCGCCCGCACCTCGGCCTCGGCGATCAACTTGAGGCAGTCCTGCGCGTAGATCTTGGTCGGGGTGAGCAGCTCCTCGCCCAGCGTGCGCTGGCGGCCGAAGTCCTCGATCACCACGTCCAGCCGCATCCGGCCCGCGCCCAGCAGCACGTGCCGGACGAGCGAGTAGCCGTTGGAGTGCAGACCGGAGGAACGCATGGCAATCACCACGTCGCCCACCTCGACCCGCTCCGGGCGGAGGATCTCGCTCTCCTCCACCACGCCGACGCCGGTGGCCGAGATGTCGTACTCGTCCGGGCGCAGCACACCCGGGTGCTCGGCGGTCTCGCCGCCCAGCAGCGCGCAACCGGCGTACCGGCAGCCGTCGGCGATGCCGGCGCCGATCTCGGCGACCTTGTCCGGCACGACCTCGCCGGTGGCGATGTAGTCCAGCAGGAACAGCGGCTCGGCGCCGCAGGCGACCAGGTCGTCGACGACCATGGCGACCAGGTCGATGCCGACCGTGTCGTGGATGTCGAGCTGCTGGGCGATCACCAGCTTGGTGCCCACGCCGTCGGTGGAGGACGCCAGGATCGGGCTCTTGTACTTCTTCGTGTCCAGCCGGAAGAGGCCGGCGAAGCCGCCCAGGTCACCCATGACCTCCGGGCGCCGGGTCTCCCTGACCTTGGACTTGAGCAGTTCGACCGCACGGTCGCCCGCCTCGATCGACACCCCGGCGTCAGCGTACGAGACCGAGCGTTTGCGCTGCGTCCGGCTGGACCCCGCCGACCAGGGCTGGCGGTCGCCGCCGGCGCCCGTCGGGCTGGATCCTGCGCCGCTGCGCTCGGACACGTGCGTCACGGTTCTCCCCTTTGTGGTTCCGCGGGCCCGGATCGGCCGGCCCCGCGTCGGTGGTGCTACGGGTGGTGGGTCGGTGTGGCGACGAGCGGGTTGGTGGGCTCGGCCGCCTCGGCGACGACCCGGCGGCCCACTCCCTCCAGCACGTGCTTGCCGATCAGGTTCCCGGCCGGCAGTTCGATCGGGTACTCCCCATCGAAGCACGCCCGGCAGAGCCGGGTCTTCGGCTGCTCGGTCGCCGCGACGAGACCGGGCAGGGATACGTAGCCCAGCGTGTCGGCGCCGATCGACCGCCGGATGCCCTCGTTGTCGAGCCCGTTGGCCAGCAGTTCGGCCCGGGTGGCGAAGTCGATTCCGTAGAAACAGGGCCAACTGACCGGCGGTGAGGAGATCCGGACGTGGACCTCGAGCGCGCCGGCTTCCCGCAGCAGCCGGACGATGGCCCGCTGGGTGGTGCCCCGGACGATCGAGTCGTCCACCACCACCAGCCGCTTGCCGCGGACGTTCTGCCGCAGCGGGTTGAGCTTGAGCCGGACGCCCAGCGCGCGCAACGTCTGCGACGGCTGGATGAACGTGCGCCCGACGTACGGGTTCTTCATCAGCCCCTGGCCGTAGGTGATGCCCGACTCCTCGGCGTAGCCGATGGCCGCCGGCGTGCCCGACTCCGGCACCGGGATCACCAGGTCGGCCTCGACCGGGTGCTCCTTGGCGAGCTGGCGGCCGATCTGCACCCGGGCGGCGTGCACGTTCCGGCCGGCGATGGTGGCGTCCGGGCGGGCGATGTAGACGTACTCGAAGAGGCAGCCCTTGGGTTCCGGGGCGGCGAACCGGCTGGAGCGCAACCCGCCCTCGTCGATCGCGATCAGCTCGCCCGGCTCGACCTCGCGGACCACGCTCGCGCCGACGATGTCCAGCGCGGCGGTCTCGCTCGCCACCACCCAGCCGCGCTCCAGCCGGCCGAGCACCAACGGACGCACGCCGTGCGGGTCGCGCGCCGCGTAGAGCGTCGACTCGTCCATGAAGACGAAGCTGAACGCACCGCGCAACTGCGGCAGCACCTCCAGCGCCGCGGCCTCGACCGAGAGGTCGGGCCGACCGGCCAGCAGCATGGTGACCAGCGAGGTGTCGTTGCTCGACCCGTCGGAGTCCAGGCCCCGGGCGGACACCTCACGCTGCAGCTCGGCGGTGTTGACCAGATTGCCGTTGTGGGCCAGCGCGATCGTCGTGCCGGCGCTGGTGGCCCGGATGGTCGGCTGGGCGTTCTCCCAGGTGGAGCCGCCGGTGGTCGAGTAGCGCGCGTGCCCGATCGCGACATGACCGCGCAGGCTGGCCAGCGTCGGCTCGTCGAAGACCTGCGCGACCAGGCCGAGGTCCTTGTAGACCACCACGCCGGAGCCGTCGCTGACCGCGATGCCCGCGGCCTCCTGGCCACGGTGCTGAAGGGCGTAGAGCCCGAAATAGGTGAGATTGGCGACTTCTTCCCCGGGCGCCCAGACACCGAAGACGCCGCACGCGTCCTGGGGGCCGGGTCGTTGGGGGTCAAGGTCGTGGCTCAGCCGGCCATCGCCTCGGGGCACCTGCCGCTCCCTCGTGCTGGGGGTCTGGACTGGCCTGGCGGAGTCGGGGGGAAGCTCCGCACCGTGGGCCGGGACCGTCGTCGGGCACCAGTGTACGCGAACAGGCGTCGCCACCGACAGTCACGACATGTCCGCCGAACGTGACCCGAACCGTCCTCGGCCGCCGACTAAATCGGGAGGTACGCGGAGAGGTCGGCCCGGTTTCCCGAGACCCGTACGTGACCCTCGGTGACCGCCTCCGCCCACCCGAGGCGACCGGTGGCGACCGCCAGCCAGGCGGCCGGATCCATCTCCACCACGTTCGGCGGGGTGCCCCGGGTGTGTCGCGGACCGGTCACGCACTGCACCGCGCCGTAAGGTGGGACGCGCACCTCCACCGATCGGCCGGGGGCGCGCTCCGTGAGGGCGGCCAAGAGCGACCGGACCGCCTCCCGGAGCACCGGCCGTTCGGGCGTACGCCCCTCATCCAAGGCCGTGAGCGCGGCGAGGACCGAGTCGGAATAAGCGCGCGGAGAGGACACGACGGGACGATACGACCCGGCAGAAGGCCGCCCGACGCCGGCCCTGGGTAGAGATGATCCGGTCGGACAAGGCATAGTTGCCGACGGCGTAATTCGTACCGTGAGTGATCAACCCGGCCGGACCGGCCGGCGGGGAGATCAGACCCGGAAGGCGGTGGACGTGTCAACACACCGACGTGCCTGGAAACATCGGGCCGGTGTGGTCGTGGCGCTGGTCTTCGGCGCGTTGCTCACCGTCCCCGCCACACCCGCCCTCGCCGCGTCGATCGTCACCGCCACCAACTCCGTCACGATCGATGCGGGCAAGAGCAGCCAGGTCGTCGTCAAGGTCCGCCTGGGCAACGGTGAGGACGCCGCCGACATCGACGTGACCGACCTGCCCGACGGCGTCAACTGCGGCGGCTGCGGTTCGATCGACTTCGGCGGCGCGCCGGAGAAGGACGTCACGCTGACCCTCTCCGCCGGCGGCGACGCCCCCGCCAGCAACGGGCTGGCGAAGATCACGGTGAGCGGTGGGGGGACGCGCCCACTCCGCGTCACCGTCAAGGCAGCCGCGCCGCCGCCGCCGCAGCAGCCGCAGACCGTCAAGACGGTGTCCGGCAAGGTGGTCGACTCCGACGGGGAGCCGATCTCCGGCGCGCTCGTCATGCTGCGCGACAGCGCCGGCAAGGAGCGTCGGACGAACACGAACGGCAGCGGCAACTTCAGCTTCAGCGGCTCCGCCACCAACCCGATCGCGCCGGGCCGGATCGACCTGGGCGCCTCCACCGATGGTGCCAGCCCGACCGCCAAGTCGATCAACGCGGACGCCGGTCAGTCCGCGACCGGGATCCGGCTCAGCATCGCGGTCAAGGCGGCGTCGGAGAGCCCGAGCGCGAGCCCGTCGGCCAGCGAGTCGGCCCCGCCGTCGGAGGAGGCGACCGAGGAAGCGGCAAGCGAGCCACCCGCCTCCGACACGCCGGCCGCACCGCAGCCGGCCGCCAGCGAGGAGGACTCCGGCGGCTTCGGCTCCTGGTTGCTCATCCTGCTCGGTGGCCTCTTCGTCGCCGTCGGCGTGGGCACCATCGTGCTGCTCTACATGCGCCGCAAGAACGAGGACGGCGACGCCGACGGCGACGGCCCGGACGGCCCGATCGGTCCCGGTGGCCCGGGCGGGGCCGCCGCGGCCGGCGCGATCCCCGCGGCGCGCGGCGCCTACCGGGGCGCGGACGACCAGACCCGGGTGGTCAACGGTATGGGCGCCGGTCCGGCACCGACAATGGTCGGTGGCGCCGCGCTCAGCGAGGCGCCGACCATGCTCCAACGCCCGGTCGTGGACGACGTCCCACCGGATCCGTACGGTGCCCCGCCCGGGCCCGCCTACGGCGTCGGCGCGGGCCAGGGCGGTTACGGCTACGGCGAGAACGCGGCCGGTCCGGGCGGCAACGACGGCTACGGCAACGCGCCTTCCTCGGGCAGCGGCTACGGCAACGCGCCCGCCTCGGGCAGCGGCTACGGCCCGTCCTCCGGCGCCGGCTACGGCAGCCCGGACTACGCGGCCGGCTATCCGCCGGCTCAGGGCGGTGGCTACGGCAACGAGCGCTTCGACGAGCCCACCGGCCGCTACACCGGTGACGGCACCCAGTACACGCCGGCGGCCGACCCGTACCCGACCAGCACCTACCAGCCCGAGGCGGGCCAGGGCTACGAGCAGGCCGCCCCCGGGCAGTACGGCCGGGGCGCGGAGCAGGGCGACGGCTACCGCACCGGCGGCTACGGCGACGCGCCCACCGGTTACGACAACGTCCCCGGCGGCTACGACGGCGGCCGGCAGCAGGCCGGCTACGGCGACGCGCCGACCGGCGGCTACGACGCCAACCCGGCCGGCGGCTACGGCGCCAGCCGGGGTGCGACCTACGGCGACGCCCCCACCGGCGGTTACGGCGACGCGCCGGGCTACGGCGGCGGCCGACCCGGCAGCGGCTACGACAACCCCCCGGCGGGCGGCTACGACAGCGCCTCGACGGGTGGCTACGACAGCGCCGCCGGCGGATACGACAGCGGCCGGCCGGCGGGCGGCTACGGCGACGCGCCGACCGGCGGTTACGACGCCGACCCGGCCGGTGGTTACGACGGGCGGCAGCCGGGCGGCTACGACGGCGGCCACGCCGGCTACGGCCAGCAGGGCGGCTACGACGGCGGCCAGGCCGGCTACGAGCAGCGCCCCGGCTACGGCGACGGCTACGGCCAGTCGCCGCAGGGCGGCTACGGCCAGGGTGGCTACGGCGAGCAGGGTGGCTACGGCCAAGAGCCGCAGCAGCGCGGTGGCTACGACAACCCGGGCGGCTACCACAACGACCCGGCCCAGGCCGGTCGCGCCCGGGACGGCGGCCAGCCCGACCGGGGCGGACGGCGTCTGGACTGGCTGGACGACTGAGCTTCGCCTGCACCACGGTGGCCGCCCGCTTTCCGCGGGCGGCCACCGTCGTCAGGTCACCCGACCGGCGGAGGAAGGCTGCCTGACCAGGACCATGAACGTCGGTGCGTCGTCCCAGGTCGGCGTCAGATAGGTGACGTGTCGCCACCCCCAGGAGTCGTAGGCGCGTCGGGCGACGGCATTCTCCGGATCCACCAGAAGTGTCGCGCGGTCCTCGGCGCGGCGGCTCAGCAACTGGTCGTGCAGCGCCCGCGCCACACCGCGGCGTCGCCACTGTGGCAGCACGAGCAACTCACTGACGGCGAACGTGCGTCGGCCCGTCTCCTCGGTGAAACCCGTCGGCGTGGGTTGTTCGATCCCCGCCCACCAGCCGGTCTCCGAGGGCAGGGGAAAGCCGTAGATGTATCCCACCAGTTGACCGTCGACCGTGGCGGTGACCAGGGTCCAGCCGGCGCGCGTCATGTGGGCGGCGAGTTGACGGCGGTACCGGTCCTCGCTGTGGAACTCGCCGCCGTCCGCGTACACCTGTCGGTAGACGGCGACGAGGTCGTCGACGAGCGGGACCGCCTCGGCGGCGGCGTGGTGACGCAGGTCCAGTCCCTGCACTACCGGCTCACCGCCTGGTCGTACGCGTCGACGAACTCCCGGCTCGCGGGGGTCGGTCGCTGGGTCTGCGCCAGGCTCGCCCTGACCCTCGCGAGATCACGCCGCACCCGCCCGGAATTCACCTGATCCAGGTCCGGCAGGACGTCCATCGCCGTCCGCGCGGCCTCGTCGACGTCGCCGAGCCGGCACCGCGCGTCGGCGAGTTGAACCGCATAGTAGATCCGGTTCCGGCGCAGCGCCGGAGGGATGCTGTCGGTGATCGCCTGGAACGCGTCCGCCGCGCGGTCGGCCCGGCCCATCGCGAGGTACGACAACCCTTCGATGCCCTCGACCTCCTGCGCGGTGACGAAATGCAGGAACGGCAGGTCGTCGTCGCTGGTGCCGCGCTCGAACTCGCGGCGGGCCCTGGTCATCGCCCGGCCGAAGCCGCTCACGTCCCGCAGCGCGGCGTATGCGTGTGCCGTCCGCAGGTGGACCAAGGTCGCCAGCCTCGGCGTGCCCCACCCGGCGGAGGCCCGCAGCGCCGCATCCGCGCTGTGCAGCGACTCGGCGGGATGATCGTCCCGGACGAGCAGCGCGAGCTGGACGAAGGCGAGCACCTCCATGCGCGGATCGTCGGCGATGCGGGCGCGGGTGATCGCCTCGTTCAGGTACGGCCGCGCCATCGGCCGGCGGTCGGAGTCGATGGCCAGCCAGGCGGTCGCAATCGCGAGGTCGGCCAGCGCGATCTGCAAAGCCTCGCCGACCTCCCTGGTATAGGTGGCCTTCGTCGCCCATGACGAGAGGCGCGCATGGACCCGGACGGCGATGTCGTAGAGCTGATCGGCGCCCGCCACCGCATCGGCCTGCCGGAGCTGCTCCACCAGCGAGCCCGCGTGGCGCACCTGTTCCATGCCGACGCTACGAGGTGTGTCGGCGGGTGCGGAGAGCAGGTCGTGGAAGCCGGTCGCGGCGATGCCGGCAAGCGCGGCCAGGGCGTGAAAATGTCGCCGGTCCGTGGTGCCACCTCCTCGGTCCGATGCCGATGTCGCGGCATCCGCCGGGGCCGGCGGGTTCGCCGCCCCGGCTGTCTCCATGGTCGCGGCCGACTCGTGGTCGGGCCGCCCCGCGTCCTCGTGCGATCTGGCCAACGGCTGGTCGGGCAGGCTGAACCACAGCCGGAAGGCCGGAATCCGCAGCAGCCCCGCCCAGTGGATGAGGCGGTCCAGGTGAACGATCGGCGGCCCGTTCTCCACCCGGCTCAACTGCGCCTGCGTAATCCCCAGCCACCCGGCCACCACGCTCTGCGGCAGCGGGCTCCGGCCCTGATAGGGGTGATTCCGGTACGCGCGGATCACCTGCCCGAGATGCCGCCCGGCCAGCGCCACCCGTAACGGTTCGTGCTCCCAAAAGGATGCGGGCACCACCGGTGGTGCACTCCACCGGTCCCGCTCGGCGGCCTGGCAGGGCGCGCAGCGTCCACTTTCGTTGTCGCGAGCCAGGCGTCCCCCGCAGCGGGGGCAGTTGGCGTGGGTCACCGGCGACCTCGCTTCGCACGGGTGGCTGTGTCCGAAATCGAGCCTAACCATTCAAGCGGTTCCGCGGCGCGGCAGTATGCGTGGCGCGTATATCGCCGCTGGTGCCACTCGACAGCGGCCCGGCGACCAGTCAGGCGGCGGCGAAGTGGCCCCGACGAAGCACCGGCACCACGTCGGAGACACCGACCTGGGTGGCGATCGCGACGTCCTCGGCGAAGCCACCCCCGGCGAGTTCCCGGCCGGAGACGCAGCCCCGGACCGCCGCCGGCACGTCGGGCGTGCTGGCCAGCGCGGCCAGCGCCATCGCCGCCTCCACCGAGAGCCCACCGGGCACCCCGGCCAGCGCGTCCAACACGCAGGCCGCGCCGAGCTGGTCCTCCACGCAGGGGCGCAGCGACCCGTCGGGCCAACGCTCCCCGGCGGCCACCACGCCCACCGGGGCGTCGTTCGTGCCGTACCCCTGGTTGCGGAGCCAACGCCCGACGGCGCGCGCGTTGCGCAGGCACGCCGCGACCACCGGCACTCCGGTGGCGCTCGCCGCGGCGCTGATCGCGGAGCCGTTGGGCGACGGCAGCACCAGGTCGGCGACCACCGGCGCGGTCCGCAGCGCCGCCGGGGAGAGCGACCACGGGTGCTCCGCGGTGGTCTGCCGGCGGCCCACCGCAGCGACCGCGCCCATCCGCCGGGCGTACTCGGCGGCCTGCTCGCCCCACGGGAACGGGTGCACCCGTGAGCCGCGGCCGACCGCCACCTCCACGGCGGTGGTGAACGACAGCACGTCCACCACCACCAGGGCGGCGCAGACCCGGCCGAGTTCCGCCGCTCCGGTCAACCCCCAGTCGAACCGGGCGCCGGCTCCGGGTTGGGCGAAGACGGCCAAGGTCAGGGCCTCAGCGCTGGTCCGGCGCCGGGCGCTGGTCGGGCTCACCGGAAGCCGGGTCGGTGGCCGCCTCGGACGACTCGCTCGCGCCGCCGGCCGGCGAGCCCTCGGCACCCGTCGCGGGTGCACCCGCGGACCCGGCCGGCCCGGACTCGCCGGTCGGGCCGGCCCTCGCGATCGGCTCCGCGTCGACGGACGCCGGCTCCACGCCGACGGGCTGCTCGGCGGTGGCCGGAAGCACGGTGGCGGTGCCGGTACGGGTCGACGCCACCTCCACCCGCGACGCCTCGGTGTCGCCGAAGAGACGCGGCAGGGTCGCACCGTGCGCCTCACGCAGCTCGTCCAGGCCGATCCGGAACTGGCCACGCACCTCCAGCGCGCCACCGGTCGGGTCGGTGACGCCGATGAACTCCCACGGCACACCGTGCTCGCCGCAGAGGGCGGTGAACGCCTTCTCGTGCCCGCGCGGCACCGACACCAGCACCCGACCGGCGGACTCGCTGAACAGGAAGACGAACGGCATCGAACCGTCGGCGAAGTGCTCCGGCAGCGCGATCTGCGCGCCGACGCCGCGGCGCAGGGTGGACTCGACCAGGCTCTGCGCCAGACCGCCGTCGGAGAGGTCGTGTGCCGAGCTGACGTGCTCGACCCGCGCCGCCTCGGCCAGCAGCTCGCCGAGCTGCCGCTCGCGGGCCAGGTCGACCTGCGGCGGGATACCGCCCAGGTGCTCGTGCGTCACCCAGGCCCACTCGGAGCCGGAGAGTTCGACGTGCGTCTCGCCCAGCAGGAAAAGCTGGTCGTGGTCGCCGGCCGGCCGCGGCTCGAAGCCCATCGGCACCCGCTGGGCGACGTCGTCGAGCACGCCAAGCACGCCGACCACCGGGGTCGGGTGGATGGCCGCGGCGCCGGTCTGGTTGTAGAAGCTGACGTTGCCGCCGGTGACCGGGATGCCCAGCTCCAGGCAGCCGTCCGCCAGGCCGCGCACGGCCTCGGCGAACTGCCACATCACGCCCGGGTCCTCCGGCGAGCCGAAGTTGAGGCAGTTGGTCACCGCGATCGGCTTCGCACCGGTCACCGCCACGTTCCGGTACGCCTCGGCGAGCGCCAGCTTCGTCCCCTGGTAGGGGTCGAGGCGGGCGTAGCGGCCGTTGCCGTCCACGGAGAGGGCGACGCCGAGGCCGCTCCGCTCGTCGATCCGGATCACGCCGGAATCCTCCGGCTGGGCGAGCACCGTGTTGCCCAGCACGTAGCGGTCGTACTGCTCGGTCACCCAGGTCTTGTCGGCGAGGTTGGGCGAGGCGATCATGCGGAGCAGGGTCTCCCGGAGCGCCTCCGGGGTGCTCGGCCGGGGCAGCGTCTCGGCCCGGTCGGCCTGGAGCAGGATGAGGTCGGCCGGCTCGCGCATCGGGCGGGCGTAGACCGGGCCGTCGTCGACCAGCGAGCCCGGCGGCACGTCGACCACGAGCTGGTCGCGCCAGGTGATGACCAGCCGGCCCGGCCGGCCGTCCGGCGCCGGCGGGGTGACCTCGCCGATGGCGGTGGCCCAGACGCCCCACTTCTCGGCGGTCTTGAGCACCGCCTCCAGCTTCTCCGGCGTGACGACCAGGAGCATCCGCTCCTGGGACTCGCTGGCCAGGATCTCGTGCGGCTCCATCGAGGGCTCGCGCAGTGGCACCCGCTCCAGCCAGACCCGCATGCCGGTGCCGGCGGAGGCGGCGGTCTCGGTGAGGGCGCAGGTCAGGCCGGCGCCGCCGAGGTCCTGGATGCCGACGACCAGTTCGGCGTCGTACAGCTCCAGACACGCCTCGATCAGCAGCTTCTCCATGAACGGGTCGCCCACCTGCACGGACGGGCGACGCTGCTCGCTGCCCTCGTCGAAGGTGGCGCTGGCCAGCACGGAGACGCCGCCGATGCCGTCCCGGCCGGTCTTGGCGCCCATCAGCACCACGACGTTGCCGGGGCCGGTGGCGTCCTTCTTCTGCAGCCGGTCGACCGGCAGCACGCCCAGGCAGAGCGCGTTGACCAGGGGATTGCCCTGGTAGCAGGGGTCGAAGACCACCTCGCCGCCGATGTTGGGCAGGCCGAGGCAGTTGCCGTAGCCGCCGACGCCGGCCACCACGCCGGGCAGCACCCGGGCGGTGTCCGGGTGGTCGGCCGCGCCGAAGCGCAGCGGGTCCATCACGGCGACCGGGCGGGCGCCCATGGCGAGGATGTCGCGGACGATGCCGCCGACACCGGTCGCCGCGCCCTGGTACGGCTCGACGAAGCTCGGGTGGTTGTGCGACTCGACCTTGAAGGTCACCGCCAGCTCGTCGGAGACCCGGACCACGCCGGCGTTCTCCCCGATGCCGGCGAGCAGCCGGTCGCTCGGCGGGGCCTTCTCGCCGAACTGGCGCAGGTGCACCTTGCTCGACTTGTACGAGCAGTGCTCGCTCCACATGATCGAATACATGGCCAGCTCGGCCTGGGTGGGCCGGCGGCCGAGGATGTGCCGGATCCGGTCGTACTCGTCGTCGCGGAGCCCCAGCTCGGCGTACGGCTGAAGCTCCTCCGGCGTGCCGCCGGCGCGCTGCACGGTGTCCACGCCCGGCGCCCAGTCGTCGCTCGGGCCGGTCTGCGACACCACGCCCTGCGACTCCCGCAGGCTCGGCTCCGGATGGGTGGTCATGGCGTCTCCTTGCTGCGCTCGCGGAACCGGCTCGGTCCTCGCGCTCACGCCGGGGCTCCCACCAGGTGCTTGAGCACCGAGGTGAAGAAGCCGAGGCCGTCCAGGGAGGGGCCGGTGAGCGCCTCCACCGCGTGCTCGGGGTGCGGCATGATGCCGACGACGTTGCCGGCCTCGTTGGTGATCGCGGCGATGTCACGCTGCGACCCGTTGGGGTTGCCGCCCAGGTAGCGAGCGACGACGCGGCCCTCCGCCTCCAGCCGGTCCAGCGTGGCGGGGTCGGCGACGTAGCAGCCTTCGCCGTTCTTGACCGGGACGAGCACCTCCTGGCCAGGCTGGAACGCGTTGGTCCAGGCGGTGCCGGTGGCCTCGATGCGCAGGACCTGATCGCGGTTGCGGAAGTGCAGGTGCTGGTTGCGGGTGAGCGCCCCGGGCAGCAGGTGGGCCTCGCAGAGGATCTGGAAGCCGTTGCAGATGCCGAGCACCGGCAGGCCGCCGCGGGCGGCCTGCACGACCGTCTCCATCACCGGGGCGAACCGGGCGATGGCGCCGCAACGCAGGTAGTCGCCGTAGGAGAAGCCGCCGGGCAGGACGACGGCGTCCACGCCGTGCAGGTCCGCCTCGCCGTGCCAGAGCCGGACCGGCTCGGCGCCGGCGATCCGGACGGCCCGGGCCGCGTCCCCGTCGTCGAGCGAGCCGGGGAAGGTCACCACACCGACCCGGGCGGTCACGAGTGCGCGCCCGCGGTCTCGTCGGCGTTGACCACGCGGACGGTGAAGTCCTCGATCACCGGGTTGGCGAGCAGCTTGTCGGCGATCTCGCGGGCCCGGTCAAGGTCCGGTTCGCCGGTGAACTCGATCTCGATCCGCCTGCCGATCCGAACCGAGGCGACGTCGCTGACGCCGAGCCGGGGCAGCGCGTTTGCGACGGCCTGGCCCTGCGGATCGAGGATCTCGGGCTTGAGCATGACGTCGACGACAACGCGAGGCACTGGGCACTCCTGACTGTGTACGCAGTTGGGTGCCGGCCCACAAACGGCCGAGCGCAGCCAGCCTACCTGGCAGATGCCGTCCGGCCCGCACCGGCCGGGGCCAGGCCGGGCGATGATCGGCGGAAGCTGCGACACGAGCCGGAGACCGTTGTGCGTTCGTTGCGGCGTCGATATGCAAACGTTGCCCAGCGGGCCGCCCCCCGATCCTTCACAACGGCTCTCACCAGGCATTTTGGCTCGTTCCATTACCGGCATGACCGGCTTCCGGCGGCACCGCAGCCGACCGGGCGGCACACCTCACACAATCGATACCACTCAATCGATATCTTGTGACGCGGCCTCGCGCGCCCGTAGCATGCATCGTCAGATGTCGATGCCATCGATCGATGTTGCTCGCCGGTCCACCCCGCCCGGCGGACCCGATCCACACCCGGGCACCCGGGTGTCCGCGCAGAAGGAGCCCTCACCATGCGCCTCCGTCCCCTGCTCGCCGTGCTGACCACCGCGCTGGCCGGCGTGCTGGCCACCGCATCCGGCGCCGGCGCCGCACCGGCCGGCCCGCAGCCGATCATCGGCGGCGGCACCGTCTCGTCCGCGCCGTGGGCCGCGGCCGTCTTCAGCAACGGCTCGTTCACCTGCTCCGGCAGCGTGATCGCGTCCCAGTGGGTGCTCACCGCCCGGCACTGCGTCAGCGGCACCATGTCGGTCCGGGTCGGCAGCGTCTACTACGCCTCGGGCGGCGTGACCCGTAGCGTGAGCGCCTCCTACACCCGCTACGACCTGGCCCTGCTCCGGCTCTCCAGCACGGTCAGCACCTCCACCGTGTCGCTGGCCAGCAGCAACCCGCCGGTCGGCTCCACCAACTCGATCTACGGCTGGGGCATGACCTGCTACAGCGGCTGCGGCGCGTCGCCCCAGCTCAAGACCGCCAGCGTCCGGGTGACCAGCACCAGCGTCAGCGACGCGTACGGTGGCCAGGCGATCCGCAGCACCCGGGTCAACGGCAACGCCTGGCGGGGCGACTCCGGCGGCCCGCAGTTCTACAACGGCCGGCAGGTCGGGGTGGCCTCCACCGCCGACGGCTACAGCATCCAGAACTACGGCAGTGTCGCGTACAACCGGTCCTGGATCACCTCGGTGGCCGGTGTCTGACGCTTTCCACCTGATGCGGCGCGGATGGGTCGGGAGTCGCCCGACCGTCCGCGCCGCGCCGTTTCGCAGCATCCGATCAGGTGCCCACGGCACCCGAACCACCTTCCCCGGTGACTGACAGCATCGGAAACGTGCTGGTCGTGACGACGGATCAACTGCCCGGCTACGAGATCCGCCAGATCCTCGGCGAAGTGGTCTCCTCGATGGCGAGGACCCGCAACCCGTACCGCGAGGGGGTCAAGAACCTGCGCGGTGGCGCCTACGACCCGATGGCGCCGGACAACCTCACCCGGTGGCGGACCGACTCGGTGGCGCGCCTGGGCGAGGAGGCGCAGCGGCTCGGCGCGAACGCGGTGATCGGCATGCGCTTCGACAGCCGCGACTGCGGCGAGATGTGGATGGAGATCTGCGCCTACGGCACCGCGGTGATCGTCGCGCCGAAGACGCCCGACGTCATGCCACCGGACCAGCCGATGATCGCGGCCGAGACGGCCCACGACCCGGAGATCGCGACCGCCCCCGGCGGCATCGCCGAGCCGGCGAGCGCCCCCAACCTCAGTTCGGCGGCCGAAACCCCCACCGGCCCCTGACCCCCGCCACCCCACCGCCCACCCCACCTACCCGCCCCTCCCTCATCCCCGCCCGCTGATTCACGGAAAGTGTGGCTGTCGAGCGCGGAATGACCACTCTTTCCGTGAATCAGCGCGGACGGGGTGGGTGGGGTGGGTGGGGTGCGGTGGGTGGGTGGGTGGGTGGGGTCAGAGGATGGGGGGTGGGGAGTAGGTGGCGGCCTCGGGGTGGGATTGGACGATCTTGGTGATTCTCGCGGTGATGCGGGCCACCTGATCGTTGGCGGCGCCGGTGAAGGTGTTGCGGTCGGCGACCAGGGCGTCGATCTCGGCGCGGGTCAGGTTCAGACGGCCGTCCGCGGCCAGGCGGTCGAACAGGTCGTTCTCGGCCGCGCCCTGCTCCCGCATGGCCAGCGCCACGGCGACCGCGTGCTCCTTGATCACCTCGTGCGCGACCTCCCGGCCGACGCCCCGGCGCACGGCGGCGACCAGGATCTTCGTGGTGGCCAGGAACGGCAGGAAGCGCTCCAACTCCCGGTTGATCACCGCCGGGTACGGGCCGAACTCGTCAAGCACGGTGAGGAACGTCTGGAACAGGCCGTCGGCGGCGAAGAACGCGTCCGGCAGCGCCACCCGGCGCACCACCGAGCAGGAGACGTCCCCCTCGTTCCACTGGTCGCCGGCCAGCTCGCCGACCATCGACAGGTAACCCCGGATGAGCACGGCGAAGCCGTTCACCCGCTCCGAGGAACGGGTGTTCATCTTGTGCGGCATCGCGCTGGACCCGACCTGGCCCGGCTTGAAGCCCTCGGTGACCAGCTCCTGGCCCACCATCAGCCGGATCGTGGTGGCCAGCGACGACGGCGCGGCGGCCACCTGCGCCAGCGCGGCGAGCACGTCGAAATCCAGCGAACGCGGGTAGACCTGGCCGACGCTGTCCAGCACCCGGGCGAACCCCAGGTGCCCGGCGACCCGGCGCTCCAGCTCGGCGACCTTGCCGGCGTCGCCGTCGAAGAGGTCGAGTTGGTCGGCCGCGGTGCCCACCGGCCCCTTGATCCCGCGCAACGGGTAGCGGCCGATCAGGTCCGCCAGCCGCTCGTACGCGATCAGCAGCTCCTCCGCGGCCGACGCGAAGCGCTTGCCGAGCGTGGTGGCCTGCGCGGCGACGTTGTGCGACCGGCCGGTCAGCACCAGCGCCGAGTATTCACCCGCGTGCCAGCCCAGCCGGGCCAGCGTGGCCACCACCCGGTCCCGGATCAGTTCCAGCGACGCCCGCACCTGGAGCTGCTCCACGTTCTCGGTCAGGTCCCGGGAGGTCATCCCCTTGTGCACGTGCTCGTGCCCGGCGAGCGCGCTGAACTCCTCGATCCGGGCCTTCACGTCGTGCCGGGTGACCCGCTCGCGCGCCGCGATCGAGGCGAGGTCGACGTCGTCGACCACCCGCTCGTACGCCTCGACCACCCCGTCCGGCACCGGCACGCCGAGGTCACGCTGGGCCCGGAGCACCGCCAGCCAGAGCCGGCGCTCCATCCGGACCTTCTCCTCCGGCGACCAGAGGGCGACCAGTTCGGGTGAGGCGTACCGGTTGGCGAGCACGTTGGGGATCGTCGTCACGGGGCCATTCTTCCGCACCCGTCGGCCGGCCCCGGTCGGGGTGGGGCGCGCGCCCCACCCGGCACTCGCCGGTCGGGGCGTCACCGGATCGAGGATTCACCTGGTTCGCCGCGCGGCCACCCGCTCGACCATGACCCGGCCGTAACCCCAGTAGGTCGGCCTGGTTCACCGCGGCGGACCTTGCGTGCGTCTCATGTCTGGGGAACGGGGCCACCCGCCACGCGGGTTGCCCCGGCCCTCGAAATCGGTGGGTCAGCGCTCCAGGATCGCGGTCACGCCCTGCCCGCCGGCGGCGCAGATGGAGATCAGGCCGCGCCCGCTCCCCTTGGTGTCGAGCAGCTTGGCCAGCGTGGCGACGATCCGGCCACCGGTGGCCGCGAACGGGTGCCCGGCGGCCAGCGACGAGCCGTTGACGTTGAGCTTCTCCCGGTCGATCGAGCCGAGCGGCGCGTCCAGGCCGAGGCGCTCCTTGCAGAACTCCGGCGACTCCCAGGCCGCCAGCGTGGCCAGCACCTGCGAGGCGAACGCCTCGTGGATCTCGTAGAAGTCGAAGTCCTGGAGCGTGAGCCCGGCCCTGGCGAGCATCCGGGGCACCGCGTAGGTGGGCGCCATCAGCAGCCCTTCGTCGCCGTGCACGAAGTCGACGGCGGCCGTCTCGGACCAGGAGAACCAGGCCAGCACCGGCAGGCTGTGCGCCCGGGCCCACTCCTCGGAGGCGAGCAGCACGGTCGACGCGCCGTCGGTCAGCGGCGAGGAGTTGCCGGCGGTCATGGTGGCCCGCTCGGCGTCCGGGCCCTTCGTGCCGAAGACCGGCTTCAGCGAGCCGAGCTTCTCCAGGCTGGTGTCCGGCCGGAGGTTCTGGTCGCGGGTGAGCCCCAGGTAGGGGGTCATCAGGTCGTCGAAGAACCCCCGCTCGTACGCGGCGGCGAGCCGCTGGTGCGAGCGGAGCGCCAGCTCGTCCTGGGCCGCCCGGTCGACGTTCCAGCGCAGCGCGGTCACCGCCGCGTGGTCGCCCATCGACAGCCCGGTGCGCGGCTCGGCGTTGCGCGGGATCTCCGGCTGGAACGGCTGGAGCGGGCGCAGCTTCGCCGCGATCTTGAGCCGCTCGCCGAGGGTCCGGGCGGAGTTGAGCTGGATCAACGTGCGGCGCATGTCCTCGTTGACGGCCAGCGGCGCGTCCGAGGTGGTGTCCACGCCACCGGCGATGCCCACCTCGATCTGCCCGAGGGCGATCTTGTTGGCGACCAGGATGGCGGCCTCCAGCCCGGTGCCGCAGGCCTGTTGGACGTCGTACGCCGGGGTGTGCGGGTCGAGCCGGGAGCCGAGCACCACCTCGCGGGTGAGGTTGAAGTCGCGCGAGTGCTTCAGCACCGCCCCGGCCACCACCTCGCCGACCCGCTCGCCAGCCAGCCCGTATCGGGCGACCAGCCCGTCGAGCGCCGCGCCGAGCATGTCCGCGTTGGACGCGTGCGCGTAGCGCGAGTTGGACCGGGCGAAGGGGATGCGGTTGCCGCCGATCACCGCGACCCGCCGGACACTCTGCACGATCAGCCTCCTGGTTGCTGTTGCCCGTACCCTACTCACCAGTAGGCTACGCCTATGACCGACAGGTACGCGAGCTTCGTCCAGACGGGGGCCGGTCGTGCGCTGGTCAAGCGCCTCGGCCTGCCCGACCCGCCCCGACTGCGCCGGCACATGCCGGGCGACCCACTCGTTCCCGGGCCGGTCCTGCTCGGCGCCGCGACCGGCGGCCGGCTCGCCGAGCCGGCCGGCAAGATCCTGACCGCCGCCGGGGTCGAGCTGGTCGACCCGGCCACCACCACCGGCGACAGCCGCTTCGCGGCCCTGGTGTACGACGCCAGCGGCGTCACCGACTCCACCGGGCTGCGCCAGCTCTACGACTTCTTCCACCCGCAGGCCCGTTCACTGCTGCCCAGCGGCCGGGTGATCGTGCTGGGCACGCCGCCGGCCGAGTGCGGCTCACCCCGGGAGGCGACCGCCCAGCGCGCGTGCGAGGGGCTGACCCGCAGCATCGGCAAGGAGTTCGGCCGCGGCGTCACCGCCCAACTGGTGTACGTCACCCGCGACGGCGACGCCGGCACCCCGGTCAGCCTGGAATCCACCCTGCGCTTCCTGCTCTCCGGCCGCTCCGCGTACGTCTCGGGCCAGGTGATCCGGGTCGGCGCCGGCACCGCCGTCGCGCCGGCCGACTGGGACCGGCCGCTGGACGGGCAGGTCGTGCTGGTGACCGGCGCGGCCCGGGGCATCGGCGCGGCGCTGGCGACGGTGCTCGCCCGGGACGGCGCGCAGGTGGTGGCGCTGGACGTTCCGGCAGCCGGGGACGAGCTGGCCGCGGTGGCCAACGGCATCGGCGGCAGCGCGGTGCAGCTCGACCTGACCGCGCCGGACGCGCCGGCCCGGCTGGCCGAGCACCTGGCGTCCCGGCACGGCCGGGTCGACGTGGTGGTGCACAACGCCGGCATCACCCGGGACAAGACGCTCGGCCGGATGGACGCCGACCGGTGGGACTCGGTGATCGACGTCAACCTGTCCAGCCAGGAGCGGATCAACGACGTGCTGCTGGAGCGGGACCTGATCCCGGCCGGCGGCCGGATCGTCTCGGTCTCCTCGATCGCCGGGATCGCCGGCAACCGGGGGCAGACCAACTACGCGACCAGCAAGGCCGGCGTGATCGGCCTGGTCGACTCGCTGTCGCCGGTGCTGCGCGAGCGCGGGATCAGCCTGAACGCGGTCGCGCCCGGTTTCATCGAGACCCGGCTGACCGCGCGCATCCCGCTGGTGGTCCGTGAGGCGGGTCGCCGGATGAACAGCCTGGCCCAGGGCGGCCTGCCGGTGGACGTCGCCGAGACGATCGGCTGGCTCTCCTGGCCGGCGTCCGGCGCGGTCAGCGGCAACGTGGTCCGCGTCTGCGGCCAGAGCCTGCTGGGGGCGTGATGGGGCGGCGCGAGCAGCGGCCGGAGGAGCCGGCCGAGGAGCTGTCGGTGCACGACCTGATCGAGGGCCCCACCCAGGACCTCACCTCGGCCCGGGCGGCGCTGGCCGCGCGCGGCACGCCGCAACCGCCGGTCGAGGCGACCCAGGACCTCTCCGCGCTGGCCGCAAAGCTCGGCCAGGACCCGTCCGCGCCGGACGACGAGCGCACCCGCGACCTGACCGCGGCGGCCGACCAACTCGGCCGGGACCGATCCGGCCTGGCCGACGACCGCACCCGGGACCTGACCGATGCGGCGGCGGCCGTCACCGCGGGATCGGCGGCTACCCCGGACGGACCGGCCCGCGCGGACGCCGCCACCGGCTCGGCGCCCACCCCGGACGGGCGGGCGCACGTCGAGCTGGAGCGGCTGCCCGCCCCGGGGGCGCTCTACCGGCGCGCCCTGCTGGGGGCGCTGCCCGGCACGGGCGGCCGGCGGGGGCGGGAGTTGCCCGCCGTCGAGTTGGGCGTCACCGGGGTGACGGTGGACCCGGCCCACCTGGCCGACTACGACCGCGTCTGCGGGTTCCGGCTGGCCGACCGGCTGCCGGCGACGTACCTGCACGTGCTCGGGTTTCCGCTGTCGCTGCGCCTGATGACCGCCGCCGACTTTCCGATCCCGCTCACCGGCGTGGTGCACGTGGCCAACCGGATCACCGTGCGCCGGCCGGTCCAGGTGGGCGAGAGCGTCGACTTCCGCACGTACGCGGAGAACCTGCGCCCGCACGAGCGGGGCCGGCAGCTCGACGTGGTGCTGGTCGGCTCCGTCGGCGGCGAGGAGGTCTGGCGGGGCGTGTCGACGTACCTCGGGAAGGAGCGCGCGGCGGGCGGCCCGCGGCGCGACCCGGGGGACCGCCCGGCGCCGCCGGCCGCCTCGGCCCGGTGGCGGGTGACGCCGCGCGTCGGTACGGACTACGCGCGGGTTTCCGGCGACCACAACCCGATCCACACCTCGAAGCTGGGTGCGAAGCTGTTCGGCTTCCCCCGCCCGATCGCGCACGGCATGTGGAGCAAGGCCCGCTGCCTGGCCGCGCTGGAGAGCCGGCTGCCGGACGCCTACACGGTGGACGTGACATTCAAGCTGCCGGTGTCGTTGCCGTCCACGGTGGGTTTCAGCGCCACCGCCGACGGTGCGGGCTGGGACTTCGTGTTGCACGGCGCCCGCGACGGAAGGCCGCACCTGGCCGGCACCGTCCGCTGAGGAAAGAGGGGACTTGGCGTTCCCTCTCTCGTACGCTAAGTTGTTCTCAGTTTGAGTTGTTCTCAGCTTGAGAGAGTGAGTGTCGTGAACGAGCAGGACTTCCTCGCCGGCTACGACCCCCGGGACTACCCGGCGGTCGCGGTCACCGTCGACGTGGTGGCGCTGACCATCCGCGAAGGCGCGCTGCACCTGCTGTTGATCCGTCGGGGCGCGCCGCCCTACGCGGGCCACTGGGCACTGCCCGGCGGCTTCGTCCGCCCGGACGAGGACCTCGCCGCCGGCGCACGACGCGAGCTGGCCGAGGAGACCGGGCTCGGCGGCGAGCGACTGCGCCGGGTGCACCTGGAACAACTCGGCAGCTACGGCGCGCCCGACCGTGACCCGCGCATGCGGGTCGTCTCGATCGCGCACCTGGCGTTCGCCCCCGACCTGCCCGACCCGGTCGCCGACACCGACGCCGCCGACGCGGTTTGGCTGCCGGTCACCGCGTTGGCCAGCCGGCAGCTCGCCTTCGACCATGCCCGGATCATCGACGACGCGCTGGAGCGGGCCCGGTCCAAGCTGGAATACACGCCGCTGGCCACCCGGTTCCTCGCCCCCGAGTTCACCGTCACCGAGCTGCGGGCGGTCTACGAGACGGTCTGGGGCCACCCGCTGCACGCCGGAAACTTCCACCGCAAGGTGCTCTCCGTGCCCGGCTTCGTGGAGAGCACCGGCGCCAGCACCGAACGCGGCGGCGCCCGCGGCGGCCCCCGCGCCAAGCTCTACCGCCCCGGCACCGCCCGCCTCCTGCACCCCGCCCTCCTCCGATGAGGTGTAAGGAGGGGCCCCTGCTTAACGCCTCCGGTAGAGAAGGGCACCCCTCTCACCGGCAGGTGAAGGCGCCGCGACACCCCAGCGACAACGATCTGATGCGCCGGGAGGCGCGGGCGCTGCGGCGGATCGGTGAGCGGGGTGACCCGCGCCACCTCGCGTACGTGCCCCGCCTCGTCGACTCCTATCCGGTGCGCGATCCTGCTACCGGAGCGGAACTGATCGTCAACCTGTTGGAGACGGTGCCGGGGCTGCACAGCCTCCAGGACGTGCGCCGGGCGTACCCGAACGGGGTGGACCCGCGCGACGCGGCCTGGATGTGGCGGCGGCTGCTGGTCGCGCTCGGTCTCGCCCACCGGGCCGGCGTGGTGCACGGCGCGGTGCTGCCCCGCAACGTGCTGATCGAGCCGGACGCGCACGGCCTGGTGCTCGTCGACTGGTGCTGCTCCGCCGAGCCGGGCGGGCTGGTGCCGGCGCTGGTCACCGAGATGGCCGACTGGTATCCGCCGGAGGTCACCGCCAAGCGGCCGTGCGGCCCCGGCACCGACATCGCGCTCGCCGCCCGCTGCATGACCTGGCTGATGGCCGACCGCGCGCCGCGCGAGCTGCGGGCCTTCGCCGACGGCTGCCGGCAACCCGCGCTCTCCGCCCGGCCCGACGACGCCTGGCGGCTGCTGCGCGAACTCGACGAGGTGCTGGACCGGCTCTACGGGCCACGCACCTTCCGACCCTTCCACCTCACCCCCTAGGGAGGCTGCCATGGGCAGCGGAATCTGGTCCACCGACGTGTACGACGCCGCCGACCGCTACCGCCGCAGGACCGGCCGGAGCGCGTTCTCCTACAGCGACAGCGGGGCGCGGACCGTGCACCCCGCGCTCGACCCGCGCGGTGCGACGCGGGAGAGCCGAGACTCCGCCGAACACCCCCGGTCGACGCCGATCGCGGTGCTCTTCGACGTCACCGGCTCGATGGGCCACGTCCCCCGGGTGCTCCAGCGCAAGCTGCCGCAACTGCTCGGCCTGCTGCTGCGCCAGGGGTACGCCCGCGACCCGCAGGTCATGTTCGGCGCGATCGGTGACGCCACCTGCGACCGGGTGCCGTTGCAGATCGGGCAGTTCGAGTCCGACAACCGGATGGACGACGACCTCGGCCGGATCGTCCTCGAAGGCGGCGGAGGCGGACAGATGATGGAGTCGTACGAGCTGGCGCTGCACTTCATGGCCCGGCACACGGTCACCGACAGCTGGTCCAAGCGCGGCCGGCGCGGCTACCTGTTCGTCATCGGCGACGAACTGGCGTACCCCCGGTTGAAGGCCCGCGAGGTGACCCGGTGGATCGGCGGCGACCTGACCGAGGACCTGCCGATCCGGCAGGTCGTGGACGAGGTGACCGCCCGCTGGGACACCTACCATCTGCTCCCGGCCGGCAGCCACTACGCCGGCAACCGCAAGGTGCTCGACTTCTGGCGGGGCCTGCTCGGGCAGAACGCCGTCGAACTGGACGACCTGGACGCGGTCTGCGAAACCATCGCGCTCACCGTCGGCCTCGGCGAGCAGGCCGTCGACCTGGACACCGGCCTGGACGACCTGGACCGGACCGGATCGACGGCCACCCGTACCGTCTCCCGGGCGCTCGCCCGGCTCGGCGGCGACCGGCGGGCGGTGGCGGCGCTGCCGTTCACCCCGACCGACGGCGGCGGCGGGGTCACCCGGCTGTGAACCACGTGATGGTGGTCGACCTCGGCTACGGCGACGCCGGCAAGGGCACCGTCGTCGACGCGCTCTGCGCCACCCGCCCGGTGCACACCGTCGTCCGGTTCAACGGGGGCGCGCAGGCGGCGCACAACGTCGTGCTGCGCGACGGACGGCAGCACACGTTCGCGCAGTTCGGCGCCGGGACGTTCCGCCCCGGCGTCCGGACGCACCTGGCGCGGCACGTGGTGGTGGACCCGCTGGCGCTGGCCGCCGAGGCCGACCACCTCGCGGCGGTCGGGGTGCCCGACGCGCTCGACCGGTTGACCGTGGACTCCGAGGCGCTGCTCGCCACCCCGTACCACCGGGCCGCCAACCGGGCCCGGGAGATCGCCCGGGGAGCCGACCGGCACGGCTCCTGTGGGCTGGGGGTGGGTGAGGCCGTCGCGTACGGTCTCACCCACCCCGACGCAGCGCCCCGGGTGGCGGACTGCCGCCGGCCGTCGGTGCTGCGTCGCCGGCTGGCCGCGCTGCGGGACCGGCTCACCGCCGAACTCGGGCCGCTGGACGCGCCGCCGGTGGACGACTGCCTGCCGGTGTACGCCGCGTTCGCCGACCGGGTGGCGATCGTCGACCGGAGCTGGCTGGCCGGGGCGCTGCGCGCCGGCACCTGCGTGTTCGAGGGTGCGCAGGGGGTGCTGCTGGACGAGTGGCACGGCTTCCACCCGTACACCACGTGGAGCACCACGACGTTCGCCAACGCCGAGACGCTGCTCGCCGAGGCGGGGATGGCCGGCACCGCCCAGCGGCTCGGGGTGCTGCGGGTGACCACCACCCGGCACGGCCCCGGGCCGCTGGTCACCGAGGACCCGGCGCTGCCGTTCACCGACCCGCACAACCCCACCAACGAGTGGCAGGGCCGGTTCCGGTTCGGGCACTTCGACGCGGTCGCCCACCGGTACGCGCTGGAGGTGGCCGGCGGGGTGGACGGGTTGGCGCTGACCCACCTCGACCTGGCCGGCCCCCGACTGCGCATGTGCCGGCGCTACGCGGACGGGCTCGACCGGCTCGAGCCCGGCCGACCCGGGGACCTGGCGCGGCAGGCGGCGCTGACCGGGCGGCTGATGCGGGCGCGGCCGGTGTTGGACGAGGCGCCGGCCGACTGGGCGACGGCGGTGGAGGAGGTGCTGCGCACCCCCGTGCTCCTCACCTCTCGCGGCGCCACGGCCGAGGAGAAGGAGGGGCCCCATATTAACGCATTTTGTATAGGAAGGGCCCCCTTTTAACACCGCAGCGTCGAGCATGGGGGCATGGGGGACGCGCTCGAACTGCTGCACCGGACGGTGACGTCGCCGTGGGTGTATCTGGTGATTATCGCGGTCACCGCCGTCGACGCGTTCTTCCCGGCGGTTCCGGGCGAGACCGTGGTGATCACCGCTGGCGTCTTCGCGGCCGGCGGCGAACCGAACCTGGTGACGGTGATCGTCACCGCTGGGCTCGGCGCGCTGATCGGCGACCACGTCTCGTACGCCATCGGGCGCGGCGGGGGCGCGCACCGGCTGGCCCGGCTCCCCGCCGACAGCCGGCGGCGGGCGAGTTCCGACTGGGCCCGCCGGGCGGTCGACCGGCGCGGCGGGATGATCCTGACCACCGCCCGCTACGTTCCCGGCGGCCGGACCGCGGTCACGCTGACCATGGGGGCGGTCCGCTACCCGGTGCGCTCGTTCCTGCTCTACGACGCGCTGGCCTGCGGCACCTGGGGGGCCTACTGCGGCCTGCTCGGCTACTTCGGCGGCTTGGCCTTCGAGCACAACCCGCTCACCGGCCTGCTCGCCGGCATCGTCATCTCGCTGGCCGTCACCGGGCTGTTCGAGGCGGCCCGCTGGGCCCGACGCCGGGCCCACGCCCGGGCCGCGGCCCGCCGCTGACCGGATCCGTGGCGACGTTAACCGGGGCCCCTTCCTCTACCGGAAGCGTTAACCGGGGGCCCCTCCTTACGCTGCGCCGGGGGGCCAGGTGACGCCGCGCAGCAACTGGTCGGCGCCGAGCCAGGCGACGTTCATCATCCGGGTGGCGGTCTTCTCGGCGTCCGCCTCGGGGTGGTCGGCAAGCCAGTCGGCGAGCGACTCGGTGGCGCCGACCAGCGCGTACGCGACCACCTCCAGGTCGGTGACGCCGACCTCCCGCCCGGAGGCGCGCAGTGCGTGGTCGAGCATCCCGGCGACCACCTCGACCAGCCGGCCGCGCATGGTGGCCAGCTCGGCGGCGAACGGCTGGGAGCCGCGGGCCTGCCGGTAGAGCACCGCCCAACCGTCGCGGTGCGCGCCGACGAATCCGAAGAACGCGCGCAGCCCGCGCCAGAGCCGCTCGTCGGCGGGCAGCTCGGGGGCGGCGGCGCCGGCGATGGCCTCCATCATCCGGGTGCCCTCGCGGTGCAGGCAGGCGACGAAGAGTTCTTCCTTGGTGCCGAGGTAGGCGTAGACCATCGGCTTGGAGATGCCGGCGTCGTCGGCGATCTCGTCCATGCTGGCCGCGTGGAAGCCGCGCCGGGAGAAGACCCGCACCGCCGCGTCGAGCATCTGCTGCTCGCGTACGGCCCGGGGCAGGCGCTTGAAGGTCGGAGGGCTGGACACCCTTGCGAGCATACCTACTCGTGCGTAGGGTTACGCCGGAGTAACCAAGTCGAGAGGTGCATCCCATGACTGACTTCGACCCGGCCAACTTCGCGAACGTCGGCCCGAAGGAGTTCGCGCAGCTGGTCAAGTCCACCCCGGACGACAAGCTCGCCGAGATCATGTCCGGTGAGGCGCGCGGCAAGATCCTCAGCGAGGTCTTCAACCGGATGCCCACGCTGTTCCGCCCCGACCGCGCCGGCTCCACCAACGCGGTCATCCACTGGAACATCACCGGCCGGCCGGACGGCGGCACCGACACCTACGAGATCGTCGTCGAGAACGGCACCTGCACCGTCTCGGAGACCCCGACCCGGGACCCGAAGCTCAGCCTCACCATGGGCCCGGTCGAGTTCCTGAAGATCGTCTCCGGCGGCGCCAACCCGGTGATGATGTTCATGACCGGCAAGCTGAAGGCCAAGGGCGACCTGGGCCTGGCCGCCAACATCGCCAACCTGTTCGACATCCCCAAGGCCTGACCGTGGCCGAGTTCTCGCTCGACCTGAACGAGGAACAGCGGGATCTTCGCGACTGGGTGCACGGCTTCGCCGCCGAGGTCGTGCGCCCGGCCGCGGCCGAGTGGGACGCCCGGGAGGAGACTCCCTGGCCGGTCATCCAGGAGGCGGCGAAGGTCGGGCTGTACGGGTTCGAGTTCCTCGCCACCTGCTGGGCCGACCCCACCGGCCTCTCCCTGCCGATCGCCAGCGAGGAACTCTTCTGGGGCGACGCCGGCATCGGCCTGAGCATCTTCGGCACCGCCCTGGCGGTCGCCGGGATCTACGGCGCGGGCACCCCCGACCAGCTCGTCGAATGGGTCCCGCAGTGCTTCGGGGACGTCGGCTCCCCGGCCGTCGCCGCGTTCTGCACCAGCGAGCCGGAGGCCGGCTCGGACGTCGGGTCGATGCGGACCCGCGCCGTCCACGACGAGGCCACCGGCGAGTGGGTGCTCAACGGCCAGAAGGCGTACGCCACCAACGGCGGCATCGCCGGGGTGCACGTGGTCACCGCCTCCGTCGCACCGGAGTTGGGTTCGCGCGGGCAGGCCGCGTTCGTCGTACCGCCGGGCACGCCCGGCCTCGGCGCCACCCGCAAGCTGCGCAAGCTCGGGCTGCGCGCCTCGCACACCGCCGACGTCTTCCTCGACGACGTCCGGGTGCCGGGCCGCTGCCTGCTCGGCGGCAAGGACGCCCTCGACGAGCGGCTGGCCCGGGCCCGCGCCGGCCAGCGCGCCTCCGGCCAGGCGGCGATGCGCACGTTCGAGCTGTCCCGCCCGACCGTCGGCGCGCAGGCGCTCGGCGTGGCCCGCGCCGCCTACGAATACGCGCTGGACTACGCCAAGGAGCGGGTCCAGTTCGGGCGGCCGATCATCGCCAACCAGGCGGTCGCGTTCGCGCTCGCCGACATGAAGATGGAGATCGACGCGGCCCGGCTGCTGGTCTGGCGGGCCTCCTGGATGGGCCGCAACAACCGGCCGTTCACCGCCGGTGAGGGCTCGATGTCCAAGCTCAAGGCCGGCGAGGTGGCCGTCTCGGTGACCGACAGGGCGGTCCAGCTCCTCGGCGGCGCGGGTTTCCTGCGCGACCACCCGGTCGAACGGTGGTACCGGGACGCCAAGATCTACACCATCTTCGAGGGCACCTCCGAGATCCAGCGACTGGTCATCTCCCGGGCCATCTCCGGGATGCAGATCCGCTGATCGCCGGCGGACCCCGACCCGCGACGGCACGCCGTGCCGGGCGTACCCCGTCGCGGGTCGGGCCGCCGGTCCGCGACCGCCGTGGCCACGACGGCGGCGTCCGCAGGCTGGGCTGATGATCACGCCGGCTGGGCGCACGGACCGCCCGGATGCATGATCGGGAGACCTCGAACGCGAAGGAGGTTGCGCCGTGGACCTGCCGTTCATCGCCGCCACGCTGACCCGACGCGGACTGCTCACCCCGGGCCGCCCGATCCGGGTCGCGTCGCAACTGAACGCGCTGCGTCGATGGGGCTGGAGCCTCGCCGGCGAGCTGCGCCAAGCCGCCGCCCGCGACCCCCGCCGCGTCGCCGTGGTGGACGAACACGGCGCCACGCTCACCTACCAGGAACTGCTGGACCGGTCGGAACGGCTGGCCCGCTCCCTGCGCGCCGGGCTCGGCGTGCAGGCCGGCGACCGGGTGGGACTGCTCTGCCGCAACCACCACGGGCTGATCGAGGCGATCGTCGCGTCGATGCTGCTCGGCGCGGACGCCGTCCTGGTCAACACCGGTCTCTCCGCAGCCCAACTGGTCACCGTCGCCGACGAGCAGGGCCTGCGCGCGCTGGTGCACGACGCCGAGTTCGCCGACCGGGTGCTCGGGCTCCCGGCCCAACTGCACCGGGTCGACGAGCGGCGGCAGGAGGAGCTGATCGCCGGCGCGGTGCCCGGCGACCGGCTCCAGCCACCGGAACGCGACGGCCGGACCATCGTGCTGACCTCCGGCACCACCGGCACCCCCAAGGGCGCCCGCCGCCCCACCCCGCACGGCTTCGGCCCGCTGGTGTCCATCATCGACCGGATCCCGCTGCACGTGCACGACGTCGTGCTGATCGCCGCCCCGATCTTCCACACCTGGGGATACGCCGCCCTCCAGGTCTCGTTCGCGCTGCGCGCCACGGTCGTGCTGCACCGCCGCTTCGACCCGGCCGCCACCCTCGCCGCGCTGGCCGGTCAGCCGTGCGACGCGCTCTTCGCCGTACCGGTGATGCTGCAACGGCTGATGGAGGTCGCGCCGCCGCCGCACCGGCCGCCGCTCAAGGTGGTCGCGGTCAGCGGCTCCGCGCTGCCCGGCAACCTGGCCACCGCCTTCATGGACCGCTACGGCGACGTCCTCTACAACCTCTACGGTTCGACCGAGGTCTCCTGGGCGTCCATCGCCGGGCCGGCCGAGCTGCGCGCCGCGCCCACCACGGCCGGCCGGCCGCCGCACGGCACCCGGCTAAAGATCGTGGACGACGCCGGCCGGCCGGTCCGGGCCGGCCAGGTCGGGCGGATCTTCGTCGGCAACGAGATGCTCTTCGAGGGCTACACCTCGGGTGCCGGCCGGGAGAGCCGTGACGGCCTGCTCGACACCGGCGACCTCGGCCGGCTGAACCCGGACGGCCTGCTCTTCGTCGACGGCCGGGCCGACGACATGATCGTCTCGGGCGGGGAGAACGTCTTTCCCTCCGAGGTGGAGGATCTGATCGCCCGGTTGCCGCAGGTCCGCGAGGTGGCCGTGATCGGCGTACCCGATCCGGAGTACGGGCAACGGCTGGCCGCGTTCCTGGCGTTGCACAGCGGGGAGACGCTCGACCCGGAGGCGGTCCGCGAATACGTGCGGCGCTACCTGGCCCGCTTCTCGGTGCCCCGGGACGTGATCTTCGTCAAATACCTGCCGCGCAACGCCACCGGCAAGGTGCTGGGGCGGGAGCTGCGCCGCTACTTCGGCTGACCGGTGCCGGCCGGTCAGCCCGGGATGGTGATCCGGCCGTCGACCGCCGCCGCCGCGATGTCGGTGCGGTGGTGCGCGCCGGCCAGCTCGACGCCGCGTACCAACTCGTAGGCGGCGTCGCGCGCGGCGGCCAGGTCCGGGCCGGTCGCCGTACCGCAGACGACCCGGCCGCCCGCGGAGCGCAACGTGCCGTCGGCGTCCCGGCGGGTCCCGGCGTGGATGATCCCGGCGCGGTCCGCGCCGGTGATCACGTCACCGGTACGCGGACCCTGCGGGTAGCCCTCGGCCGCGACCACGACGGTGACCGCAGCACCGTCGCGCCACCGCAGCGGCGGGTGCGCGCCCAGCGAGCCGGTGGCCGCGGCGTGCAGCAGCCCGGCCAGCGGCGTCTCCAGCAGCGCCAGCACGACCTGCGTCTCCGGGTCGCCGAAGCGCGCGTTGAACTCGATCACGCGCGGGCCGGTGGGGGTGAGCGCCAGGCCCACGTAGAGCAGGCCGGTGAACGGGGCGCCCCGGTGGCGCAGCTCGGCCAGCGTCGGGTGCACCACGTCGCGCATCACGTCGTCGACCAGGCCCGGCGGGGCCCACGGCAGCGGAGAGTAGGCGCCCATGCCGCCGGTGTTCGGGCCGGCATCGCCGTCGCCGACCCGCTTGAAGTCCTGCGCGGGCAGCAACGGCAGGGCCGCCTCGCCGTCGGTGACCACGAACAGCGAGACCTCGGGACCGGACAGGTGTTCCTCGACCACCACCCGACCGCACTCGGCCGCGTGCCGCTCGGCGACCGCCCGGTCCTCGGTGACCACCACGCCCTTGCCGGCGGCGAGCCCGTCGTCCTTCACCACGTACGGCGCGCCGAACTCGTCCAGCGCCCGCGTCACCTCCGCGGCGTCGGTGCAGGTGTACGCGCGCGCGGTCGGCACGCCGGCCGCCGTCATCACGTCCTTCGCGAACGTCTTCGAACCCTCCAGCCGGGCCGCCTCCGCGCCCGGGCCGAACACCGCGATGCCCTTGGCGCGTACCGCGTCGGCGACGCCCGCCACCAGCGGCGCCTCGGGGCCGACGATCACCAGGTCGGCCGCGACCTCGACGGCGAGCGCCGCGACGGCCGCCGGGTCGGTCGGCGTCACCTCCCGCAGCGTGGCGACCTCGGCGATCCCCGGATTACCCGGGGCCCCGAACAGCGCCTCCACCGACGGATCCGCACTCAACCCGAGCGCGAGAGCATGCTCCCGCCCGCCACCACCCACAAGAAGAACCCGCACGACCCGCATCCTACTGACCCCCACCCCCGCGCGGTTGATCATGAAGTTGGCGGCAGGATGTGAGATCGATTCTGCCGTCAACTTCATGATCGACGACGCGCGTGGGGTGGGCGAGGGGCTGTCAGGGAAGGAGGGGGTGGCGGAGGACGTTTTCTTCTCGGCCCGGGCCTACGCCGACGACGCTCACCCGGGTGCCGGTCAGCTCCTCGATCCGGGCGATGTAGCGTCTCGCGTTCTCCGGGAGCTCGTCCTCGGTCCTCGCCTTGGTGATGTCCTCCCACCAGCCGTCGAGTTCCTCGTAGACCGGCGTGGCGTGGTGGAAGTCGGTCTGCGTCATCGGCATGTCGTCGAACCGCTCGCCGTTGATCTCGTAGCCGACGCAGATCGGCACCTTGGGCAGGCCGGTCAGCACGTCCAGTTTGGTGACGACCAGGTCGGTCACCCCGTTCAGGCGGCAGGCGTACCGGGCCACCACGGCGTCGAACCAGCCACAGCGACGCTCCCGGCCGGTGGTGGTGCCGTACTCGTGGCCGACCTTGCGCAGGTGCTGCCCGTTGTCGTCGAACAGTTCGGTGGGGAACGGGCCGGAGCCGACCCGGGTGGTGTACGCCTTGCTCACCGCGATGACCCTGGTGATCGCGGTCGGCGGGATGCCCGCGCCCACGCACGCGCCACCGGCGGTCGGGTTCGACGAGGTGACGAACGGATAGGTGCCGTGGTCCATGTCGAGCATGGTGGCCTGGGCGCCCTCCAGCAGCACGGTCTCGCCGCGGTCCAGCGCGTCCCAGAGCATCACCCGGGTCTCGGCGATGTACGGCCGCAG
The DNA here is from genome assembly GCF_040653835.1 of Micromonospora sp. NPDC050980. Classification (NCBI taxonomy): domain Bacteria; kingdom Bacillati; phylum Actinomycetota; class Actinomycetes; order Micromonosporales; family Micromonosporaceae; genus Micromonospora; species Micromonospora sp. NPDC050980. The sequence continues at coordinate 149,467 of NZ_JBFAGS010000011.1, read as the reverse complement.
CCGCTCGGCGTAACGCAGGTATTCCTCGACGGTCTCGTCGACTGCGATCGCCTTACGGTTGTAGATCTTGAACAGCAGTTGGTTCTTCTCGCGCAGCGCCAGTTCCAGCTTCTTGCGCAGGATGCCCGGGTCGAGCAGGTCCTGCAGGCGGATGCCCATCCGGGCGACCTTGTCGCCGTAGGCCGGGCCGATGCCCCGGCCGGTGGTGCCGATCCGGGAGCTGCCCAGGTAGCGCTCGACCACCCGGTCCAGCGCCCGGTGGTGCGGCATGATCAGGTGCGCGTCGCCGGAGATGCGCAGCCGGGAGACGTCCACGCCCCGCTCGGCGAGCCCGTCGATCTCCTCCAGCAGCACCTTCGGGTCCACCACCACGCCGTTGCCGATGACGATCATCGCGCTCGGTGACAGCGCGCCGGACGGCATCAGATGCAGCGCGTACTTCTGGCCGTCCGGCGTGATCACCGTGTGGCCGGCGTTGTTGCCGCCGGAGTAGCGCACGACGTAGTCGACCCGCTCACCCAGCAGGTCGGTAACCTTGCCCTTGCCCTCGTCGCCCCATTGGGCGCCGAGGAGCACGATCGCTGGCATCTTCTCCGCCTCCAGAAGGCTCGGGTGCCAGGTGGCGACCGGTCGGCGAGCCCGGGGTGTCAGGCTAACAAGTAGTGACGGCGGGACCGGCAGGGGTTCGTCGAGAAGATGGAGGCTGCTTCGTGTACGACGTGGTGCTGCTCGCCCTCGGCTCGGGGCGGGACGCTCCGGGTGGGGGTTGTGGCAGCGGCGGGGCCTGCTGCGGCGCGGCGGGCGGCGCGGACGACACCGAACCCTGCGAGACGCCCCGCGTACCGGTGCTGGCCTGCGCGGACGCGCTGACCGCCCGGGGCGCCCGAGTGAGCACGGTGACCGCCCGGTCGGACGCGGAGATCGACGAGGTGCTGGCCCGGCTCGACGGCCCACCCCGCGCCGACGGCCTCACCTGGCCGGATTCCGACGGCAAGACCCGGCTGGTCGTCGCCACGGCGAGTGACGGTCAGTTGCGCGCCGTGCTGCGCCGGCTGGTCCGCCGGTACGCTCCGCCGCCCAGCCGCCGCCCGGCCGACCTGGCCGAGAACCGGACGCTGCCCGACCTGCCCCCGGTCGGCGTACTCCCGCTGGACCCGGCCCGGACTCCGCCGGCGCGGGACCTGGCCGCGCAGCTCGGGCTGCCCCGCGACCCGGCGGCGGTGGCCGCGGCGGTGCTGGACGGTGTGCCGCGCCGGCTGGACCTGCTGCGTAACGACGGCGGCTCGGTGACACTCGACGGCGCGCTGCTCGGCGCGGCCGACGACGCCGGCCGGCCGCTGCACTGGCGGGCCCGGGTCGAGGTCGACGGCGCGGTGCTCAGCGACGGCAGCGAGCCGATCACCGCCTGCGCGATCGGCAACGCCGGCGGGTACGCGCGCCTCGGCGAGGTGGCCCTGCTGGCCGACCCGGACCCGACCGACGGCCGACTGGCGGTGGGCGTGGCCGTGCCCGTGGTCACCCGTTCCGCGTTGGGCCGGAAGAGGGTCCGGCTCGAAGTACGCCGGGCCCGGGGCCGGGCCGTGGCGGTCGTGCCCCGCGACCAGAAGGTGCCGTTCCTCGACGACGGCGTCGAGGGCGAGTTGAGCCGGAAGCGGTCGTGGTGGACCGAGCCGGGGGCCTGGGCGGTCTGGGCGGGCTGACCTCGATCGATCCGCGCCCGGCTCGGCCGGCCGGCCGGACCGCCTATCCTCGGCGGGAGGGATGGGGAGGGAACCGCGTGGTGCACGAGAACGACGACCGAACCCCCGTGCCGGGCCGACCGCAGGTGCCGGAGCGGGACGTCGAACCGCTCTGGCCGCCCGAGGAGATCGGCGGGGTGGTCGCCGCCCCGCCATGGGCGGCTCCGGCCCGGCCGGCCGTGCCACCCTGGCCTCTCCCGCCGGCCGACGCCCCCGTGCCGTCGCCGCACGCCGGCCCGACGACGGGCGCGGGCCACCGCCCGGGCACCGGCGATTCGCCGCAGCCCGAGGTCGGTCTCGATCTCCCGTTCACGCTCGACCGGCCGACGCCCGTTGCGACCCCGGCGGTCTCCGGTGGCATGTCGGGGACGTTCGCGCCCGGCCCAGCGCCGACGGCACATGGTCAGGTGCCCGGGGCGGCCACCGGCGACCAGCCGTTCCGCGCCGGCGCAACCGGCGAGGACGGCCCCGGCGACCCGGTGCCGGCAACCGACGGCGGTGAACACCCGGCCAGCGGGCGGCCCGCGTCGCCGTGGGCCCAGCCGCCGCAGCGCGCCACGACCGACGCCGCCGGCTCGACCGGTCCGGTCCCGGCCGCCGCCGTCGGAACCCCGACCCACCCCCACCTCCCGAGCCAGCCGACCGGCAGCCGCGCCGACGAGGTGAGCGCCGGACCGGCAGTCGGCCCCGGACCAGTCGGTCAGGGACCAGTCGGTCAGGGACCAGTCGGTCAGGGACCAGTGGGGACGGAAGCGGTGGGGACGGGAGCGGTGGGGACGGGAGCGGTGGACGGTCCGGCACGGGGCGACGGTCCGCATCCGGCCGCGGAGCCGGGCCTGCCCGCCGACGGGACACCACCCCGGCCCGGCCCGTTCCCGCCGTCGCCGGGCGTGCCGATCCCGCAGCAGCCGCCGTACGGCACCGGCGCGGCCCACCCCCCGGTCGCCTACCCGCCGCAACCGGGGCAGGCCGGGCAGCCGGGCTGGTATCCGCCCGGCTGGCCCCAGCAGTCCGGGACAGCCCAACCGGTCGGGCCGACGCAGCACCACCAACCGAGCCACCAGAACGGGCCGGGGCAGTTCCCGCGGGCGCCCGCCGCGACGCCGCCTCCGCCGCCCGCCCTGCCGCCGGGGGTGTACCCGGAGCCGGGCTGGATGCCGCAGCAGGCGGTGCCCCCGACCGCCGAGGACTTCGCCCGGCGGCGTCAGGTCAGGCCGGTCGACCCGGTGGCCACCATGGGTGTCCGCGCGGTGGTCAACCGGATGGGGCTGGTCCGGCTCGCGCCCGGTCGCCACGAACAGGAGATGAAGCGCGACATCGAGATGGTCCGCCGCAACTTCGGCGGGCTGCGCCAGGTGACCGTGGTCAACCCCAAGGGTGGAGCCGGCAAGACGGTGGCCATCCTGCTGCTTGCCATGACATTCGGGCAGAAACGCGGCGGGTACGTGCTGGCCTGGGACAACAACGAGACCCAGGGCACCCTCGGGATGCGGGCACAGCAGGACTTCCACGCCCGAACGGTGCGGGACATGCTGCGCGACCTGAACCAGTTCCAGGGTGCGCACGGCCGGGTCGGCGACCTGTCGCAGTACGTCCGCTCGCAGGGCGAGGGGATGTTCGACGTGCTCGCCTCGGATGAGTCGGCGACCGGCGGCGAGATGCTGACCGCCGCCGCGTTCGCGGAGATCCGCGACGTGGTCAGCCGCTTCTACAAGCTGATCTTCGTGGACACCGGTAACAACGTCCGGGCGCAGAACTGGCAGGCCGCCATGGACGCCACCGACCAACTGGTGGTGACCATGTCGGCGCGGAACGACTCGGCCGAGACCGCCGCCCGGATGCTCGACCACCTGGAGCAGAGCGGCCGGCAACGGCTGGTCCGGCAGGCGGTCACCGTGGTGTCGATGCCGCCGTCCCGCAAGGAGATCGACCTGCCGGCCATCCAGGCCCACTTCGCCGCCCGCACCCGGGCGGTGCTGCTGGCCCCGTACGAGCGGCTCATCGACACCGGCGAGCCGCTGCGCTACGGCCAGCTCTCCACCGCCACCCGCGACGCCTGGCTGAAGATCGCCGCGTCGGTGGCGGAAGGGCTGTAGGAAGGGCGCGACGGCCGGCCCGCGGCGGGCCGGCCGTCGTCGGCGGTGCGATCAGGCGCTGGCCAACGCATCCCCCGCGGCCGGGTCGCAGTCGCGGAGAAACTGGGCGCAGCGGGCCGCCTCGTCCGCCTCACCGATCTCGCCGGCGGCCCGGGAGAGCACGTAGAGACAGCGGAGGAAACCCTGGTTGGGCGCGTGCGACCAGGGCACCGGGCCGTGGCCCTTCCAGCCGCTGCGGCGCAACTGGTCCAGCCCCCGGTGGTAACCGGTGCGGGCGTACGCGTACGCCGGGACGACCTGCCCGGCGGTGAGCGCGCGGGCGGCCAGCGCCGCCCAGGCCGCGCTGTAGGTCGGGAAGCGGGCCGCGACCTCGGCGTACGCGTCATCGGTGCCCTGCTCGGTCGCGGCGGCGAGCGTGGCGTCCGCCTCCTCCGAGACGGGGAGCAGGGTGGCCGGTGGCTCAGGCAACAGGTTCTGCATCGCCCCATTCAACCCGCTTCGCCCATGGGTGCGCGAGGGGGTCCGGCCGGCCCGTCAGCTGAACGGCTGAGGGTTTCGTCACGCCCGGGGTGGGACAGGCGTACCCGCGGCCCATGCCGCCGCAGTCGTTCTTGCACTACAAATACAGATCCGGAGCCTCCCCAGGAACCGGTTACGCAGGAGCCCGGCGGCGTGCCCGCCGGGCTCCTGCCCGTACCGCCCGGGTTTGCGGGGTTGCCCGCCCGGGGCAGGATGACCAGGTGCCGACCCCACCACCCGCGGACGTCATCGAGCCGCACGACACCAGCGTCGACGAGATCGAGACCCGCGCCGAGCTCGACCGGTGGCTGGCCGAGGGGACGCTCGCCGGCCTGACCGTGCAGGGCCTCCGCCTCGACCTGGACCCGGTCCCCGACCTGCGCGCCGTCGACGTCGCCGGCACCCTCTTCGTGGGTTGCCGGTTCGCCGACCGCGAGGTGCGCGTGGACCTCGTCCGCCGCGGCGCGGACGTGGTTCCCCCGTTCTCGGAGTTGCCCTACCCGACCCAGCCGTCCCACCTCTACCGCGCCGACGACCTCGCCGCCGGCTTCGCCGAGGGCGGCTTCACCGAGATGTACGACACCCGGGTGTACGCGCACTTCCGGGCGCACGGCGGCGCGCTGCCCGACGTACGCGAGGCGCTCGGCCAGCGGCTGCACGACCACGGCGTGGACAACGCGCTCGCCGACGCCACCCGGTCGTGGCTGGCCGTGCACGGGCCGCAGTCGGTGGTGGGGGTGATGGGTGGGCACGCGGTGCCGCGCGGCAGCGTCGCGTACCGGATGGCGGCGGTGTTGGGCTGGGAGCTGGCGCGGGCCGACCGCCTGGTGGTGACCGGCGGGGGTCCGGGCGTGATGGAGGCGGCGAACCTGGGCGCGTTCCTCGCGGCCTGGCCGGCCGACGAGCTGGCCGCCGCGATCGACGTGCTGGCCGCCGCGCCGGACTTCACCGACCACGACCGCTACACGGCGGCGGCGCTGGCGGTGCGCAAGCGGTACGCGGACGGCCCGTCGCTGCCCACGCCCCGGCCGGCGGTGCCCGGCACCGGCTGGGCCCGCGCCGGCGGGCTGGCGATCCCCACCTGGCTGTACGGTCACGAACCGGCGAACCTGTTCGCCGGCCGGATCGCGAAGTATTTCTCCAACGCCATCCGGGAGGACACCATCCTGCGGCTGGCCCGGGGCGGGATCGTGTTCGCGCCCGGACGGGCCGGCACCGTGCAGGAGGTCTTCCAGGCGGCGACCAAGACGTTCTACGGCACCGACGGGGCCAGCGGCGCGTACGTCTTCCTGGACCGGGCGTTCTGGACCACCGAGCTGCCGGTGGAGTCGCTGCTGCGGCCGCTCTTCGCCGGGTCCCCGTTCGGCGACCTGTCCCGGACGATCCACCTCACCGACGACGTCCGCGAGGCGGTCGCCCTCCTGGTGAGGTGAAAGGAGGGGCCCCCTGTTAACGCCTGCGGTAGAGGAGGGGCCCCCTGTTAACAGACACGTTAACAGGGGGCCCCTCCTTACATCGGTCACTTCATCCGGGTGCCGGTGGAGCGCAGGTGCTCGCACGCCTCGACCACCCGGGCGGCCATGCCGGCCTCGGCCGCCTTGCCCCAGACCCGCGGGTCGTACAGCTTCTTGTTGCCGACCTCGCCGTCGACCTTCAGCACGCCGTCGTAGTTACGGAACATGTGGTCCGCGACCGGGCGGGAGAACGTGTACTGCGTGTCGGTGTCGATGTTCATCTTCACCACGCCGTAGTCCAGCGCCTCCCGGATCTCCTCCAGCAGCGAGCCGGAGCCGCCGTGGAAGACCAGGCTGAGCGGCTTGTCCTTGCCGTACTTGGCGCCGACCGCCACCTGGATGTCGTGCAGCACCGAGGGGCGGAGCTTGACGTTGCCCGGCTTGTAGACGCCGTGCACGTTGCCGAAGGTGAGCGCCGCCATGTAGCGGCCCTTCTCGCCGAGGCCGAGCGCCTCGACCATGGCCAGGCCGTCGTCGACGGTGGTGTAGAGCTTGTCGTTGATGGCGTTCTCGACGCCGTCCTCCTCGCCACCGACGACGCCGACCTCGATCTCCAGGACGATCTTGCCCTTGGCGGCCTCGGCGAGGAGCTGCTCGGCGATCTCCAGGTTCTCCGCCACCGGCACGGCCGAGCCGTCCCACATGTGCGACTGGAACAGCGGCTCCTGGCCGTTCTTGACCCGCTCCTGGGAGATGGCCATCAGCGGCCGGACGAACTTGTCCAGCTTGTCCTTCGGGCAGTGGTCGGTGTGCAGGGCGACGGTCACCGGGTAGTTCTTGGCCACCTCGTGCGCGTACGCGGCGAACGCCGTCGCGCCGGTCACCATGTCCTTGACCGACGGCCCGGACAGATATTCCGCGCCGCCGGTGGAGACCTGGATGATGCCGTCGCTCTCCGCGTCGGCGAAGCCCTTGAGCGCCGCGTTCAGCGTCTGCGAGGAGGTCACGTTGATCGCGGGGTACGCGTACCGGCCGGCCTTGGCCCGGTCCAGCATCTCCGCGTAAGCCTCGGGGGAAGCGATGGGCATGTCGAACGCTCCTTACTTACCGCTCTCGGCCGTACAGGCCGCCGTCTTTCCTCGGGTGCGCCGGACCGCGCTGTCCACCGCGGGCAGTATCCCGTAGGAGTGAACGCGGGGCACAACCGACCCGGACACCGCTCACCGCCGCTCCCGGCGGTCCGGCACGGCGACGCTGATCAACCAGCTCACCACCGAGACCACAATGGCGCCCCAGAACGCGGCCCAGAAGCCGTCCACGTGGAACGGCAGGCGCAGCACGCCGGCGATCCAGTCGGTCAGCAGGAACAGCAGCGCGTTCACCACGAGCGCGAACAGACCGAGCGTGAGCAGGTAGAACACGCAGCCGAACACCTTGATGAGCGGCTTGAGCACCGCGTTGACCACACCGAAGACGAGCGCCACCACGATCAGGGTGAACACGGTGTTGCCACCGTTGCGGCCGGACACCTCCACCCCGGGCACGATCAGTGTCGCGACCCACAGCGCGACCGCGGTGATCGCCAACCGGATCAGGAAGCCCACGTCACCATCCTGGCACCGGCGACGCGCCGGAAGGGGACATTCGCCGACTCCGGTGTTCGCCCGGCACCCAGCGGTGGCCCGGGTCAGCCCGTACGGTGGTGGTGACGCGGTCCGCGCTTCGCACGCAGGGAGGGACGATGGGTCAGCCCGACGAGGACTTCACCCCGAGCGACCACCTCGCTCCGGAGGAGCGGGACCCGGAGGCGGAGCCGGCCGACGCGGTGGAACAGGCCGCCACCGTCGCTCCCGACGACGCCGACGGGGAGCCGCACCGCGGCCTGGAGGTCGGTGACTGGGACGCCATGGAGCAGGCCCGGGTGGTCACCGCCGACGAGGACGACTACCGCTGACCCGGCCGGCGATATCGATCAACCGTTCGGTCAATGTTCCACGCGCGGGTGAGCGGGGCGACTTTAGGAATCCTTAAGATCCACGGGCTCCACCTGATCACCCCCACGGGAGGAACCCCAGCATGCTCAGCAACTCCACCCGGCGTTGGTTCGCCGGGTTGGGCGTCGCAGGCGCGTTCGTCGCCGCCTCCGCCACCCCGGCCGCCGCGGCCGACGCACCGTTCGAGATCGTCACGCACGATTTGCTCGTCGCCCCCGGCTACCTCGACTACGGCTCGTTCTTCGCGCACTCGACCGACGACGAAGCGGAGCCGACGTTCGGCCGCACCACTGTCGACGTCGACTTCTCCGCCGTCGCGGACTTCGCCACCGTGGAACCGGCGTGGGGCTGGAGCTGCGACGTCTCGTCGACAAAGCTGCACTGCGAGGCAGACCTCCTCGACGGTGACGAGCCCTGGTTCGACTACGTCGTCAACGGCAAGGACACCGCAAAGCCGGGCCAGCAGGGCGCGCTGAAGATCAGCGTCACCTCCAGCGGCAAGACCGCCACCGGCACGGCCGGTGTCACCATCGCCGAGGGCGTCGACCTGGCCAGCGACCCGACCGTCGAGGCGAGCGGAGCCCCGGGCGGTATTGCGAACCTGCCGGGCGTCGTCCGCAACGCCGGCGACACCACCGTCGACGGGGCGGTTCTGGTCGTTCAGGCCGACTGGCTCGCCTCCTTCGACGGGGACTTCTCGAACTGCCGGAGGCAGGAGGACGGGTTCTTCGCCTTCTGCGCCTTCGACACGAAGATCGAGCCCGGCCGGTCGTACAAGCTCTCGGAGAACCTCCCGATCAAGCTCCGCCCGGAGACGCGTACCGGCGCCAAGTTCCCGGTCTACCTGGACTGGTGGACTACTGACGACTTCGACCAGGCGTTCGAGGACTGGCAGGACGAGGTCAAGCCCGGCAAGGGTGCCGAACTCCGCCTGGTCGAGCAGTCGGTGAAGACGGCGCGGGTGCCGCAGACCGACCTGGACCAGATGAACAACTTCACCGTGGGCACCGTCCGGGTCACCGGGAACAACCCGGCGGACCTCGCGGCCGAGGGCGCCACCGCGACCGGCAAGAAGGGCGACGTCGTCACGGTCGCCCCGAGCTTCACCAACCTCGGGCCGGCCACGCTCGAGTACCTGGGCCAGGGCACCCCGGGCATCCGCCTGGAGGACCTGCCGGTCCGCGTCACCGTCCCGGCCGGCACCACCGTCACCGAGGCGCCCTACGACTGCGTGCCGTTCCAGCCGTCGAAGGAGTGGGACCCGTGGACCGCGAACTGGGGTGAGCCGGGTGCCAAGGAGTACGCCTGCCAGGTCACCGAGAGCCCCAAGGGCATGAAGAATCCCTACGAGTTCCGCCTGCGCGTCGACACCGTGACCCCGGACGCCGCCGGCGTCTTCGTCACCCGGCTGGGCGGCGACCCGAACAGCAAGAACAACGCCGCCGCGATCGTCGTCAACCCGGTCGGCAACGGCAACCCGGGCACGCCGGGCGACGGTGGCCAGGGTGGCGGGGACGGTGGCACGCTGCCGATCACCGGTTCCTCCGCCGGCCTGATCGCCGGCATCGGCGCGCTGCTGCTCGCCGCCGGCTTCGGCGGCTACGTGGTGGCCCGCCGCCGCAAGACCCGCTTCGTCGCCTGACCGAGCACCCCCGGTGCCCCGCCGACCATCCCGGTCGGCGGGGCACCGTCATATCCGGGGAGCCCGACCCGCGCAGGGATCAAGCCGAACCGCCCGGAGCGGGTCGGGCTCCCCCGGAAACCCTCACCGTGACCCCCGGAAACCCCCACGACACGAAGGCGAAGAGCAAGGAGCATCAACCCCGTGTTGCTGACCCTCACCACGACCCACCGCCCCGCGACCGACCTCGGTCACCTCCTCGTCAAGCACCCGGACCGCGTGCAGCGCTTCGACCTGCCCACCGGTGCCGCGCACGTGTTCTATCCCGAGGCGGACGAGGCGCGGTGCACGGCGGCGCTGCTGGTCGAGGTGGACCCGCTGAAGCTGGGCGGCGGCCGGGGTCGTCGGCAGCCGACCGCGCCGGAGGGCTTCACCCTCGGGCAGTACGTCAACGACCGCCCGTACGCGGCCTCCAGCCTGCTCTCCTCGGCGCTGGCGAAGGTGTTCCGCTCGGCGCTGCGCGGCGAGTCCCGGGACCGGCCCGAGCTGGCCGCCGCCGCGATCCCGCTGACCGTGCGGGTGCCGGTGCTGCGCTGCCGCGGCGGCGCCGACCTGGCGGTACGGGTGTTCGCCCCGCTCGGCTGGACCGTGACGGCCACCCCGATCCCGCTCGACGAGGCACACCCGGAGTGGGGTGACAGCCGCTACGTCGACCTGACGCTGGCCGGTTCGCTGCGGCTCGCCGACGCCCTCAACCACCTGTACGTGCTGCTGCCGGTGCTGGACGACGCCAAGCACTACTGGGTCGCCCCGGACGAGGTGGACAAGCTGCTGCGGGCCGGCTCCGGCTGGCTGGCCGGCCACCCGGAGCGGGGCCTGATCATCCGCCGCTACCTGGCGCACCGCCGGGCCCTGGCCGGCGCGGCGCTGGCCCGCCTGACGGAGCTGCGCCTGGCGGACGAGCCGACCGGTGACGACAGCGTCGAACCGGAACCGCCCGTGGAGGCGCCCCGCGCCCCGCTCGCCGCGCTCCGGCGGGAGGCGGTGCTCACCGCGCTGCGGGACAGCGGCGCGAGGCGGGTGCTGGACCTGGGCTGCGGTGGTGGCGCGCTGCTGGCCGCGCTGGTGGCCGACCGGCGGTTCACCGAGGTGGTGGGCGTCGACGTCGCCGGCGGGGCGCTCGGCCTGGCCGCCCGCCGGCTGCGGCTGGACCGGCTGCCGGAGCGGCAGCGGGACCGGATCCACCTACGGCAGTCCGCGTTGACCTACCGGGACGACCGGCTGCGCGGCTACGACGCGGCGGTGCTGATGGAGGTGGTCGAGCATCTCGACCCGCCGCGGCTGCCGGCGCTTGAGGACGCGGTGTTCGGCCACGCCCGGCCCGGCACGGTGGTGGTGACCACCCCGAACCTGGAGTACAACGTCCGTTACGAGGGGCTCGGGCCGGGCCGGTTCCGGCATGCCGACCACCGGTTCGAGTGGACCCGGGCGGAGTTCACCGCCTGGGTGGAGCGGGTGGCGGCGGCGCACTGCTACACCGTCGCGATCAGCGGCGTCGGCGACGTCGACCCGGAGGTGGGCACCCCGACCCAGCTGGCGGTCTTCACCCGCGCCGACCGGAAGGAGGAGACGGACCGATGACCGTCCTGGACATTCCCGAGCTGGCGCTGGTGGCGCTGGTCGGCGTCTCCGGCGCCGGCAAGTCCACGTTCGCCCGCCGGCACTTCGCGCCCAGCCAGGTGCTGTCGTCGGACATGTTCCGCGCGCTTGTCGCCGACGACGAGAACGACCAGTCCGCGTCCGCCGACGCGTTCGACGCGCTGCACCACGTGGCCGGCATCCGACTGCGGCGGGGCCGGCTGACCGTGGTGGACGCGACGAACCTCCAGCCGCACGCCCGGGCCGGGTTGATCCGGGTGGCCCGGGAGCACGACGTGCTGCCGGTGGCGATCGTGCTGGACGTGCCGGAGACGGTGGCCTGGGAGCGGACCGAGGGTCGCGCCGACCGCACGCACGGCCGGCCGGTGCTCGCCCGGATGCGGCGCGACCTGCGGCAGTCGTACGGGCGGCTGGCCCGGGAGGGCTTCCGCAAGGTGCACGTGCTGCGCGGGGTGGACGAGATCGACGCCGCCGAGGTCAGCTACGAGAAGCTGTTCAACGACCGGCGCGAGCTGACCGGGCCGTTCGACGTGGTCGGCGACGTGCACGGCTGCCGCGCCGAGCTGGAGGCGCTGCTGTCCCGGCTCGGTTACGCGCTGTGCCGCGACGACGCCGGGCGCCCGGTGGACGCGACGCACCCCGCCGGGCGTACCGCGGTCTTCGTCGGTGACCTGGTGGACCGCGGCCCGGACTCACCCGGCGTGCTCCGCCTGGTGATGGGCATGGTGGCGGCCGGGCACGCGATCTGCGTGCCCGGCAACCACGAGCAGAAGCTGCTGCGCAAGCTGCGCGGCCGGGACGTGCGGCTCACCCACGGCCTGGCCGAGACGATGGCCCAGCTCGCCGCGGAGCCGGCGGAGTTCGTCGCCGAGGCGGAGACGTTCATCGACGGCCTGGTCAGCCATTACGTGCTGGACGGCGGCCGGCTGGTGGTGGCGCACGCCGGGCTGAAGGAGGCCTACCACGGGCGGGCGTCCGGCCGGGTGCGGTCCTTCGCGCTCTACGGCGAGACGACGGGCGAGACCGACGAGTACGGCCTGCCGGTGCGTTACCCGTGGGCGCGCGACTACCGGGGTTCGGCCATGGTCGTGTACGGCCACACGCCGATCGCGGAGCCCGAGTGGGTCAACAACACCATCTGCCTGGACACCGGTTGCGTGTTCGGGGGCCGGTTGACCGCGCTGCGCTACCCGGAGAAGGAGTTGGTGGCGGTGCCGGCGGAGCGGGAGTGGTACGCCCCCGCCCGCCCGCTGGTCCCGCCTGCCCCGGCGCGGCCGGACACCGTGCTGGACCTGGCCGACGTGACCGGGCGGCGGCATCTGACCCACGCGTACGGGTCGCTTACCGTGCCGGCCGAGAACGCCGCCGCCGCGCTCGAGGTGATGAGCCGGTACGCGGTCGACCCGGGCCGGTTGGTGTGGCTGCCGCCGACGATGGCGCCGTGCTCGACGTCGACCGTCGAGGGGTTCCTGGAGCACCCGGCGGAGGCGTTCGCCGACTACCGCGCGGCCGGCGTCGACCGGGTCGTCTGCGAGGAGAAGCACATGGGTTCGCGGGCCGTGGTGCTGGTGGAGCGGGAACCGGGCCGGTTCGGCGGCGGGGTGGTGCACACCCGCACCGGTCGACCGTTCTTCGGGCCCCCGCTGGACGAGGAGTTGCTGGCCCGGGTCCGCGCGGCGGTCACCACCGCCGGCCTCTGGGCCGAGCTGGACACCGACTGGCTGCTGCTCGACACGGAGCTGCTGCCCTGGTCGGCGAAGGCCGGCGGGTTGATCCGCGAGCAGTACGCCGGGGTCGGCGCGGCCGGTCGGGCGGCGCTGCCCGCGGTGCTGGCCACGCTGGACGCCGCAGCCGGGCGCGGGCTGCCGGTGGACGGGTTGCGGGCCCGGATGGCGCGGCGGGCGGCCGAGGTGACCGCCTACTCGACGGCGTACCGGGCGTACGTCGGGCCGACGGACGGGCTGCGCGGGGTGACGTTGGCGCCGTTCGCGGTGCTGGCCGGCGCCGGGGTGAGCTTTGCGGACCGGGACCACGGCTGGCACCTGGCGCTGGCGGACCGGCTCCGCACCGCCGACCCGGAGTTCTTCACGCCGACTCGACGGCTGGTGGTGGAGCTGGCCGACGAGGCGGCGGTGGTCGACGCCACCGAGTGGTGGCTGGCGCTGACCTCCTCCGGCGGCGAGGGCATGGTGGTCAAGCCGTATGCGGGCCCGGCCGCACGCTCGCCGAAGGGTTCGCTGCTCCAGCCGGGGATCAAGTGCCGCGGCCGGGAGTACCTGCGGATCATTTACGGTCCCGGCTACACCGAGCCGGCACAGCTCGCCGCGCTGCGCAAACGCTCGTTGGGTCGCAAGCGCGGGCTGGCCCTGCGTGAGCACAGCCTGGGTCTGGCCGCGCTGGACGCGCTCGCCGACGACGCCCCGCTCTGGCGTCGCCACGAGTTGGTCTTCGCGATCCTCGCCTGCGAGTCCGACCCGGTCGACCCGCGCCTGTAACCCCCGCTGTTTCACGGAAAGAGGGGCCACCAGCGCGCGGATGGCCCCTCTTTCCGTGAAACAGGGGAGGGGAGACGGAGGGGAAGGAGTGGGGCGGATCGGGCCCGGGTAGCCTTTGTGGCCGTGGACACAGCAGAGAAGACCCGGATGATCTCCGAGAACGTGGCCCTGAACCCGCTCGATCCGAAGGATCTCATCCACACCTTCGGGATGATCGGCGTCTGGGTGATCCTGTTCGCCGAGACCGGTCTGCTGGTCGGCTTCTTCTTCCCGGGCGACTCGCTGCTCTTCCTGGCCGGGGTGGCCGCCTCCCCGGTGGCCGACGCCATCTTCGGTGACGGCACCCGGCTCTCGCTGGCCGGTCTGATGATCGGCGGCCCGGTCTGCGCGATCGCCGGCGCCCAGCTCGGGCACTGGCTGGGCGCGCGCTACGGCCGGCGGATGTTCGACAAGCCCAACTCGCGGCTGTTCAAGCGGGAGTACGTGGCGAAGGCGGAGTACTACTTCCAGAAGTTCGGCCCGGCGAAGGCCGTGGTGCTGGCCCGGTTCATCCCGATCGTGCGGACGTTCCTGAACCCGGTGGCCGGGGTGCTCGGCATGCCGGCCCGGCAGTTCTTCGTGTGGAACGTGGTCGGCGCGGTCCTCTGGGTGGACGGCATCCTGCTGATCGGCTACGTGCTGGCCCGTCAGATCTACGACGCGATCGGTGACCAGATCGACAGGTACATCCTGCCGGTGGTCGCGCTGATCATCCTGATCTCGGTGCTGCCGATCTTCTTCGAGTTCCTGCGCGACCGGAAGGCGCGCAAGCGCGGCGAGGCGGTCGCGGTGATCGCCGCGGCGACCGCGGCGGGCGCGGTGGACGCGGCCCGGGACGCCATCGACGGCGGCGACGACGACCACCCGCACGGGCACGGCGGTCAGCACCGCCGCTGACCGGCACGGGCGCCGAAGGCCGACCCCCGGATGGGGGCCGGCCTTCGCGCATGACCTGTCAGGTCGCGGGCGACACGGATGACGACGGACGTCGTCGTGCCGTCGATGGCGCCACCCCTCGCACGCCACCGAACGCCCACGTCCGACCGGGTCCGGCGCACGTGCCATCGCGCCGTGGCCACGGCCGGCCGGCCCGTCGAAGGGACGGGCCGTGACGTCAGCGAGCCTTCTTGGTGGCCCGCTTCCGCGGCGGCGTGAGCAGATCCGCGATCGTCGCGATCGCGGTCGGCACCAGCCGGTAGTACGCCCAGACCCCGCGCTTCTCCCGCTCCAGCAAGCCGGCCTCGGTGAGGATACGCAGGTGGTGGCTGACCGTCGGCTGCGAGAGGCCGAGCGGCGCGGTGAGGTCACACACGCACGCCTCCCCCTCGGGAGCCGACTGGATCAGGCTGAGCAGCCGCAGCCGGGCGGGGTCGGCGAGGGCCTTGAGGACCCCCGCGAGCCGCTCGGCGTCGGCGCGTTCGATCGGCTCGCCGGCAAGCGGCGAGATCTGAGGCATGGTCATTTCAGCCAACGCAGTTCCCACGTATTCCATCCTTCCACCAGCAGCATCGATCCGCCTGCATATGAGCAGATCCGAATCGGCAAACTTTTAGGCCACAAGGCCGAGGTCAGCCAACGTATAGGCCGCCCGATAAGGCAATCCGGCGGCTCGCACCGCGTCGCCGGCACCTCGATCAACAATAACCGCAACACCCACGACTTCCGCCCCGGCCTCGCGCAACGCCTCGATGGCGGTCAACACACTTCCGCCCGTCGTCGAGGTGTCCTCCACCGCCAGGACTCGACGCCCGGTCACGTCCGGCCCCTCGATGCGGCGCTGGAGGCCGTGCGCCTTGCCCGCCTTGCGGACCACGAAGGCGTCCAGTGGGCGGTCGGTGCCGGCCGAGGCGTGCAGCATCGCGACGGCCACCGGATCGGCGCCCAAGGTCAGCCCGCCGACCGCGTCGTACGCCCAGTCCGCGGTGAGGTCGCGCATCACCCGGCCGATCAGCGGGGCGGCCTGGTGATGGAGCGTGACGCGACGCAGATCGACGTACCAGTCCGCCTCGCGGCCCGAGGAGAGCACGACCCGACCGTGGACCACGGCCAGGTCAGTGATGAATTTACGCAGGTCGTCGTGGTCCCCCATGGCAACAGAGCGTACTTCGCGAGTCTGTGCGCCGCCCGTGGGGTCCACCGCCGTCCAGCCTGCGCGCGACCGGTGAGTGGCAGCGCCCGGCTACGCTGCGCGACCGTCCACCCCGGTCCGCTACCGCCCGGGTCGGCCGGCGCGACCGCGCCCGGTCAGGCGCGCGCCCGGTCGACCCGGCCCCGGGCGTCCCGGGTGAAGCGGCGCAGCAGCTGCTTCGGCGCGTGCCGCAGCCCGGCCACAGCCAGCTTGTACTTCCAGTCCGGGACGCTCACCAACTTGCCTTTACGCAGGTCAAGCAGCCCTTCGGCGACGACGTCGTCGGCCCGCAGCCAGGCCCAGGCCGGCAGGCGCGACATGTCGATGCCGACCCGCTCGTGGTTGCCGGTGCGGGTGTAGCCCGGGCAGAGCGCCATGACGCGAACACCGAGCGGCGCCACCGACTGACCGATCGATTCACTGAAATTCGTCACCCACGCCTTGCTGGCCGAGTAGGTCGAACCCGGCATCGGAACGCCGAAACCCGCAACCGAAGAGACATTAATCACTGCCCCGTCGCCGCGTTCGATCATCGGACCGAGGGCCGCGTGGGTCAGTCGAAGCACCGCCAGCACGTTGAGCCGCACCAGGCGGGACTCGTCCGGAACGGCCGAGCGGACGAACGGGGTGTTCAAGCTGATCCCGGCGTTGTTCACCAACAGGTGCACCGGCGGGTCGGCAACCAGCCGGCGCTCCACCACCGCGCAACCGTCGTCGGTGGACAGGTCGGCCGGGATGGTCCGCACCTCGCCGCCGTGCCGGCCGGTCAACTCCGTCGCCAGCGCGTCCAACCGGGCGACGTCCCGGGCCACCAGCACCAGGTCCCAGCCGTCGGCGGCGAGCCGGCGGGCGAACGCCTCACCGATGCCCAGGCTGGCGCCGGTGACCACGGCACGGCGGCGGGCGGACTGGGGTGTCCCGGTCATGCGCGGTCCTCCGGAGGTGTCGGCGGAGCGGAACCGGGCTGCGGGCCAGAGCTGAGTGGCGCCGACGGTGGGGCCAGGCCCGGCGGCGGACCCCAGGGCGTCGGCCCGGCGACGGGAACGCCGGACGCGGTGGTGCCGTAGCCGGTCGGCGGGCCGGGCGGCCGGCCCGCCGGGGCCGGCCGGCGGTGCAGGAACGCGCCGGCCGAGGGGAGCGCGAGCAACGCGGCCACCACCAGGTAGCCGAGGATCTGCGCCACCGACAGCGCCGCATTCACCGGGATCCACCACGCCGGGTACGCGTCACCGACCAGCCCGAGCAGGTCGGCGGTGACCCGCTCGTCGGCGCCGAGCCGCAACGGAGCGGCCCGCTGCCCGACCAGCACCGCGAGCCCGCAGCAGCCGCAGAGCAGGCCCAGCCCGGCGACCACCCAGGTAGCCACCCGCGCGCCGGCGCGGCCGGCGAGCAGGCCGAGCGCGAGCCCGACCAGCAGCACCGCGGCCAGCACGCCGAGCACGGCGGCCAGCACGGTCGAGCCGCGCAGCAGGCCGGCTACCCGATCGATGTCGCCGCCACCCGCGCCGGTGCCCTGCGCGGCGGCACGGAACCGCTGCACCGTGCCGCCGGCCACCGCCAGGTTCGTCACCGCGTACGCCACGGCGCCGACCGCCATCAGCAACAACACCGCCACCGCCGCGACGACCGTGGCCGGCCGGCGGGGGGCGGCCCGATCGGGGTACGACACGACGGATCCCTCCGGTAGGCGTTGGCTTGCAACCTACTCGGAGGGACCGTCGGCGTCGCTGAAATCCTGCCGTCAACTTCCGGGTGGCGGCTCCGGGTCGCGCCGCTCGCCCGGCTGGCCGGTCGAGGGCTGGTCACCGGACACCGGCGGCGGGGCCGGCTGGCCGGGCGTCGACGGGTAGGCCGGGCCACCCGGCTGCCCCGAGGTCGACGGGTAGGCCGGGTCGGTGGACTGCCCCGGGGTCGACGGATACGCCGGGTAGGCGCCACCTGGGACCGGTGGCTCCCAGGCGGCCTTCGGCTTGCGGAAGAACTCGTTCGCCTTCGGCAACGCCAGCAGGATCAGCGCGCCCAGCAGGGCGAGCAGCGCGACGACGCCGAGCAGCAGACTGACCGGGGTGTACCAGGACGGCAGCGCGTCCTCCAGCCGGCGCTGGATCTCCTGCGTGCTGGGCAGGTTGCCGTCGGTGCTGCCGCCACCGCCCATCATGCCGCCGGAGACGCCGTTGAGCAGGCTGCCGCCGGTGCAGCAGAGCAGGATGCCGCCCACCACCCAGGTGATGATCCGGGAGACGTTCCGCCCCCGGTTGTTCAGCAACGCGAGCACGACCAGACCGATCGCGAGCAGCAGCGTCAACACCGAGGAACCGATGGTGAAGGCGTACGCGAGGTCGCCGGCCGACTCGGCCGACGAGCCGGCGTAGGCGTCCTTGAGCACATCGCGGATCGTGCCGATGACCGCCAGCGTCACGATCAGGTTGAGCACCTGGATGACGGCGACGAGAATGAGCAGCCAACTGGAAAGCGTCACCACACCGGGACGCGCGCGGGGCGTGGTGCCCGGAGCATCGACCATGATTCTCCCTTCCTGGATCAGATGACCACCGTAGCGATGTCCGGCCAGGTGGGCACGGTAGAAGGGGTCACCGGTCGGTGGCGCGGCGCAGCCGGTGGTATGAGGTGTCCCGAATCTAGTAGCCCCGCCACTCCTCGCGGGCGTACTCCAGCACCCGGGGCTGCAACAACGTCGAGGCGGGCACGTCGGCCCGGGCGCGGTCGGCGGGGAACGTGGCCGCGGCGGCGAGCACCGCCGGAGTGAGGAAGCGCAGCGGTGGCGCGTCGGCCGGCAACCCCAGCTCGGGGGCGGTCCCGCCGGGCGCGGCGAGCACGAACCCCCAGTCGCCGAAGCTCGGCACGTCGACGTGGTAGGGCACGGTGGCGAAACCCGCCTCCCGCACCGACCGCTCGATGGACCAGTACGACCGGGGCGCGAAGTAGGGCGACCCGGACTGCACCACGAGTCGCCCGCCGGGAGCCAGCACCGGGCGGATCAGCGAGTAGAACTCGACCGTGTAGAGCTTGGCGGTGGCCGTCTCGTCCGGGTCGGGCAGGTCGGCGATCACCACGTCGAACCGTTGCGTCGCGGTCCGCAGCCAGCCGAACGCGTCGAGGTTGAGCACCCGTACCCGGGGGTCGGTGAGCGAGGCGTGGTTCAGGTCGCGCAGTTGCGGCTCGCCGCGGGCCAGCGCGACCACGGCCGGGTCGAGGTCGACGAGCGTCACCGAACGCACGTCCGGATACTTCAGGATCTCCCGCGCGGCCAGCCCGTCGCCGGCGCCGAGCACCAGCACGTCGCCGTGCGGCCCACGCATCGCCGGATGCACCAGCGCCTCGTGGTAGCGGTATTCGTCGACGGAGCTGAACTGGAGGTCGCCGTTGAGGAACAGCCGCAGGTCGGTGACGGTGTGGCCGACCTCGGGCACCGACCGGGTCAGCACGATCTCCTGGTAGCGACTGCGCTCCGCGTGCACCACCGGGTCGCGGTAGAGCTGCTGGCGGGCGGTCACCTCGAAGTCGTGGGCGGTCATCCACGCGTACCCCAGCAGGAGGCCGACCACGACGGAGCCGGCGCCCAGGCCCACCCGCGTCCGGCGGCCGAGTTCGTCGCGGAACACGGTGAGGACCAGCGCGACGCCGGCGACGGCGTTCACCGCGCCGACCACGAGCGCGCCCTTGAGCTGCCCGAAGACCGGCATCAGCAGGAATGGAAAGGCCAGCCCGCCGAGCAGCGCGCCCACGTAGTCGGCGGCGAACAGGTCGGCCACCGCGCTGCCGGCGGACTGCTCCCGGATGCGTTGCAGCATCACCATCAGCAGCGGGATCTCCGCGCCGATCAGCAGTCCGAGCACGAAGGCGGTGCCGACCAGCGCCGGGCCGTAGAGGTCGAGCCAGGCGAACGCCGCGTAGAGCCCGAGCACGGAGAGGCCGCCGAGCAGCGCCAGGGTCAACTCGATCACCGCGAACGCGGGCGCCGCCCGGGTCTGCAACGGCTTCGCCACCAGCGCGCCGACGCCCATCGCGAAGACCATCACGCCGAGCACGATCGATGCCTGCCCGACCGCGTCGCCGATCAGGTAGCTGCCGAGCGCGACGAGCGCCAACTCGTACACCAGGCCGCAGGCCGCGCAGACGAAGACCGCGAGCAGGACCGCCGCGCGGGCCGCGCGCCACCGTGGCCGCGCGGGCGCGTCGACGGTCACGCTTCCTCCCGGGTACGCCCGGCGGCTTCCACCCCGGCGCGCTGCGCGGGTGCCGCTGCCGTGGTCGGGCGACCGCTCCGGCCGGGCGGCTCCGGCGACCCGCCGGCATCCCGGGCGGAGGGCCGGCGTTGGCGGCGGCGTTGCCACCCGCCCACGGCGATGAACAGCGCGGCGACCAGCAGCAGGCCGGCGGCGGTGAGCAGCCAACCCCAACGGTCGCGCAGCAGGTCGTTGCCGGCGCTCGGCAGCGGCTGCGGCGTGCCGGTCGGCTCCGGGACCGCGGCGCTCGGCGCGGGGGCCGGGTCGGCCAGCCCGACCTCGGCGGCGAGCAGCGGCAGCACCGTCGTGGCCCGGGTGATCGCCCAGCCGGGCTCGTCGACGAAGGCGTCCTCGTCCAGCCCGAAGCGGCTCAGGCCGGAGGCGATCGGGTAGAGGTCGGCCGGGTCGATGTCGGCGGAGCCGTCGACGCCGATGCTCGCCGAGTCCTGCGACTCGCTGCTGGCGGAGGTGTAGCGGACGACCGCGGAGACCTCGATCCAGCGCGGGCACCGCGGGTCGTCCCGCACCGGCACCTGGTCACCGAGATTGGAGCCGACGCTGATCTCGGTGCTGTAGTCGTGGAGCGCCCACCCGTAGCAGATGCCCTGACCGGAGAACGCGGACGCCAGCAGCGGCACGGTGGCGTCGCGCTGCTCGGTCGTCGGTGCGGGCACGTCGGTGCTCTCGCCGCCGTTGACGATCCCGATGGCGCAGGGCACGCCGACGAACAGCGTGAGCACGACGGTCCAGATCACCGCCGTGTTCCGCTTGTCCTTCGCCTTCCCGGCGACGGCCTTGCCGGTCATCAGCTGATGGCGGCGGCGATGATCGCGCCGGTGGCGACGTGCACGGTGGCCGAGATCCACACCGCCGGGTGCGGCTCCGGGTCCACCAGCAGCTCGCCGAGCTTGCCGGGGGTGGCCACGTCGAGCAGCACGAACGCCGCCGCCATGATCACCAGACCGAGGATCCCGTACGCGGCGGCGCCGACCAGCCCGAGCGTGAAGTCGTCGGCGCTGGCCACGATCGCGGCGACCACCACGGTGCCGACGCCGAGCAGGTTGGAGGCGAGCAGCAGCGTGGCGTTGCGGTTGCGCTGGCCCCAGATCAGCTCGTGGAGCTTGCCGGGGGTGGCCAGGTCGACCAGCAGGTAGCCGACGGCCATCAGGACCACGCCGACCACGCCGTAGGCGAGGGTGACCAGCAGGTCGGTGACGAGATGCTGCACAGAAAGCTCCCAGGATGAGGGGGTCGGACGGGCTACTTGCCGGCGCCGGGGCCGCCGCCCCGGACGGTGCTGCCTCGGCCCCAGCCCCAGCTGTTGCCGACGACGCGGTGGTACCGGGGGTAGGCGGTGGTCATCCGCTCCAGCAGGATCACCGAGCCGACGGCGAGCGGGAGGATCACCACCGAGTCGTCGTCGTAACGCAGGTAGACCCCGCTGCCGTCGACGTACTGGTCGGCCGGCTGCCAGGTGTCGGTGATCTCCTTCGACACCTGACTGGGCGACCTGTTCGAGGTGTACGCGACCGCCTGCGAGCCGATGTCCCGCCCGGACGCCCGGGAGTAGTGGTCCTGCACGTAACCGCGGGGCGAGAAGTTGCCGTAGAAGATCGCGAAGGCGGCGACCAGGGCGCCGACGACGGCGACCGCCACGCCCACCACGAACCACCGTCGGTACGTCACAGCTTCTCCACCACCGTCTCGGTCAGGACCAGTTCGTTCGTCTGGGGGTAGGCGTGCCAGGTGCGCCACGCGACGGTGCCGCTCGGTGGGTCGGGCGCGACGGCCAGCGCGGTGACCGCGTCCTCGTCCCCGGGGAACACGCCGACCAGCGCGTACGGGTCGCCGGTCAGCTCGGTGCGGAGCGCCGCGACCCGGGTGCGCAGGCCGTCGCCGGCCGGCCGGAGCACCGTGGCGGTGAACCGGTAGCCGGCGGTGGCGTCGTGCAGGGTGTCCGGCAGGTGCGGCCGGTGGCCGGGCAGGCAGGCGACCGTCTCGGTAAGCGCGCCGGCGACGACCTGGTGGGACGCGCCGAGCAGGCGCAGCCGAAGCCGGGTCCCGCCGGGCAGGTCGAGGTCGCGGACGGCCAGCGCCGGCAGCTCCGGGCCGCCGAGGGTCAGGCTGAGGTCGGCGGCGCGGCTGTCGACGTACGGCGTCCGCAGGGCGACGAGCACGCTCACTTCACCTGGTCCGGGCCGCCCTGCGGGTAGATCATCACCTCGGCGCGGCGCAACTCCTCGCCGAGGTTCACCTCCCAGCCCGCCTCGCCGTACGCCTCGAACGACAGCCGGGCCCCACCGGGCGCCTGGTAGTCGTAGTAGCGCATGGTGCCCCGCGGGTCGAGGCCGGTGCCCTCGGTCGCGGTGTAGCGGGCCTGACCGGACTCGTCCCAGTTGTAGCGGCGGCCGGCGATCTCCAGCGTCGGTGCGCCGGGCGTGACGGTGGCCCCGGGCTCGCTGGTCCAGAGCACCATCTCCAGGTCCGGATCCGCCTCGACGGAGAGCCAGCGCTTCACCCCGCCCGCGTCGTCGAGCAGGTGCTCCGCCCAGCTCCAGCCACCCTCGACCAGGTGCACCGAGCCGCGCACGGTGTAGGGCACCTGGCGGATCTCGACGATGTCGCCGGGTTTGAGCGCGCGCGGGTCGCCGCGCAACGCGTCCGAGTCGGTGTCCCGGAACGGGTCACCGGGCGTGGCCGGCTGCGGGCGCCCCGTCGAGCGGGACCTGCGCAACGCGATCACGGCGATCACCACGCCGGCCGCCCCGAGCAGGCATCCGAGCGTGGCCACCACGTACGCCACCGAACCGTTCATGACCGCCTCCCCCAACGTGCATCGGCGGAGACGGTAACAACCCCGCGCACCTCACCCGAAGCCCTGTTCGCTGAGTGTGTGGTCAGCTACGTTCGGCCGCCGGCGAGGCGCTCGGCGGCGTACTCCCGCAGCGTCGTCCGGCCCATCACGCAACCACTGAAGGTGGTGAACTCCCGGTCGTCGTCGCGCAGCCGCTCCCAGGCGGCCCGCCCGGCGCCCGGGTCGACCGACTCCAGCAGCGTCGCCGCGTACGCCTTCCCGGCCGGTGAGCCCTTCCGGAGCAGCCGGTCGACCTTCTTCCGGGCGGCCTCCGGGTGTTCCCGCAGCGCCTGCTCCACCCGCCGGTACGCCTCGGTCTCGGGCAGGATCTGCCCGGCGAACCCGACGCCGCCGAAGGCGAGCGTGTCGGCCCCGTCGAGTTCCCGCACGTCCTGGTCCAACTCCCGCTCCCACTTCACCATCCCCAGCATCCCCTCCTACTGCCCACCGCCACCGCACCCGACGCTGTTGACCATGAAGTTGTCCGGTGCCGTACCGGCGTGTCGCCCCGCCAACCTCATGATCGACGGAAGAGGGGGCGGGGCCCCGCGGGGTGTGCGGGGCCCCGCCGGGGGTAGGTCAGGCGGGGGTGACCGTCAGGGAGTCCTTGGTGTCGGACAGGTCCACCCGGACGGTGTCGCCGTCGCGGACGTCGCCGGACAGCAGCGCCTTGGCGAGGCGGTCGCCGATCGCGGACTGGACCAGGCGGCGCAGCGGCCGGGCGCCGTAGATCGGGTCGTACCCGTGCTCGGCCAGCCAGGTGCGGGCGGCGTCGGTGATGTCCAGGCCCAGCCGGCGGTCGGCCAGCCGGCGCCGCAGCCGGTCGAGCTGGATGTCCACGATCGCCCGCAGGTCCCCGCCCTGCAGCGCGGCGAACACCACGATGTCGTCGAGCCGGTTGAGGAACTCCGGCTTGAAGTGCGACCGGACCACCGCGAGCACACCCTCCCGGCGCTCCTCCTCGGTCATCGTCAGGTCGCTGATCAGCGACGAGCCGAGGTTCGAGGTGAGGATCAGGATCGCGTTGCGGAAGTCGACGGTGCGACCCTGGCCGTCGGTGAGGCGGCCGTCGTCGAGCACCTGGAGCAACACGTCGAAGACGTCCGGGTGCGCCTTCTCCACCTCGTCGAGCAGGATCACCGAGTAGGGCCGGCGACGCACCGCCTCGGTGAGCTGGCCACCCTCGGAATAGCCGACGTAGCCGGGCGGGGCGCCGACCAGGCGGGCCACCGAGTGCTTCTCGCCGTACTCGCTCATGTCGATGCGGACCATGGCCCGCTCGTCGTCGAAGAGGAACTCGGCGAGTGCCTTGGCCAGCTCGGTCTTGCCGACACCGGTCGGGCCGAGAAAGAGGAAGCTGCCGGTGGGGCGGTCCGGGTCGGCGATGCCGGCCCGGGCGCGGCGGACCGCGTCGGAGACCGCGCCGACCGCCTCGGCCTGGCCGACCACGCGGGAGCCCAGCGACTCCTCCATCCGCAGCAGCTTGGCGGTCTCGCCCTCCAGCAGCCGACCGGCCGGGATGCCGGTCCAGGAGGCGACCACTGCGGCGATGTCGTCCGCGCCGACCTCCTCCTTGAGCATCGCGCCGTCGGCCTGGAGCCGGGCCAGTTCCTCCTCGGCCTGCTTCAGCTCACCCTTGAGCGCGGGGATCCGGCCGTACCGCAGCTCGGCGGCGCGTTCCAACTCGCCGTCCCGCTCGGCCCGCTCGGCCTCGCCGCCCAGGCGCTCCAGTTCCTCCTTGGCGGTGGAGAGCTTGGTGATGTGGCTCTTCTCGGTCTGCCAACGCTCGGAGAGCGCGGTGAGCTGCTCGCGCTTGTCGGCCAACTCCTTGCGCAGCCGCTCCAGGCGCTCGGCGGAGCCGGCGTCGGGCTCCTTGGCCAGCGCCATCTCCTCGATCTCCAGCCGGCGCACCGCCCGCTCGATCTCGTCCACCTCGACCGGCCGGGAGTCGATCTCCATGCGCAGCCGGGAGGCGGACTCGTCGACCAGGTCGATCGCCTTGTCCGGCAGGAACCGGTCGGTGATGTAGCGGTCGGAGAGCGCTGCGGCGGCCACCAGCGCGGCGTCGGTGATCCGGACTCCGTGGTGCACCTCGTAGCGCTCCTTGAGCCCGCGCAGGATGCCGATGGTGTCCTCGATGGTCGGCTCGCCGACCAGCACCGGCTGGAACCGGCGCTCCAGCGCCGGGTCCTTCTCGATGTGCTCGCGGTATTCGTCGAGGGTGGTCGCGCCGACCATCCGCAGCTCGCCGCGGGCCAGCATCGGCTTGAGCATGTTGCCGGCGTCCATCGAGCCCTCGCCCTTGCCGGCGCCGACCACCGTGTGCAGTTCGTCGAGGAACGTGATGACCTGCCCGTCGGAGTTCTTGATCTCCTCCAGGACGGACTTCAGCCGCTCCTCGAACTGGCCGCGGTAGGACGCGCCGGCCACCATCGCGCCGAGATCGAGCGAGACCAGCTTCTTGTCCCGCAGCGACTCCGGCACGTCGCCGGCCACGATCCGCTGGGCCAGGCCCTCGACGATCGCGGTCTTGCCGACACCCGGCTCACCGATCAGCACCGGGTTGTTCTTCGTGCGACGGGAGAGCACCTGGATCACCCGGCGGATCTCCGAGTCGCGGCCGATCACCGGGTCGATCTTGCCGTCGCGGGCACTCGCGGTGAGGTCGACGCCGTACTTGGCCAGCGCCTGGTAGGTCTGCTCCGGGTCGGCAGTGGTGACCCGCCGGTCACCGCCCCGGACGGTGGGGAACGCGGCGACCAGGTTCTCCTCGGTGGCGCCGGAGTTCTTCAGCGCGACCGAGACCGCGCCGCCGACCCGGGCCAGCCCGGCCAGCAGGTGTTCGGTGGAGGTGTATTCGTCGCCCAGCGGTCGGGCGATCTGCTCAGCGGCTCCGATGGCGTTGACGAACTCGCGGGCCAGCGTCGGCTCGGCCAGGCTGGACCCGCGCGCGGCGGGCAGCGCGTCGACCGCGCGCAGGGTGACCTGGCGCAGCTCGGCCGGGTCGGCCCCGGCCGCGCGCAGCACACCCGAGGCGGTCGAGCCGTCGGTGTCCAGCAGCGCGAGCAGCAGGTGCCAGGGCTCCACGGTGGCGTGACCGCGCTGGTTCGCCAGCGCGACGGCCCCGGTGATGGTTTCGCGGCTCTTGGTGGTGAGGCGTTCCGTGTTCATGGGCTCCCCCGGGATCGGCGTGTCCATTGGGAACGACACAACCAGACTTGAGTCTATTCCGCTCAACTCTCCCGGCGTGACCCGAGTCACACCTTCCCGCCGTCGATCGCCCACCCGGACCAGCGGCGACCGATCCACCCGCGCCGATCCGTCATTCACGGACAGTTGCCGGGCAGCCACCGAATGATCACCCGCCGGCCGCGACGCCCGGCCGCTCCAGCCGAAGACGTCCAGCGCTGGCGAAACGCGGGCCCGCAGGCGGGCCGCAACACCCCCCGCCAATCAGTCATCAAATTCCGACGGCCGGGCCGGAGCGTGCGAAATCATCCCCACACGCAGTCCCGAAGATCAATTAAATACACGTATTTGCATGTGACTTTCGCCATACCGGCAACGGGTTCACACGGCGGTGGGAACTGTTGAATGGTCGAGGAGACCTGCACACGATCCTGAAAGGACTGACGAATGCGTACACCGACCAGAGCGGCGTGCGTCGTCGCGACGACGGCGTTGTTGGTCGCCGGAACGTCCAGTGCGGCTCAGGCTGCCGACAAGGACGAATCAGCTCCGCTTGGCGCGCGAGGCCATTCCTCCTATCAATCGGGACACACGCTCGCCGCAGGTGATTGCGGAGTCCGCGTCGACCTGCCGCACCCCTCCTACACGACGGCAAATCAGATCCACACCCGGGTCGAATCCTTCTGTCAGGGCAGCACGATCGTCAACAACACCATCACCGGCAAGAGCTACCGCTCCCGCTGGTACGGGTGGGAGCACATGAAGACCAAGTCGGCCGGCCCGAAGACGGCCTGGCGCGTCCGGGTGAC
Organism: Micromonospora sp. NPDC050980; assembly: GCF_040653835.1. Lineage (NCBI taxonomy): Bacteria > Bacillati > Actinomycetota > Actinomycetes > Micromonosporales > Micromonosporaceae > Micromonospora > Micromonospora sp. NPDC050980. The sequence continues at coordinate 122,624 of NZ_JBFAGS010000011.1, read as the reverse complement.
CGTGGACGTCAACTGCGACTACGGAACCCTGCACCGCTGGCGCACCGAGGGATACGGTAGCGGCATTCTCGACGGACAACCGGTGAGCGCCTCCGCCTACGAAGAGAACGACGACGAAATTCAGTGCGGTGCCAACAACTGACATGCATTCGGGCACCCGCCAGTGGCGTACGGCCGTCATCGCAAGAATCAGCGCGGTGACGGCCGCCGTCACGGCCGCCATTGTCACCGGTGCATGCGGATCGCCGCCGGAAATTGCCGATCAACCGTCGGGCGGAGACCCTCCGCCGAGTCACGCGCCCTACCTTCCCGATACGCTGCTCACCGCGCCGCGCAAGCCGCCACAGCCGGCCCTGATCGTCAACGGGAATCGCACGGACATGCGAAGGATCGCCGTGGACTGGGCGGCCCGCGGCGGGCCGAAAGCGAGTCCACCGCGGCACGTCGACTGGCCCGCGGTGCGACTGGCCGAGTCGACCCGTCGGGTCGTCGTCGAATTCGACACGGCGCAGCTGCCGTCCCGGGCCGTTCTCTACCGCTATTCCGAGGTCGGCGCGAACGGGATTCCCGACGAAGCCGACGGCACCGAGACGATCTGCGGCCTTGCCGAGCCGGACGCCACGTGTTCGCGAACCGGTGGCGGGGCTCAGCCGGCCCGGGTGGACCTGGCAGTCGACACCGGAGCCGGCCCCTACTGGGTCGTCCACGCCGCCTGGCCGCTGCTCGCAGGCCGCGGTCCCGGCCCGGATGTGCCGGTGGTGTCGGCATCATGGGTGATCAGAGCCGACCGGTAAGGAGACGACGTGCAGGTGGATCTGGGCAGATGGCTGTCGCTGGTGACCCGCGACTCGGTGGGATCGGCGGTGGTCAGGGTCGAGACGGGCGACCTGACCGTGCTGTCCGAACACCACTTGCACGCTGACGACCTGCTGCACTGGTCGTACGCCGTCCGGCAGGACGACGAGGAGGTGCGCCGCTCCTGCGACGGGCGGGAGCTGGTGCAGCCGACGCGCGACGGTAAGCAGCTTCGGTCGCAGGTGCCCACCGAGCAGGTCGCCGACGACCCCTGGTACTTCTACTCGTGGCCCTCGGTGGTGGACGCCTGGTTCGTGGAGATGCTGCGCCCGGTTGACCTCCTCGCCCGGATCGTGGTGTCGGAGGTGGCCGGGCCGGACGACGCCGGGCTGATCCGGATCACGGCGACGCCGATGGGCAACGAGCCCTCGCCGTACAACGGCTTCGCCCTCCCCGACGGGCGCTCGTTGCGGGTGGTCCTCGATGTCGAGCGGGGCTGCCTGCTCACCGTGACCGTGGACCGGCCCGGCGGGCCGACGCTCACCCATCGCCTCACCGAGCTCACGTAGGGGCCGGGCGCCCACGCGGGCCCCGGGTAGCCTGACTGAGGTGCGAGTACGTGTCGAACAGACCGCCTTACCGGGAATCGGCGTCCGTCATGACCTCATGACCGAGTCCGGCCGCCGGCTCGGCGTGGTCTCCCACCGCAATGGCCGCCGCGACCTGGTCCTCTACGACCCGGACGATCCCGACTCCTGCCAGCACGACATACCGCTGACCGACGACGAGGCGGAGGCGCTGGCCGACATCCTCGGCGCGTCGCTGATGCTCGGGCAGCTCTCCGGGCTGCGCGAGCAGGCCGCCGGGCTGCTGACCGAGCAGATCGTGATCCCGGCCGGCTCGAAGTACGTCAACCGGCGGCTCGGCGACACCAAGGCTCGCACTCGGACCAGCGCCTCCATCGTGGCGGTGCTGCGTCAGGGCGAGGTGAACGTCTCGCCCGACCCCACCTTCCGGTTCGAATCCGGTGACGTGATCGTCGTGGTCGGCACCCGCCAGGGTCTCGACGGCGTGACGGCGATCCTCGCCGAGACCGATCCGGACGGCTGACGCGTATGCACGAAACCACCGTCCTGCTCATCGAGGTCGGGGCGCTGCTGCTCCTGCTCGGCCTGCTGGGCCGGCTGAGCCGTCGCGTCGGCGTCTCGCCCATCCCGCTCTACCTGCTCGCCGGCCTCGCGTTCGGGCACGGCGGCCTGCTGCCGCTGAACGCCAGCGAGGAGTTCTTCGCCGTCGGCGCGGAGATCGGCGTGATCCTGCTGCTGGTCATGCTCGGCCTGGAATACAGCGCGAACGAGCTGGTGGGCAACCTCCGCTCGGCGGTGCCGGCCGGCCTGATCGACGCGGTGTTCAACGCGCTGCCCGGTTTCGCCTTCGCCCTGCTGCTCGGCTGGGGCTGGGTGGCCGGCGTGGTGCTCGCCGGCGTCACCTGGGTGTCGTCCTCCGGCGTGATCGCCAAGGTGCTCGGCGACCTGGGCCGGGTCGGCAACCGGGAGACGCCGGTGGTCCTCTCCGTGCTGGTGATCGAGGACCTGGCGATGGCCCTCTACCTGCCGCTGGTCACCGCGCTGCTCGCCGGGGTCGGCCTGGCCAAGGGCGGCGTCGCGCTCGCCGTCGCGGTGCTCACCGTGGTCGTCGTGCTGGCCGTGGCGATCCGGTACGGGCACCTGATCTCCACCGCCCTGTCCGCCAAGGACCCGGAGGCGCTCCTGCTCGGGGTGCTCGGCCTGACCCTGCTGGTCGCCGGCCTCGCGGCGAAGCTCCAGGTCTCCGCCGCGGTCGGCGCGTTCCTGGTCGGCATCGCGCTGTCCGGGCCGGTCGCGCACCACGCCACCGAGTTGCTCTCACCGCTGCGGGACCTCTTCGCGGCGGTCTTCTTCGTGTTCTTCGGGCTGGTCACCAACCCGCTGGACATGCCGCCGGTGCTGCTGCCCGCGCTGCTGCTGGCCGTGACGACAATGGCGACGAAGGTGGCCACCGGCTACCTGGCCGCCCGCCGGGCCGGGATCGCCGAGCCCGGACGCTGGCGGGCCGGCCTGGCGCTCACCCCGCGCGGCGAGTTCTCCATCGTCATCGCCGGGTTGGCCGTCGCCGCCGTCTACCCGGTGGAGCCCAAGCTGGCCGCGCTCGCCACCGCCTACGTGTTGATCACGGTGGTGACCGGGCCACTGCTCGCCCGGCTGCCGGACACGCCGTGGTTCAAGCAGTGGTTGCGCCGCCGCGCCGCCGGCACCCGGGCGCCGGCCCCGGTGCGGGTGGGCGACTGACCTCGGCCGGGCCGGAGCCGCGACTCAGCGGTCCGGTCCGGCCAACGGTTGTCAAATTGATCCCGGGAGGGTCTACCACTGCTCCGCCCAACCGCGTTAACGTGTCGCCCCAGCAGCCAGGGTCCGCGGGTGGCCAGCGCCCCCGCCAGCGAACGCGGAAGGTCGGCCGGTGAGCGTGCAGGAAGGGACGTTCCACGGCTTCGCCAACCCGGTCGACCCCTCGCCCGCCGAGTTGCGGGCGTGGGCCTACCAGCCGGACTCGGTGCCGCTGACCTCCATGCCGCCGGACTGGGACCTGCTGGTCGCCGGTGACCACCTGGTGCAGACGCTGTTCGACCTGGCCATGGACCAGCACTGCCCGGCCCGCCGGTTCGCGCTGCACTGCCTCTACATCTACGCCGCCGACGGCATCCGGACGAACTTCCGGGCGCACCCGAAACGGCGCTTCCGGAAGCTGGTCGAGCACGCCGAGAAGACCGGTGACGACCTGATGCGCAACTGGGCGCACAACAGCCGGGTGCTGCTCGCCCGCCCCGACCTGTTCGTCTACCGGGACTGGTGCGAGGGCGGCCTGGTCCGCGAGAACCGCCGCCTCTGACCCACCCCGATGTCCGCCTCATGCCGGCAACCGGAGCCGCACCCCCAATCCCTCGCGCGAAGCTTGTTAGAGGGGGCCCCTTCTCTACCGGAGGCGTTAACAAGGGGCCCCTCCTTACACGAACGGGCCGGGACCCCCCGTGGGTCCCGGCCCGCACGTCGGCGGATCGCCTAGGTCGGTCCGCCCTGCTTCTTCCGCCGTTCGTCGTCCCTGGCCCGATCCACGCCGTGGTCGGTCTGGTCGGCGAAGCGCCCCTCCTTGGCCTTGTCGCTGAGGCGACCCTCGGTGACCCGGTCGAACCGCTCCCGGACGTTCTCGGCCACTTTTTCCAGGCGTTCCTCCGCCCGTTCCGCCACCTTCTTCGCCGGTTCCGCCATGGCTCCCCCCGCCAGCAAAACGACCGGATTAAACATTTTGGGACTGTTTGACAGCTTACTCAGCCCGCCGCCGCGCCACCCGCGTTTCCCGCGACAGCAACGAATCCTGGGCAGGTTCCGTTCGAGGCGAACGGAACCTGCCCAGGATCGCGTGACGCCGTCAGCGGTCGGGGGTACGGCGAGGACGCCACACCACGAGCGCGGTGGACGTGCGGTTGGTCGGCACGAGGTCACCACGGGCGAAGCCGCCCAGCGACTCCAGCTCGGCGATCCGCCGGTACGCGGCGTCCAGCTCCGCCTCCAGCCGGGCCACCCGCTGTTGCGCCTCCTCCAGCAGCCGCTCCAGCCCGATGATCCGCTTGACCCCGGCCAGGTTGATCCCGTCGTCCTGGCTGAGACGCTGCACCTCGCGGAGCAGCACCACGTCCCGGACGCTGTACCGCCGACCGCCACCGGCCGCCCGGCCCGCCTGCACCAGGCCCAACCGGTCGTACTGGCGCAGCGTCTGGGGGTGCATGCCCGCCATCCGCGCGGCCACCGAGATCATCAAGATCTTGGCCTCGTAGGCCGGGTCACCCGACCCGACGTACTCCTCCGACATGCCCGCTCACCTCCGCTGCCGCCGTCAACCGAATCGACGTACCCGCGCTTCGAGATGTTCCCGCGCGGCGGGCGGGGTCTGCGCCGCGAAGGTCTCCAGTGCCGCCCGCGCCTCGTCCGACACCGCCGCCGGGACCACCACGTCGAGCGTGACCAGCAGGTCACCGGCGCGGCCGTCCCTGCGTACGACGCCCTTGCCCCGGGCCCGCAGCACCCTCCCGGCGGGGGTACCCGGCGGCACCCGCAGGGTCACCGTGCCGTCCAGGGTCGGAACCCGCAGGTCGGTGCCGAGCACCGCCTCGGCGTAGGTGATCGGGACGTTCAGGGTGAGATCGTCCCCGGTGCGCCCGAACAGGTCGTCCGGGCGGACCTTTACGTGCACGAACAGGTCCCCGGCCGGGCCACCCCGCTCGCCGGGCTCACCCCGACCGGCCAACCGGATCCGCTGCCCGTCGGCCACCCCGGCGGGAAAGCGCACGTTGAGCGTGCGGGTCTTGGTGACCCCACCCGTGCCGTGGCACTCCGGACACTTCTCCTCGACGACCGTGCCGACACCCTGGCAGTTGCGGCACGGCTCGGAGAAACTGAACGACCCCTGGTTACGGGTGGTGACCCCGGCGCCATGGCAGACCGGGCAGGCCACCGGCTGCGTGCCCGGCTTCGTGCCGTTGCCGTGACAGGTGTCGCACACCCCCGGAGCGCGCAGGGTCAGCGGCAACGTGACGCCACGGACCGCGTCGGAGAAGTCGAGCGCCACCTCGGCCTCGACGTCCCGGCCCCGGGCCGGTCCGCGCGGGCGGGCCGCGCCACCGGCGCCGCCGCCGGAGAAGATCGTGCTGAACAGGTCGGTGAAACCACCACCGCCGAACCGGGTGTCGCCACCGCCGCCGCCCCCGCCGAACAGGTCGGAGACGTCGAACGGCGCGCCGCCCGGCTGGCCCGCGCCTCGGGCGTTGCGCCGGAAGGCGCCCGAGCCGAAGAGCGACCGCATCTCGTCGTACTCGCGCCGCTTCTTCTCGTCGCCGAGCACCGCGTACGCCTCGGACACGGTCTTGAACCGCTCCTCGGCCCCGGTGTCGCCGGGGTTGTGGTCCGGGTGCGACTCCCGGGCCAACTTCCGGTACGACTTCTTGATGTCGTCCGAGGAGGCGGACTTGTCCACGCCCAACGCGGCGTAGTAGTCCTTCTCGATCCAGTCCTTGGAACTCACCGGTCCACCCCCTTCCACGGGTCGGATCCCGGTCGTCCCGCCCACCCGGCAGGGGCGGACGGGACGTCACGGGTCGGCACTACTCCGGGTCCGCGACCGCGACCAGGGCCGGCCGCAGCAGCCGCTCGCCGAGCTGGTAGCCCCGGCGCATGACCTGCACGCAGGTCGGCTCGGTCACCTCGGCGGAGGTCTGGTGGGCCACCGCCTCGTGCCGGGTCGGGTCGAACGGGTCGCCCTGCTCGCCGAAGGCGGTCAGGCCGAACTTGCCCAGCGCCCCGGTGAGCTGCTCGGCCACGCTGCCGAACGGGCCGACCAGGTCGCCGTGCTCGCGGGCCCGGTCCAGGTCGTCGAGGATCGGCAGCAACGCGGTGAGCACCACGCCGGTCGCCTGCTCCTGGACCAGGTTGCGGTCGCGGTCGACCCGCTTGCGGTAGTTGGCGTACTCCGCCGAGACCCGCTGGAGGTCGCGGGTGCGCTCCTCCAGGTCGGCGCGGAGCGACTCCAGCTCGGCGCCGGGCGGGGACGACGTGTCGTCGGTCTCCCCGCTCGGCTCGGCGGGTGAGTCGACCACTGGCGGCCCGGAGACGTCGGCCTCGCCGACGATCTCGTCGACCACGACCTCGGCCTCCTCGACCAGCCCCTCGGCGGGCGCGTCGGCGGCGGCGTCGGCCGCCGAGGCGTCGTTCGCCGGCTCCTCGGTCACCTTGCCGAGCTTGCGCTTGTCGCGGATGACGACCCGCGGCTCGTCGCCGGCATCCTTGCCGGCGCCCGCGGAGCCACCCGGCGCCGACCCGGTGGAGCTTGGGTCGGCCGCTCGTGGCTTCTCCGTCATGCGATTACCTCATCCCTCTGCCGTCGAGTCGTGTCCGGGACGGACTGTCACTTCTTGTCCTCGTCCACGATCTCCGCGTCGACCACGTCGTCGGCGCCGCCGGCCTGCGGGCCACCGGTCGCACCCGCGCCCGGCCCGGCCGCACCGGCGCCCGGAGCACCCTGGGCACCCGGCTCGCCCTCCTGCTGCTGGGCGTAGAGCAGCGAACCGGCCTGCTGGGAGACCTGGGCCAGCTTCTCGTGCGCGGCCTTGATCTTGTCGATGTCCTGCCCACCGAGGGCGCTGCGCAGCTCGCCGAGCGCCTCGTTGAGCTGGTCACGGTTCTCACTCGGCAGCTTGTCGCCGCTCTCGGCGAGGAACTTCTCGGTCTGCCACTGCAGCGCCTCGGCGACGTTGCGGGTCTCCGCCTCCTCGCGACGGCGCTTGTCCTCGTCGGCGTGCTCCTCCGCGTCCCGGCGCATGCGCTCGATGTCGTCCTTCGGCAGCGAGGAGCCGCCGGTGATCGTCATCTTCTGCTCCTTGCCGGTGCCCAGGTCCTTGGCGTGCACGTTGACGATGCCGTTGGCGTCGATGTCGAACGTGACCTCGATCTGCGGCACGCCGCGCGGCGCCGGCGGGAGGCCGGTCAGCTCGAAGGTGCCGAGCTTCTTGTTGTAGGCCGCGATCTCCCGCTCGCCCTGGAACACCTGGATCAGCACCGACGGCTGGTTGTCGTCGGCCGTGGTGAAGACCTCGGAGCGCTTGGTCGGGATGGTGGTGTTGCGCTCGATGAGCTTGGTGAAGATGCCGCCCTTGGTCTCGATGCCCAGGCTCAGCGGGGTCACGTCGAGCAGCAGGACGTCCTTGACCTCACCCTTGAGCACGCCGGCCTGCAGGGCGGCGCCGACGGCGACGACCTCGTCCGGGTTGACGCCCTTGTTCGGGTCGCGACCGGTGAGCTGCTTGACCAGGTCGGTGACGGCCGGCATCCGGGTCGAGCCGCCGACCAGGATGACGTGGTCGACGTCGGAGACCTTGATGCCGGCGTCCTTGACGGCCTGCTCGAACGGGCCCTTGCAGCGGTCCAGCAGATCCTGCGTCATGCGCTGGAACTCGGCGCGGCTCAGCGTCACGTCGAGGTGCAGCGGGCCGGCCGAGCCGGCGGTGATGTACGGCAGGTTGATGTTGCTGGTGGTGGCGGCGGACAGCTCGATCTTGGCCTTCTCGGCCGCCTCCTTGAGCCGCTGCATGGCCATCTTGTCCTGCGAGAGGTCGATGCCGTGCTCGCCGCGGAACGTCTTCACCAGGTGGTCGATGATCCGCTGGTCCCAGTCGTCGCCGCCGAGCTGGTTGTCACCGCTGGTCGACTTGACCTCGACCACGCCCTCGGCCAGCTCCAGCAGCGACACGTCGAAGGTGCCGCCACCGAGGTCGAAGACCAGGACGGTCTGCTCCTTGGAGCCCTTGTCCAGGCCGTACGCCAGGGCCGCCGCGGTCGGCTCGTTCACGATCCGCAGCACGTTGAAGCCGGCGATCTCACCGGCCTCCTTGGTGGCCTGGCGCTGCCCGTCGTTGAAGTAGGCCGGGACGGTGATCACCGCGTCGGCGATCTGCTCGCCCAGGTACGCCTCGGCGTCCCGCTTGAGCTTCATCAGCGTCCGGGCGGAGATCTCCTGCGGGGTGTACTTCTTGCCGTCGATGTCGACGGTCCAGTTGGTGCCGATCTCCCGCTTGACCGAGCGGATGGTCCGGTCGGGGTTGGTCACCGCCTGGCGCTTGGCGACCTCACCGACGAGCACCTCGCCGTTGCGGGCGAACGCGACGATCGAGGGAGTCGTACGCGAGCCCTCGGCGTTGGCGATGACGGTGGGCTCACCGCCCTCGAGAACGCTGACGCAGGAGTTCGTCGTGCCGAGGTCGATGCCGACCGCACGTGCCATGTTCGCTTCCTCGCTTCGTAACGGTTGAGCAGGTCAGGTGACCTGCCCGGTGGGTCGCCCCGGAGGCGCCGCACCACAAGTTGAGTGAACTTGACTCAATAGTGCCACGCCCTCGGCAAACCGCAAGTCGGGGTTGAGTCGACTCGACGCAACCTGACCGTTATTAGCGTCCGGTTGTCTTACCTTGCGTCGGTCGGGCACGCTTTAGCGGTGACGACGCATGGCGATCCCGCCACCCGTGCCGCCGCGCCCGCCGTCGCAGCCCGCACCGGAACCACCCACGGCGAGAACCAGCCCGGCGGAGACGTCACGGGCCTGCCCGCCGCGCTCACCGGCCTGCGGTCCGCGATCGATGCGGCTCGCTTCCCGCTGACGCTGCCGTCGGCCGAGTCGGCCCGGTCGACCGCCCGCAGCCTCACCGACCAGCTCGACGACTATCTGCTGCCGCGGCTGGCCCGACTCGACGCCCCGCTGCTCGTGGTGGTCGGCGGCTCGACCGGCGCCGGGAAGTCGACGCTCGTCAACAGCCTGGTCCAGGCGCGGGTCAGCGCGGCCGGGGTGCTCCGCCCGACCACCCGCTCACCGGTGCTGGTCTGCAACCCCGCCGACGCGGCCTGGTTCCGCCAGGGCGAGCTGCTGCCCGGCCTGACCCGCACCAGCGAGCCGAGTGAGCACCCGGGCACCCTGCAACTGGTCACCGCTCCGGCGCTGCCGCCCGGCCTGGCCTTCCTCGACGCCCCCGACATCGACTCGGTGGTCGACGCCAACCGGGCGCTCGCCGGGCAGTTGCTCGCCGCCGCCGACCTGTGGCTGTTCGTCACCACCGCCGCCCGCTACGCCGACGCCGTCCCCTGGGAGCTGCTGCGCAGCGCCCGGGCCCGGGGCACCGCGGTGGCCATGGTGCTCGACCGGGTCCCGCCCGAGGCGGCCGACGAGATCGCCGCCCACCTGTCGCAGATGCTGGCCAGCCAGGACCTGGGCGCCGCGCCGCTGTTCGTGCTGCCGGAGACGTGGGTGGACGGGCAGGGCCTGCTGCCCGACCGGATGACCGCCCCACTGAGTGGATGGTTCGCCCGGCTCGCCGGCGACGCGGAGGCCCGCTCGGCGGTGGTCCGGCAGACCCTCGACGGCGCGCTGGCCGCCCTGCACCCGGTGGTCGAGGCGCTGGCCGACGCCGCCGACGAGCAGGTGGCCGCCGCCGAGGCGCTTGACGAACGGGTCCGGGCCGCCTACCGGGGCGCGGAGCGCACCGTCGACCAGGGGCTCAAGGACGGCCGGTTGCTCCGCGGTGAGGTGCTGGCCCGCTGGCAGGAGTTCGTCGGCACCGGGGAGTTCTTCCGCAGCCTGGAGGCGCGGATCGGCCGGCTGCGCGACCGGATGGTGGCGGTGGTCACCGGGCGACCCGCCCCGGCGGCCGAGCTGCGCACCGCGATCGAGTCCCAACTGGTCACCCTGCTTCGCGGGGTGGCCGCCGAGGCGGCGGAGAACGCGTACACCGGGTGGAAGGCGCACCCGGCGGGCGCGGCGCTGCTCGAACCGGAGCTGGCGCACGCCTCGGCCGACCTGCCCGCGCGCGGCGAGCAACTGGTCCGCGACTGGCAGCGCGGGGTGCTGGAGCTGGTCCGCGTCGAGGGCGGTGATCGGCGTTTCGTGGCCCGCACGGCCGCGTACGCGGTCAACGCGACCGGCCTGGCCGTCATGATCGGCGTCTTCGCCTCCACCGCCTTCATCCCGACCGGGCTGGAGGTCGCCGCCGGCACCGGCACCGCGGTCGCCGGCCAGACCGTGCTCCAGGCCATCTTCGGCGACCAGGCGGTGCGGAACCTGTCCCGCAAGGCACGGGTCGACCTGCTCGACCGGGTCGGCGCGTTGCTGGCCGAGGAGGCCGCCCGGTTCCTGGCCCGCACCGAGGTCGCCCGCCCGGCCACCGACGCCGGCGCGACCCTGCGCCGGGCCGCGATGACCGTCGAGCGGGCCCGGCACCACAGCGGCCTGTCCACCGCCGGCGACGCCGCGCTGCTCACCACCGAACAGGACGCAAAGCCGTGACGAACATCGTGGGGCGGATGCGTGACGCGCTCCGGGCCGACCAGCGGGTCGACCCGGACGTCCTGATCGCGCGGCTGGAGGCGGTCCAGCGGTTCCTCCGCGCGGTGGACGGCCAGGTGCCCGACGCCCAGTTGGTCGCCGGGCACACGGTGGTCGAGCGGGCCGGTGACCGACTGGCCCTCTCCGGCCGCCACACCGTGGTCGCCCTGGCCGGCGCGACCGGCAGCGGCAAGTCGAGCCTGTTCAACGCGCTGGCCCGGATGGACCTCTCCCCGGTCGGCGTGCGCCGACCGACCACCGGGGTCACCCATGCCTGCGTGTGGGGTCCGCTCGACGGCGCGGTCCGGCTGCTCGACTGGGTCGGCGTGCTGCCCCGGCACCGGTTCGTCCGGGAGAGTCCGCTCGACGGCGACGACGAGTCCAACCTGCACGGCCTGGTCCTGCTGGACCTGCCCGACTTCGACTCGGTGCAGCACACCCACCGGCTGGAGGTCGACCGGCTGCTCGGCCTGGTCGACCTCGTGGTCTGGGTGGTCGACCCGCAGAAGTACGCCGACCGGGTGATCCACACCAGCTACCTGCGCGAGTTCCACCGGCACAAGGACGTGACCGTGGTGGTGCTCAACCAGGCCGACCGGTTGCACCCGACGGAGCTGCCCACGGTCCTCGACGACCTGCGCCGGCTGCTGGACGCCGACGGGCTGGGCGGGGTGCCGCTGCTGCCCACCGTGGCCCCGGACCCGGCCGGGCTGGCCGGGCTGCGGGCCGAGCTGGAGAAGACGGTCGCCGAACGGCAGGCCGCCCTGCGCCGGCTCTCCGGCGACGTGGACGCCGTGGTGGCCGATCTCGAACCGCTGGTCGGGCCGGAGCCGCCGCGCACCCGACCCGGTGACGCCTCGTCGCAGGAACTCACCCGGGCGCTCGCCGGGGCGGCCGGGGTGCCGACCGTGGCGCAGGCCGTCGAGGGCGCGTATCGGCATCGGGCGGTGAGCAGCACCGGCTGGCCGCTGGTGCGGAGCTGGCGGAAGCTGCGCCCCGATCCGCTGCGCCGGCTGCACCTGCCCGGGCGGGACCCGGACGCGCCCGGGGAGAGCCTGATCTCGGCCACCTCCGTACCCGATCCGACCGCCGCACAGCGTTCCTCGCTGCACCTGGCCATCCGGGCGGTGGCCGACCGCTCCAGCGCCGACCTGCCGGTGCCCTGGCCGGCCGCGGTCACCGCCGCGGCCCGGTCCCGGCTGACCGACCTGCCGGGCGCGCTGGATCACGCGGTCGCCGCCACCGACCTCGGCATGGACCGGCGGCCGGCGTGGTGGCGGGTGGTCGGTGCGGTCCAGTGGCTGGTCACCCTCGCCGCACTGGGCGGGCTGCTCTGGCTGCTTCTGGGGTACGCGCTGCGCTTCCTCGGCCTGCCGCCGCTGGAGCACCCGACGCTGGGCGAGGTGCCCTGGCCCACGGTGCTGCTGCTGGGCGGCCTGCTGGCCGGGTTGCTGGTGGCGGCGCTGACCCGGCCGGTGGTCGGGTGGGCGGCGCGGCGGGCCCGGCACCGGGCCGAACAGCGCCTGCTCACCTCGGTGGGCAGCGTCGGCGAGAAGCACGTGCTGGAGCCGGTCTGGGCGGTGCTGGCGCGCTACGGCGCGGCGCGGGACGCACTGCGGGCGGCCGAGCGGCGCTGAACCCGGCGCGCTGACGGGTGTGGTCGCCGACGGCGCGGCGTAGGGTCGATGCATGGCCACGCCACAGACCCCTTACGACGCGGTGCTCCACGCCGCGCGCGACGTGACGAGGCTCGACTCCGCGCTGGACGCGGAGATGCTCGGCGCAGCGCTGCTGGGCAGTGTCTACGCCGTCGCCGAGCACGACCGGGAGCAGGCCGTCCGCGAGTTCGTGGCCGGCTTCCTGGCCGCCACGTCCCGCCGGCGCAGCGCCGCCGCGACCACCATCCGCGCCGTCTTCGCCACCCTGGTCCCGGACGCCGCGGGCGCCGCCCGGGTCCGGCCCGGCGCGCACGCCCCGGCCTGGGCCGGGCAGCTCGGCCGGGTGCGCCTAACCGGCACCTGGGCGTACGGCGACGTGTACGGCGACCAGACCTCCTACCTCGCCACGTTCGCCTACGACGACGAGGAGCAGGGCGGCCCGGAGCACGCACTGGTGGCCCTCGTCGACCACAACATCGGCATCACCAAGGACGTGTTCGTCGGCGGTCCGGCGGGCCGGATCGTCGAACAGGCCCGGGAGATCTGCACCGAGGACGAGCTGACCTGGTTCCGCACCGAGGACCCGGCCCGGATGCACGCGGAGGTGAGCCGGCATCTGGCGGTCACCGACGACCTCGGTGAGTTGCCCGCCCAGGGTTCGCTCGCCACCGACCGGGCGCTGGTCGGGGCCCGGCTGGCCGCCATGCCCGGGCCCACCCCGCCGGCCGGCCCGACCGGCGCGCCGGCGGTCACCGACGAGGAACGGACCCGGCTGGTGCGCGCCTTCCTCGACGCGCCCGAGGCCGCCCGGTTCGGCCTGCCCGAGGTGGCCGACGGGGAGCTGGCCTCCCTGCACTTCTGCCTGGGTCTGCTGCTGGATCATGCGGCGAGCTTCCCGGACGCCGACCCGATGCGGTGGAGCCCGATGGTCGCCGAGCTGTTCCTGCTCGACTGGGTGCACCGCCGCGCGGTGCTCGACATGGACGACGCCGCGATGCTGCCCCGGGTGCTGCGCGCCTGGGCGGCGTACGGGGCCCGGCAGCGAGGGCTGCCGCAGCCCGCCGCCGACCGGACGGACGAGGCGATCACCGAGATGGTCCCCGAGTTCGCCCGGCTCTACAGCACCGGTGAGCGACGCAGCCCGGCCACCGCGGCGGTGGCGCAGCTCATGGCGGACGGGGTGGACCCGGACGACCCGGAGGCGGTGAACGCCTGGATCGAGGCGAACCGGCACCGTCTCACCGACGACCCCGCCTGACAGCGCTTCACCCGCCACCCCACCACCCGCCGCGGTCACGGACCGGGGGCCACCGCCACGGACCTGCCGAGGGCCGCCGGCCCGGAACGGCTCGGGGCCACCGTCGGGCTGGGGGCCACGGTCGGCGTCGGCACCTCCGTCGCGGACGGCGTGGGGTCCGGCTCATCGGTGGGTGAGGGCTCCTCGACCGGCCCGGAGGGTGGCTCGGACGCGGTGTCGGACGGGTCGGGCGTGCTCGACGGGCCGGACGGGTCGGGCATGGCGGAGGTGACGGTGGGCTCCGGTGTCGGCTCGCGGGTGGCCGGATCCGACGGCGACGGCGACGGCGACGGGATCGGCGACGGGCGTGGCGGCCGGACCGGGGTGGGCCGGGCGGGTTCGGGTGGGGGTGCCGGCACGACGGACGGCCGGGACCGGCGGCCGGAGCCCGGGTCAGTGTCGTCCGGCCGGGCCGGGGCGGCCGGGAGCACCGGCGGCGGGGCCGCGATGATCGGGGTGCCGGCCCCCGGTGTGGGTGCGGGTAGCGCCGGTTCCTGGGTGGTCTGGGGCAGCGGGATGACCACCGGCCCGACCGAGGGGGTCGGGATGAACCGGGTGCCGGCGTCGGGCAGGGCGCTGTTTCCCACCGACGCCGACCCGGTGCTGATCGCGGCGAGGATCGGCATCGACGCGGTGCCGGCGAGCAACGCCACGGTCAGCAGGTAGCCGCGGCTCGGGCCGCCGGCGCCGGGTGCGCGGTGCGCGCCGACCACCCGCCGGTAGTGGGCGGCGGACATCGCCCGGTGCCGGCCGAGGAAGGGAGCACCGGGAGGACCCTCTGGATCGGACACCGGCACACTCCTCGTACGCGTCGACGGGACGGGCGGGCATGCGCGGATATTCGGACAAATGCCGCGCAATGCTCCTGGTCAGCTTGACCCAGTGACGCTCAGTTCACCAGCCACCACCGCGTGTCGACACACAATTTGTCCGGCGGCCCGGCGCGATCTATCCGGCAAAAGCGGCTATGCGTCACGAACCCGATGGAACCTCACCGACCGAGGAGGCCATACTGTGGGGCCGCTCACCTCCTCTGCAATCATTCAGGCACGACGGCAACGCAGCCGCCACCTCCGCGCACCCCCGCGGCTGGTGCGGAACGGCGCCGGCACTCCCGGGCCTGGGTCCCCGACGGACCCCGGCTCACGCCGCGCGGCAACCCCCACCGGGGCTATGGCGCGGCCGCCAGGGACCGACCCGGCACCTGCCGGGCGGGCGCACGACGTGCGCGGCTCGGGTCACCCCCGGCGCGGCGCAGACAGACAGGGAGAGACGGATGGCAAAGGGCGACCCCGGGGCCGCCACCCGCAGTAAGCGGGCCGCACCCCGTACCAGGCGCGCCGCCGCGACCGGCGAACCGGAACTCGTACAGCTGCTCACCCCGGAGGGTGAGCGGATCGAGACCGCGCTCGGCCCGGACGGGACCGAGTACCGCGTCGATTTCACCGACGAGGAGTACCGCGGGCTCTACCGCGACCTCGTCCTGGTCCGCAAGCTCGACGCCGAGGCCACCGCGCTGCAACGTCAGGGCGAGCTGGGCCTGTGGGCCAGCCTGCTGGGCCAGGAGGCCGCGCAGGTGGGCTCCGGCCGGGCGCTGCGCGCGCAGGACATGGCCTTCCCCACCTATCGGGAGCACGGCGTCCTCTACTGCCGCGGCATCGACCCGATCATGCCGCTCGGCCTGTTCCGCGGCGTCGACCAGGGCGGCTGGGACCCGAACGAGTTCAAGTTCAACATGTACACGATCGTGATCGGGGCGCAGACCCTGCACGCCACCGGGTACGCCATGGGCGTCGCCATGGACGGCAAGACCGGTGGCGCGGACGGCGAGGCGGTGATCGCCTACTTCGGTGACGGCGCCACCAGCCAGGGCGACGTCAACGAGTCGTTCGTCTGGGCCAGCGTGTTCAACGCCCCGCTGGTGTTCTTCTGCCAGAACAACCAGTACGCCATCTCGGAACCGCTGGAGCGGCAGACCCGCGTACCGCTCTACCGCCGGGCGGGCGGCTTCGGCTTCCCCGGCGTCCGGGTCGACGGCAACGACGTGCTCGCCTCGTACGCGGTGACCCGGCACGCGCTGGACACCGCCCGCAACGGCGAGGGCCCGTCGCTGATCGAGGCGTACACCTACCGGATGGGCGCGCACACCACCTCCGACGACCCGACGCGCTACCGGATCGCCAGCGAGGTCGAGGCCTGGCAGGCCAAGGATCCGATCGCCCGGATGAAGGCGTTCCTGACCAAGCAGAAGATCGTCGACGAGTCGTTCTTCGCCGAGGTCGACGAGCAGGCCCGCGCCGAGTCGGTGCACCTGCGCGAACGGGTGCTCACCATGCCCGACCCGCAGCCGGTCAGCATGTTCGACCACGTCTACCCGCACGGCTCCGCGGAGCTGGACGAGCAGCGGGCCCGGTTCTCGCAGTACATGGAGTCGTTCGAGGGGAGCGCCCACTGATGGCCACGGAGACGCTCACCCTCGGCAAGGCGCTCAACACCGGCCTGCGGCGGGCCCTGGAGAACGACCCGAAGGTCGTCATCATGGGCGAGGACGTCGGCAAGCTCGGCGGCGTGTTCCGCATCACCGACGGCCTGCAGAAGGACTTCGGCGACCAGCGGGTGATCGACACCCCGCTGGCCGAGTCCGGCATCATCGGCACCGCGGTCGGCCTGGCCATCCGGGGCTTCCGGCCGGTCTGCGAGATCCAGTTCGACGGCTTCGTCTACCCGGCGTACGACCAGATCGTGTCGCAGGTGGCGAAGATGCACTACCGCTCGCAGGGCAAGGTGCGGATCCCGATGGTCATCCGGATCCCCTACGGCGGTGGCATCGGCGCGGTCGAGCACCACTCGGAGTCCCCCGAGGCATACTTCGCGCACACCGCCGGCCTGAAGGTCGTGACCTGCGCGAACCCGCAGGACGCGTACGTGATGATCCAGCAGGCGATCGCCTCGGACGACCCGATCGTCTTCATGGAGCCGAAGCGGCGCTACTGGGAGAAGGGCCCGGTCGACCTGGACGCCCCGCTCGCGGAGGCGTACCCGCTGCACAGCGCACGCATCGCCCGGCCGGGCGCGGACGCGACGGTGCTGGCGTACGGCCCGATGGTGCGCACCGCGCTGGACGCGGCCACCGCCGCCGCCGAGGACGGCCGGGAGCTGGAGGTCGTCGACCTGCGTACGCTCTCGCCGCTGGACCTGACCGCCGCCTACGAGTCGGTGCGGCGCACCGGCCGCTGCGTGGTCGTGCACGAGGCCCCGGGCAACCTGGGCCTCGGCTCGGAGATCGCGGCCCGGGTGACCGAGGAGTGCTTCTACTCCCTGGAGTCCCCGGTGCTGCGGGTGACCGGCTTCGACATCCCCTACCCGGCCGCCCGGGTGGAGGAGGAGTACCTGCCCGATCTCGACCGGGTGCTCGACGCCGTCGACCGCACCTTCGGATGGTGAGCGGCATGTCACGGGTCAAGGAGTTCAACCTGCCCGACCTGGGCGAGGGCCTGACCGAGGGCGAGATCCTCGCCTGGCTGGTCAAGGTGGGCGACGACATCGAGCTGAACCAGCCGATCGTCGAGGTGGAGACCGCGAAGGCGGCGGTGGAGATCCCCGCGAAGTGGGCCGGCCGGGTGCAGTCGATCTTCCATCCGGAGGGTGCCACGGTCGAGGTGGGGGTGCCGATCATCGCGATCGACACCGACCCGAACGCCGGGCCGCTGGAGCAGTCCACGACCGGCGCGCCGGAGCGGGAGCTGCCGACCCCGTCGGCCGCCTCGCTGGCCGCGGTGGAGGTCGCGCCGGCCGAGGGCATGGTCGAGCCGGGCCTGATCGGTGGCGCGGCCCCGGGTGGGCGGACCGCGGTGCTGGTCGGCTACGGGCCGCGCAACGCCCCGGCCAAGCGTCGGCCGCGCAAGGGTGACGTGCCGGCGCAGGCACCGACGCCGGCGCCGGCCGCTCCGGCGTCGGTCGCTCCGGCACCGGCCGCTCCGGCGCCGGCCGCTCCGGCGCCGGCCGCGCCCGCGCCGGCGGTGAACGGCAACGGCCGGGCCGGCGGCCCAGTGCTGGCCAAGCCGCCGGTCCGCAAGCTCGCGAAGGACCTCGGGGTCGACCTGGCCACGCTCACCGGTTCCGGTCCGCTGGGCTCGATCACCCGTGAGGACGTACAGCGGGCGGCGAGCGGGACCCCGGCGGCGGCCGAGCCGCCGACGGTGGCGGCACCGGCCGCGTCGGTGGCGAGTTTCGGCGCGGACCGCGAGCAGCGCATCCCGGTCAAGGGGGTACGCAAGCTGACCGCGGAGAACATGGCCCGCTCGGCGTTCACCGCCCCGCACGTGACGGAGTTCCTGACCGTCGACGTGACCCGGGCGATGAAGGCGCTGGACCGGCTCCGCGACCGGCGCGAGTGGCGCGACGTCCGGGTCTCGCCGCTGCTGCTGGTGGCGAAGGCGGTGCTGCTGGCGGTCAAGCGTCACCCGATGGTCAACTCGACCTGGGCCGGTGACGAGATCGTGGTCAAGGAGTACGTGAACCTGGGCATCGCGGCGGCCACCGAGCGCGGCCTGATCGTGCCGAACATCAAGGACGCCGGCCGGCTCTCGCTGCGCGAGCTGGCGGACGCGATGACGGCGCTGGTGCAGACCGCGAAGTCGGGGAAGACCTCCCCGGCGGACATGTCCGGCGGCACGCTCACCATCACCAACGTCGGCGTCTTCGGCGTGGACACCGGTACGCCGATCCTGCCCCCGGGCGAGTCGGCGATCCTGGCCTTCGGCGCGGTACGCGAGCAGCCGTGGGTGCACAAGGGGAAGGTGAAGCCGCGCTTGGTCACCACGCTGGGCCTCTCCTTCGACCATCGGATCGTCGACGGTGAGCTGGGCTCGAAGTTCCTGCGCGACGTGGGGGACTTCCTGGCCGACCCGGAGGCGGCGCTGCTCGCCTGGACCTGACCTATCACCGCTCCGGCGACGGCCGGTGTGCCTCGGGTGAACGCCCGGCACACCGGCCGTTACCGTTGGGTGCGGAATCTTCGGCCCCGTAGGGCGTTTGACCTACGATCCTTAGGCAGGTGGCTCAGCTCACCTTCTAATCGATGGAAATTGGCGGCCGGGTGCGCTTCAATAGAGACATCAAGGGCTGACAACCGAATAGCCAGGAGGAGAGACCCAAGATGAGCATGATCGAGCGAATCCGCACCCGCCGCGACGCCAACCGCCGGGCCCGTGCCATCGAGCACGCGCTGAGTTCCGCCAACTCGCCCGCGGTCCGCGCGGAGCTTCTCGCCATCGCCCAGCGTCACATGAGCTGACGCCACCTGCCTTCCTCACCTCCTCCAGTTCGAAGACCCGTCCGGCACCCCGGGCGGGTCTTCGACGTTCCGGGTGGTTCGGCACCGGGATTCCACCTCGCCGCACCGCCCGGTACGGTTGGCACGGTCGCCAACCGACTGCCTCCGAACCGACGCGGGAGAGCGAAACTCATCGACGTCGTCCGGTGACTTTCGGTGACGACCGAGGCTCCCCCGAGCGCCCGCGGGCGACCACCGGATACGGTGCGGGGAGCCCGCACGGCCGGTACCCGCCGGCGACGCCGGCAGCCATGCCGACGGCCCCCGACCGGCATCGGCGGCCGACCTGTGATGGAGGAGGCGCACCCATGACGTCCGAGGCTCCGCACCGCCCCGGCCACGAGCCGGGCGAGGTGTCGCCGGGCACCGGCGGACCGGTGCCGTACGGCGACCAGCCGGCGCAGCAGGACAACGGGTACAACAGCACGCCCGACCTCGGCTGGGCCCCGCCTCCGCCGGCCGGTCGACCCGCCCCGCCGGCCCCGGCCTGGGCCGCGGCGGACGACCAACCTCCCGCCTGGGCCCCGCCCGCGGGTCAACAGGTCACCGGCCGGGCCAGCGCCCAGGTGCCCCCACCCGCCGACCCGGGCGGTCGCGGACCGCAGCCCTCCTGGGGCGCTCCCGAGCAGGACGCACCCGCCTGGGCCACCCCCGGCCAGGGCTCGCCGTGGGCCGAGCAGTCCGGCCCCGACCGGGCGGCCGGCCCGACGCCGCCGTCCTGGGCCGCGGCACCCTCGACCGGCCCCACCGAGCCCGCGCCGCCCGCCTGGGCCGCCGAGCAGAACCGCCCCGCCTGGGGCGGCCAGGCCGGCGAGCAACCCGCCTGGGCGCAGCCCGGCGACGTAGGCGCGCGGGGCGCCGGTTACGTCCCCGCGCCGGCCACCGTGCCGAACGAGAGCTGGGTCACCCCGGCCGGCCCGGACGACTCCCACCGCGCCGGTGGGTCCGCTCCCGCCGGGCCGCAGGGCGACGACGTCGGTCACTCCGGCGGCTGGGCCGCCGGCGCGCAACCGGACGACCCGCACCGTTCCGGCGGCTGGACCGCGCGCGACGAGCAAGCCGACGATCCGCAGCGCTCCGGCGACTGGACACCCCGCGACACGCAGCCGGCCTGGGCCCCGCCCGGCCAGCAGAGCGGCGCCACCTGGCCGCCGGCCGAGCCGCCCGCCCGGGCCGCCGCCAAGGTCTCCGTGCCCGGCGCGGTCCGCCCGGACCAGCCGTGGTCCACTCCGGAACAGTCCGACCAGGACGGTCACGGCGAGGACGACCCGCAGCGCTCCGGCGGCTGGGGCCCGACCGCCGGGCCGCAGCGCGACGACCCGGCCCGCTCCGGCGGCTGGCCCGCCCCACCGGCCGAGAACCGGGCCGGCGGCTGGGACGAGTCCACCCGGGACGACGACCCCGACCGTTCCGGTGGCTGGTCGGCCGGCGGACGCGCCACCGGTTCGGCCGAGGCCCCGCAGGCGAACGCCTGGGGCGAGCCGGAGCAACCCCGAGCCGCCACCTGGAACGCCGCCGCGGCCGTACCGTCGCAGCGGGAGCCCGAACGGCCGGCGGACGAACCGGCGCAACCCGGCTGGGGCCCCACCGGCACGCCGGCCCGGGCCAGCGTGACCGCACCGACTCCCGACGAACGGGTGCCCGAGCGCCCGGTGTTGCCGGACGCCGAGCCCTGGTCTCCCGACGAGGCGTGGGGCCGCGCCGACGGGGCCGAGTCGGCGTCGTCGCGCGGCTGGCAGCCGGCCGAGGACGCCCCGGCCTACCAGCCCGCGCCCGCGCCGGGCATCGCTGCCGGCAACGCGGTGCCGCTGCCCCCGCAGGGCCAACGCGTGCCGGGCGCCGCCCTGGCCGCGTCGCCGCCCGCCGACCACCCGGCCGCCGCGCAGTTCCCGCCGGCCGAGCGTGAACCCCAGGGGTACGAGCCAGAGCGCGCCGACGCCGGCTGGGGCACCTCCCGCTCCGGCCACGACGAGCCACAGTCACCGGCCGGCCCGGTCGTTCCGGGTCCGCGCACGTCGCCCGAGGCGGGCGCGGTCTCGGCCAGCGCGTCGGTGCCGGTGGCCAGCCGGGTCACCCCGCCGTCCGACCAGCCGGTGCACCCGACCGGCACCTCGGCGCCCCAGCCTCGGGTGTACGGCCGACCGACCCGGCCGGAGCCCGAGGAGACCGACGGCCCCGACGAGGCGCACGGCTACCCGGGCCAGGACGGCCCGCCCGCGCAGTCCCGGCCGGACGACGACCCGCGCGGCTACGCCGGGTCCCAGCCCCGGCCGGACGACCCGCACCGTTACCCGGGCCAGGACGGCCCGCCCGCATTCGGCGCACCCCAGCCCCGGCCGGACGAGCCGCGCCGCTTCCCCGGTCAGGACGGCCCGCCCGCATTCGGCGCACCGCAGCCCCGGCCGGACGACGAACCGCGCGGCTACGCCGAACCGTCGCCGGGTGGCCCGTCGCCGTTCCCGGTCGGCGTGCCCTCGTTCGTCGACCCGCCCGGCAACAACCGACCCGCGAACGGGGTGCACCCGCACGACGACGAGCAGTCGGCGGGACCGCGTGATCCCTTCGGCACGCCGGGCGGCCAGCAGCACCCGTTCGGTGGCCCCGGCGGTCGCCAGGACGCGTTCCACGGGCCCGCCGACCGGCCCGACCCGTTCGGTGCGCCGGGCGGTCAGCAGGACCCGTACGGTGCGCCGGCCGGCGGCCGGGCCTCGGTCGCCGTACCCGGTCAGGGCCCGGCGGATGCGCCGGGCGGCTTCCCGCCGGCCTTCCCGCCGCCGCCACAGCAGGCGCCGCCGGCCTGGTCGTCCGACGGCCCGTCCGGTGACTCCGAGCAGGGGCGCTTCGACGCGTTCAAGCCGGACGCCGAGCCGCAGACCGAGGCCCCCGCGCCGAAGGTACGCAACGGCCGGGTGCTGGCCGCCGTGCTTGTCGCGGCCGTGCTCATCCTCGCCGTGCCGCTCGGCCTGCTCACCCTGCTCGGCAAGATCAACGGCGACGACAAGCCGGCGGGCCTCGACCCGGCGGTCGGCTCGTGCATCAAGCAGTCCGGCACGACGGCGGTGGAGAGCGACTGCGGTGCGCAGGGCGCGTTCACCGTGGTGTCGAAGGTGGACAACAAGGACAAGTGCGAGGATCTGTCCCAGCCCACCGTCGTCCTGCAGAGCGGTGGCGCCAACCGGGTCCTCTGCCTGAAGCCGGCCGGCCAGTAACACCTCCGCGAAGCGCCCGCCCCGGCCCGGGGCGGGCGCTTCGCGCTGTCGTGTGCGGCTGTTCACCCGGCGGTCCCCGGGTCGTGGAACGAGGGGTGCGGCACGATGGGGGGATGAGCGCACGAGTACGGGCACCCGAGCTGCGGGGTCGCGGCTGGCTGAACACCGGCGGCAAGGCCGTCACGCTGGCCGACCTGCGGGGCCGGATCGTTCTGCTGGATTTTTGGACCTTCTGCTGCATCAACTGCCTGCACGTGCTCGACGAGCTGCGCCCGCTGGAGGAGAAGTACGGCGACGTGCTGGTGGTGATCGGCGTGCACTCGCCGAAGTTCGAGCACGAGAAGGACCCGGACGCGCTCGCCGCCGCCGTCGAGCGGTACGGCGTGCACCACCCGGTGCTCGACGACCCCGAGATGAGCATGTGGCAGCAGTACGCGGCGAAGGCCTGGCCAACCCTCTCGGTGATCGACCCCGAGGGGTACGTGGTCGCCACCATGGCCGGCGAGGGGCACGCCGAAGGGCTGGCCCGACTGATCGACGACCTGATCGCCACCCACGACGCGAAGGGCACGCTGCACCGGGGCGACGGCCCGTACGTCCCGCCGCCCCTGCCGGAGACGGCGCTGCGCTTTCCCGGCAAGGCCGTCCCGCTCGACGGCGGCAACCTGCTGGTCTCCGACTCGGCCCGGCACTGCCTGGTCGAGCTGGCGCCGGACGGGGAGACGGTCGTCCGCCGGATCGGCGCCGGCGGCCGGGGCCGGACGGACGGCCCGGCCATCGGCGCCACCTTCGCCGAGCCGCAGGGGCTCTGCCTGCTGCCCCCGCACGTGGCCGAGGTGGCCGGTTACGACCTGGTCGTCGCGGACACGGTCAACCATCTGCTGCGCGGCGTACGGCTGTCCTCAGGCGAGGTGGTCACGGTGGCCGGCACCGGCCGGCAGTGGCGCTCGACGGTCGACGACCACGCGCACGACGCGCGTGCGGTCGACCTCTCCTCCCCATGGGACGTGGCCTGGTACGACGACCGGGTGGTCGTGGCGATGGCCGGCATCCACCAGCTCTGGTGGTTCGACCCGATCAGGCGGACCGCCGGCATGTACGCCGGCACCACGGTCGAGGCGTTGCGCGACGGTCCGCTGCCGGACGTCTGGATGGCTCAGCCGTCCGGGCTGTCGGTCTCGGCCGACGGTTCCCGACTCTGGGTGGCCGACAGCGAGACCAGCGCGATCCGCTGGGTCGCCGAGGGCGAGATGCACACCGCCGTCGGTCAGGGCCTGTTCGACTTCGGCCACGTCGACGGACCGGCCGATCAGGCGTTGCTCCAGCACCCGCTGGGCGTGTGCGCGCTACCTGACGGTTCGGTGCTGATCGCGGACACGTACAACGGCGCGGTTCGCCGCTTCGCCCCGGAGACCGGCCAGGTCCAGACCGTGGCCGACGGGCTGGCCGAGCCGAGCGACCTGGTGGTCACCGCCGAGGGTGAGGTGCTGGTGGTCGAGTCGGGCGCGCACCGGTTGACCCGGCTCGCGCCCGGCGCGCTCACCGCGGCCGGCGCGAGCACGGTGGCGGGGCCGAGGCACCGGCTGGAACGCAGACCGACCGACGTGACGGCC
Organism: Micromonospora sp. NPDC050980; assembly: GCF_040653835.1. Lineage (NCBI taxonomy): Bacteria > Bacillati > Actinomycetota > Actinomycetes > Micromonosporales > Micromonosporaceae > Micromonospora > Micromonospora sp. NPDC050980. The sequence continues at coordinate 98,766 of NZ_JBFAGS010000011.1, read as the reverse complement.
GGCGAGCTGACGCTCGATGTGATCTTCACGCCGGCCCCGGGGCAGAAGCTGGACGAGACGTACGGGCCGTCGAGCCGGCTGGTGGTCTCGGCGTCGCCGCCGGAGTTGCTGGTCGAGGGCGCGGGCACGTCCACCGAGCTGCGCCGCCGGCTGGTGGTCAGCGGTGACGTGGCGCAGGGGGTGTTGCAGGTGACCGCCCAGGCGGCGACCTGTGACGCCGACGTCGAACACGCCGCCTGCCACCTGACCCGGCAGGACTGGGGCGTACCGGTGCGGGTGGTCGCCGGCGGCGCCACCCGCCTGCCCCTGGTCCTGCGCGGCCTGGACGAGGTGCGAGCTGACGACTGTTGAGCGGGGCTCCCGGTTATGCGGAATGCGTTAACAGGGGGCCCCTCCTTTCACGCGAACGGAGTGAGCGTGACCCCGGCGTCGATGAGCGCCGCCCGCACCAGCTCCGCGCAGCGCACCGCGCCCGGCGTGTCGCCATGCAGGCAGATCGACTCGACCGGGCAGGGGACCACGCTGCCGTCGACGGCGACCACGGTCCGCTCGACGGCCATCCGCACCGCCCGGGCGGCGACCTGATCCGGGTCGGTGACCAGCGCGTTCGCGGCGCTTCGGGGCACCAGCGCGCCGTTGGGCAGATAGTTGCGGTCGGCGAAGCCTTCGGCGACCACCCGCAGGCCGGCACCGGCCGCGAGCTGGGCGAGCACGGTGCCGGGCTGGCAGAGCACCGGCAGCTCGTGGTCGTAGCCGCTGATCGCCGCCACCAGCGCGGCGGCCTGCGCCTCATCGCACGCGGCGGCGTGGTAGAGCGCCCCGTGCGGCTTCAGGTAGCGCACCCGCGTGCGGTAGAGCCGGCAGAAGGCGTTCAGCGCCCCGAGCTGGTAGATCGTCTCGTCGCGCAGCTCGGCGAAGTCGTAGGCGATGTGCCGGCGGCCGAAGCCGGCGAGGTCCCGGTAGCCGACCTGCGCGCCGACCGCGACCCCGCGCTCGGCGGCGGCGGCGCAGACCCGGTGCATGGTGGCCGCGTCGCCGGCGTGGAAGCCGCAGGCCACGTTGGCGGAGCTGATCAGCCCGAGCAGCGCCTCGTCGTCGCCGAGCCGCCAGCTGCCGAATCCCTCGCCGAGGTCAGCGTTGAGGTCCATGGAACCTCACCGTAGTCCCTGGGCGGGCCTGGGCGAGCGGGGTCACGTCGTCCACCACCCCGATGACCGGGTAGCCGCCGGTGGTGGGGTGGTCGGCCAGGAAGATCAGGGGCTGGCCGTCCGGCGGCACCTGCACCGCACCGAGCACCAGGCCCTCGCTGGGTAGTTCGCCGGCCACCGCGCGGGGCAGGGCGGCACCGGCGAGCCGCGCGCCGACCCGGTTGCTGTGCGGCGTGACCGTGTACGCGGCGCGCCGCAGCCGGTCGAACGCGTCCGGGGTGAACCAGTCCTGCCGGGGGCCGGGTCGCACGACCAGCCACAGCTCGGCCGGCGCCGGTCGGGTGATGGTGACGTCGACCGGGCCCGGCGGGCCGGCCGGCGGCCCCAGCGGCAGCCGGTCCCCGTCGCGCAGCGGCGGTGGCCCGAGGCCGGAGAGCGTGTCGGTGCACCGGCTGCCGAGCACCGGCTCGACCGCGATCCCCCCGCCGACAGCCAGCCAGGTGCGCACGCCGTGCCGGGCCGGCCCGACCCGCAGCACCGCGCCGGCCGGCAGCGACAGCGGTCGCCCCACGTCCCCGGGCCGGCGGGGGGTGGGACCGGTCCGGGGTGGGTGTTCCACGACAACGTCGGCCGGGGCCCCGGTCAGCGCGACGGTGACCGCCCGGGTGACGCGCAGCGCGCACCCGGTGAGCGTGATCTCCAGGCCCGCCGCGTGCTCGGGGTTGCCGACGAGCCGGTTGGCCAGGCGCAGCGCGGCCGGGTCGAGCGCGCCGGACCGGGGCACCCCGAGGTGGGCCCAGCCGGGCCGGCCCTGGTCCTGCACGGTGGTGAGCGCGCCGGCGCGCAGCACCTCGATCATGACGGGTCCACCAGCCGGACCCGGGTGCCGGGCGTGAGCCGGGCCGGTGGGTCGGCGCGCACGTCGAAGAGGACCAGCTCGGTCCGCCCGACCAGCAGCCAGCCGCCGGGCGAGGCGGCCGGATAGATGCCCGCGTACGGGCCGGCCAGCGCGACCGAGCCGGCCGGCACCCGGGTACGCGGGGTGGCGAGCCGGGGCACGGCCAGTTCCGGCGGCAACCCGCTGAGGTAGGCGAACCCGGGGGCGAAGCCGCAGAAGGCGACCCGGAACTCGGTACGCCGCAGCCGCTCGACCACGGCCGGCACGTCGACGCCCCAGTAGTCGGCGACGGCGGGAAGGTCGTCCCCGTCGTACACGGTGGGGACCCGCACCACCGCGCCACCCGTGCCGCCGGTTCCTGGGGGTCGGGGCTGCCAGCCGATGATGCGCGCGGCGGTCGTCGCCGGGTCGGTCACGCCGTCGAGCAGCACCGTGCGCGCGGCCGGGACGATCTCCTCGGCGGTGAGTTCGCCGGCGGCCCGGCGCTGCCACAGCTCGGCGCGCCACGTCTCGGCCTGCTCGGGGTCGTCGCAGTCGAGCAGCAGGGCGTGCGCGCCGGCGGGTCGGATCCGCATCCGGCCATCCTCGCGCCAGGCGGCGTGACGGTCCACACTACTTGCAAGTAACCTACGGTGTCGTAACCTGATGAGGTGACCACCTCCGCACCGCTCCGGCTCCGGCCGGTCGACCTCGGGAAGCCGCGCATGCGCGGCTGGCTGCACGCCTACGCGTTCTTCGTCGCGCTCGTCTGCGGCATCGTGCTGTGCGCGATCGCCGCCACCCGGCCCGGTTGGGCACCGCTGGTGAGCTGCCTCATCTACAGCTTCACCGTGTGCGGACTCTTCGGCACCAGCGCGCTCTACCACCGGCGGGTCTGGTCGGAGCGCGGCTACCAGATCATGCGCCGGATGGACCATTCGATGATCTTCGTGTTCATCGCCGGCACCTACACGCCCTTCTGCGCGTTGCTGCTGGACCCCCGGCACGCCACGATCATGCTCAGCCTGGTCTGGGGCGGCGCGCTGGCCGGCGTCGCGGTCAAGATGATCTGGCCGCACGCGCCACGTTGGGTGTCCGCCCCGCTCTACCTGGCGCTCGGCTGGGTCGCCGTGACGATGCTGCCGCAGATCCTGCACGGCGGCGGCGTCACCGCGCTGGTGCTGCTGTGCGTGGGCGGCGCGATCTACAGCGTGGGCGCGGTGTTCTATGCGCTGCGCAGGCCGAACCCCTGGCCCACCGTCTTCGGCCACCACGAGTTCTTCCACGCGTGCACCCTCGTCGCGGCGATCTGCCACCACATCGCGATCTACTTCGCGTTGTTCTCCTGAGCCGGATCGGCCCACGTCGGGGCCCGGACGTGCACGAGGGCCCCGCGCCGTTGCGGGGCCCTCGGGTCCGGGGGTGGGTCAGGCCGGGTAGCCCGAGCCCGGGCGGCGCACCTCGCGGTATTCCTCACGCACCACCCGGTCGCCCTGCACCGGCACCACCGGCTCGGCGACGACCTGCTCCCGCACCGGCGCGGCGACCACGCGGCGACGGCTATTCCAGAAGTAGAGCGTGGTGAGCAGGCCGGCGAGCCCGGTGAGCATGAGCACCCAACCCACCACGGTGAGGTTCAGCCATCCCAGGTCGGCGTCGACGGCGAATGCGAAGATCGCGCCGACCGCGATGAGAAAGATGCTGGCACCGAAGCCCATGACGTCGCCTCCTTGGCGTCCTGCTGGCGTTTCCTGCCCGCCGCGGCCATGGATGAGGTAGCGGCACACATCGACATACCCCGGCACTCCGATGGCCAATCAGGCAAGCTGGGCACATGACGGACGGCAGGAACGGGCAGCGGACGCTGGTGCTGCTGCGACACGCCAAGGCCGAACAGTCCCCGGAGGCTCCGGACGCGGACCGACCGCTGACCACCCGTGGCCACGCCGACGCCGCCGCGGCGGGTGCCTGGCTGGCCCGGCACGGGCTGCTGCCCGACGTGGTCCTCTGCTCGCCGGCCCGCCGCACCCGTCAGACCTGGCACGCGGTGGCGACCGGCATGGCGGGCGCCCCGGCGGAAAGCGGTCCGGCCGGCTCGGCGCCGACGGTGCGATACGAGCCGACCGCGTACGAGGCGCATCCGGACGAGCTGCTGGCATTGGCCCGGGCCGTCGACCCGGCGGCCGGCACGGTGCTGCTGATCGCGCACAACCCGGGCATCTCCCTGCTGTCGGCGCTGCTCGACCCGCAGCGGGCGGATCCCGACGGCCTGCGCACCACCGACATCGTGGTGCACCGTCCCACCACCGCCTGGGCCGCGCTCACGCGCGCCCCCCTCACCACCCGCCACACCGCCCGCGGCTGAGGCGCAAGGAGGGGCCCCTTGTTAACGCCTCCGGTAGAGGCGGGGCCCCCTATTAACACCCATCCGCGCGCGTGCGCACGATGACCGGGCGTGGGGCGACGTCAGGACGGCGGGGCCGTCGGCGGCGGGGGGTCGGGCGGCGGCGGCATCATCGCGGTCGGGTGCGAGAGCCGGTTCTCCTCCACGATGAGGGTGCGGGCCCGCTTTCGGCGGTCCTGCCAGAACCACAGCGTGGTCAGCAGGACGCCCAGCCCGGCCAGGATGAAGACCCAGCCGACCGCGCGCAGGTCGATCCACCAGACGTTGGCCCGGATGGCGAAGGTCATGATCGCGCCGAGCGCGATGAGAAAGATGGCGCTGCCAATGCCCATGTGCGCTGCACTCCCCCGTGCGATGGCCCTTGGGCGTGCTCCGGTCGTGGTCCGCGACGGTTACCCGCCCACCGGCCCGCCTATCCACCTCCCGCCCACCGACGACGACGGCCGGCGGGGTGCCATCCGCCGGCCGTCGTCGTGAGGGGAGAATCGTGCTTCCGGGGAGGAACGCCCCGGAAGCGGCTTAGAACGCCTCCTCCGGGAGGTCCATGATCTCCAGGTCGGCGCCCTCGATGATCCGCCGGTCCGCGCCGATGCGGGGCAGCACCTCGCGGGCGAAGAACCGGGCGGCGGCCACCTTGCCGGTGTAGAACGCCTTGTCGGTGGCCGAGACCTCGCCGGCCAGCGCCTTGAGCGCCACGTCCGCCTGCTTCTGCAGCAGCCAGCCGACCACCAGGTCGCCGATCGCCAGCAGGAACCGGCGGCTGCTCAGGCCGACCTTGTAGAGCGCGCGGGCGTCGCCGGCCTGGGCCTCGCCCAGCCAACCGGTCATCACACCGAGGACGTGCTGGATCTCGGCGAGCGCCTTGCCGAGCGCCTGCCGCTCCTCCTTGAGCTGGCCGTTGCCCGCCTCGGAGGTGATGTGCTCCTGGATCTCGCCGGCGACCGCCATCAGGGCCTTGCCGTTGTCCCGGACGATCTTCCGGAAGATCAGGTCCAGACTCTGGATGGCGGTGGTGCCCTCGTAGAGCGTGTCGATCTTGGCGTCTCGGACGTACTGCTCCAGGGGGTAGTCCTGGAGAAAACCGGAGCCGCCGTACGTCTGCAGCGACTCGTGGCCGAGCAACTCGTACGCCCGCTCCGAGCCGACGCCCTTGACCAGCGGCAGGAGCAGGTCGTTGACCCGCTTGGCCAGCTTGGTGGCCTTCTCGTCACCGGCCGCCTCGGCGGTCGCGACCTTGTCCTGCCAGGTGGCGGTGTAGCAGACCAGCGCGCGCAGGCCCTCCGCGTACGACTTCTGCATCAGCAGCGAGCGGCGCACGTCCGGGTGGTGGGTGATGGTCACCCGGGGCGCGGTCTTGTCGGCCTGCTGGATCAGGTCGGCACCCTGCACGCGGTTCTTGGCGTACTCCAGCGCGTTCAGGTAGCCGGTGGAGAGGGTGGCGATGGCCTTGGTGCCGACCATCATCCGGGCGTACTCGATGATCATGAACATCTGGCGGATGCCGTCGTGCTTGTCGCCCAGCAGCCAGCCCTTTGCCGGCACGCCGTGCTCGCCGAACGTCACCTCGCAGGTGTTGGAGACCTTCAGACCCATCTTGTGCTCGACGTTGGTGGCGTAGACGCCGTTGCGCTCGCCCAGCTCGCCGGTCTCGGCGTCGAAGTGGAACTTCGGCACGACGAAGAGGGACAGGCCCTTGGTGCCGGGGCCGCCGACGCCCTCCACACCGACCGGGCGGGCCAGCACGTAGTGCACGATGTTGTCGCTCAGGTCGTGCTCACCGGAGGTGATGAAGCGCTTGACGCCCTCGATGTGCCAGGAGCCGTCCGGCTGCTGGACGGCCCGGGTGCGGCCGGCGCCGACGTCCGAACCGGCGTCCGGCTCGGTCAGCACCATCGTCGAGCCCCACTGCTTCTCGATGAACAGCCGGGCCCACTTCCGCTGCTCATCGTTGCCCTCGACGTGCAGCACGTGCGCGAAGGACGGGCCGGAGGCGTACATCCAGACCGGGGCGTTGGCACCGAGCACCAGCTCGGCCAGGGACCACCAGAGGGCGCGCGGGGCGTTCGTGCCGCCGAGCGCCTCGGGCAGGTCGAGGCGCCAGAACTCGGAGTCCATGAACGACTGGTAGGACTTCTTGAACGACTCCGGCAGCGGCGCGGTGTGCGTGGCCGGGTCGAAGACCGGCGGGTTGCGGTCGCTGTCCGTGTAGCTGGCGGCCAGGTCCTCGCGGGCCAGGCGGTCGACCTCGGAGAGGAAGCTGCGGGCGGTGTCGACGTCCAGATCCGTGTACGGCTCCTGGCCGAACGTCCGGTCCGCCCCGAATACCTCGAACAGGTTGAACTCGAGGTCCCGAAGGTTGCTCTTGTAGTGGGTCATGCTCGCTGGCCCCGCTTCCGGACAGGTGTTACCGATCAGTAACTCCAGACTGTATTACTCGCCGGTAGGCAACGACAAGCCGATCTCGGAAGTGACAGCGATTACACACCTCCGGTTCATCCGTCGGCGGCGCCGACCTCCCAGCTCGGCACCGGCGTCGCGGCGGCGCTGCGCGGGCCGGCGTATTCCATCAGGACCAGGGCGATGTCGTCGTCGAGGCGGCCGTGCACCCACTCGACGAGCGCGGTCTCCAGCGAGGCGAGCCCGTCGCCGACGGTGCCGTGGCCGAGCAGGCGCCAGGCCCGGTCGGCGGTGGGGAAGAACTCCCCGTCCCGCCTCGCCTCGCCCAGCCCGTCGGTGAACAGCAACAGCCGGTCACCCGGCTCCAGCCGTTCCACCCGGGGCCGGACCACCGGCATGAAGCCGAGCGGCGGCGCTGGGGCGGGCGGCTCCAGCGAGATCACCTGGCCCCGGCGCAGCAGCAACGGCGGCGGGTGGCCGCAGTTGACGATGGTGAGCGTGCCGCCGCGCTCCTCGACCAGGGCCGCGGTGACGAAGTCCTCGTCGCCGACGTTGCGGGCCACCGCGCGGTCCAGGTCGGTCACCACGGCACGCAGGTCGGCCCGCTCGTACGCCACGTGCCGGTAGGAACCGAGCACGATGCTGGCCAGCCGGACCGCGTCCAGCCCCTTCCCGCGCACGTCACCGATGATCATGCGGACGCCGTACGGCGTGTCCATCACCTCGTACAGGTCGCCGCCGATCTCGGCGGTCGCGGTGGAGGAGATGTAGCGCGCGGCCACCGCCAGCGTGCCGACCTGCGGGCCGAGCGGACGCAGCACCGCCTGCTGGGCCACCGAGGCGAGTCGGGACAGTTCCGCGATGCGTTCCGCCTGACGCTGCCGCACCGCCGCTGTGGCCGCGGCGAGCGCGGTGACCAGCGCGATCGCGGCCACGGTGACCGCGGTCACCAGCGAGGTGCCCCGCTCGACCATGGCGAAGGCGATGCCGGCCGAGGTGGCCAGCGCCCCCACCGCGAGCACCACCCGCCAGGAGGCCAGCGCGGCGGCCAGGACCGGCGCGGCGGCCATCAGGGCGAGGTAGTGCGCCGCCCAGCCGTCACCCGCCTCCACCGCCGAGACGATCGCGAGCAGCGCGAGGGCCGCGCCGAGGCCGGCGCGGGATCCGGGGCTCAGCGGGCCGGGGCCCGGCTGGAAGGGTCGAGTGCGTACATCGGACAGCATGCCTGATGGATGTACGACGGAGAATGAACCTGGCCCGTCCGTCGCGGAAGTTCTGCCTGACGGGCCGGTCAGCCCAACACCTCGTAACGGACCGACACCTCACCGAGACCGGTCGATGCGATGGCCGCGAACGCGGCGCGGGACAGATCGAGGCACCGGCCGTCGATGTACGGGCCACGGTCGTTGATCCGGACCACCACGGACTTGCCGTTGGCCGGGTTGGTGACCCGGACCTTCGTGTCGAACGGCAGCGTCTTGTGCGCGGCGGTCAACGCGTCCGGATCGAAGGTCTCGCCGTTCGCGGTCATCTGGCCCTCGTCGTAGAAGGACGCGCCGCAGGAGCCGCTGTCCACGACCGTCGGGGCGGGCGTCTTCTTCTTCGTGGCGGTCGGTTTCGGCGCCGCGGTCCGGGCCTTGCCGCGGGACGCCGGCTGGGTGCGGCTCGGCTTCGCGCTCGGCGTGGCCTTCGGCGACGGGCTGAGGCTCGGCGAGGCCGACGCGCTGGGCGACGGCGTGGCCGAGGTGGGGGCGAGCGTGCTGGGCAACGCCTCGACGACGGGCGGCGCCGCCGGCGGCTCGGCGGAGGTGAGCTGCACCGCGCCGACGGTGCCGCCGACCGCGAGCGCCACACCGACCGCCGCGGTGGCGGCGATGCCGGCGGGCGAGGAGAACAACCTGCGGGTACGAAGGTGCCTAGCAGCCACCGGCCCGGTCCTTTCGTCAACTGAACAAACCGGCCCGGACCGTAACGAGAGAAGCACTTCCGAAGTCAACGTGATCATGTTGGTTTGCCCATATTTATGCTGGTACGTGTAGCCGATCAAGCCATCTTCACTGGGCCGAACGGTGGACGGCGTGCAGGATGGACGCGTGCTCAATCGCCGCCTGATCGAGCTGTTCCAGTGGGCCGACCCCGGGCCGGGCAGCAGCCACCTGGTCAGCGACCTCACCGGCTGGTGGCGCGAGGCCGACACGCTCGCCGCGGTCGGGCCGGCGCTGGCCGGCCTGCACCCCGACGCCCGACCCACCGTGGTGATCGCTCCCGAGGTGACCGGCCTGCTGCTCGGCCCGCTGGTCGCGGTGGCCGCCGGCGCGGGCTTCCTGCCCGCCTACCGGGCGGACGGGGAACGGCGGCGGATCGGGCCGACCCGGTGGGCGGAGACCGCCCCGGACCACCGTGGGCAGCGGCTGCGCATCGCCGTGGACGGCCGCCGACTCGGCCCTGATGACCGGGTGCTGCTGGTCGACGACTGGGTCGACACCGGCGCCCAGCTCGACGCGCTGCACCGGCTGGTGACGGACGCCGCCGCCGAGCCGGTCGGCGCGGTCGCGCTGGTGTCCACCTGCCCGCCCGTCGTGGCCGAGCGACTACGGCTGCGCGCCCTGCTCACCGGCGACCAGCTCCCCGACGCTTGACCTCAAGCACGCTTTAACCCGGACGATCGCCGGATGGACGACATCCTGGACGAGGCATATCAGCGACTGCACCGCACCGGCCCCGAGTTCGAGGGTTGGTTGTCCAACCACGGGCCGATGGCCGCCGAGGCGCTGGTCCGGCACGGGCAGGGTGCGCGGGTGCACCGCTGGCTCGACGGCTACCTGCGCCGGCTCGACGAGCTGCCCCGCGGGCTGCGGCCGATCGACGACTGGCGGACCGCGCTCGGTGACCCGAAACGGGCCGGCGACTGGCTCCACCACTTCGACCGCGAGCTGCGCGATCGGCCGTGGCGGGACGTCCTCGGTGAGTGGTGGCCACGGCTACTGCCCGGCATCGCGGCCGGCGCCACGCACGGCGTAATCCGGGTCGGACATGCGGTGCGGGCGCTGAGCGTCGACGGGGAGACCGTGGACCGCCGCGCCGAGCTGGGTCAGGCGCTCGGCTACTGGGCGGCCCGCTGGCAACTGGTGCCCGGTGCCGGCCCGCTCACCGGCCGCTCCGGCGTCGCATCGGCGCTGGCCGGGGTGCCCCGGATCGCCGAGCGATCGGGCGGCATCCGGGAACGGCTGGGCCGGCTGACCAACGTACCCGGATGGTCGGAAGCGGTCACCACACTGAGGCCGCCAGCGGACCCGGACGAAGCCACGGACACGATCGGCGAGATGGTGCACCGGGCCGCGCTCGACTACCTGCGGTTCGGGCACGGCGAGCCGGTGATGCTCGTCCACGCGGTCACCGCGCCGACCGCCGTGCTGCGTACCCTGCCGGCCCTGGATCCGGCGCTGCGGGCACCGAGCGTCGCCGCGGCCTGGTCCGCGACGGCGGCCGTGACCTCGGTGTACGCCGCACCGACGCCGGCCGCCTCGACACCGGTCGGCGGGTCCGCCGACCCGGACGAGGTGTTCGCCCGGGCGGCCCGGCACGGCGACGAACACGTGGTGAAGCTTGCCGACGCGGTGCTGGAGTCCTACGCGACGACAGGTGATCTGGGGGTGCTGGCCGCGCCGGGCCACGCCGGCCGCCTGATCTGAGTAACCTCGGTGCCCATGTGGCCCCGCATCGGTGGACTGCGCGCGCTCGCCCTCGGCACCCCCGGCGGGCTACGCGCCGACCTGAACAACCTCGTGCTCGCCGGCGTGAAGACCGCCACCGCCGGCCTGATCGGCGAATACGCCGAGGAGCACGAGGAACTGGAGCACGTCGGGGAACGGCTGGCCCTGGTCGACGACCACGACGCGCTTGTCGGCGTCGTCGAGATCACCGGCGTCGAGGTGGTGCGCTTCGCCGACGTGCCGTGGGATTTCGCCCGCGCCGAGGGCGAGGGCGACCGGTCGATCGAGGAGTGGCGGGCCGGCCACGGCGCCTACTGGGCCCGGCAGGGCACGCCGGTCACCGACGACAGCCGGATCGTCTGCCTGCGGTTCCGGCTCGTCTCCACCGAGGGCAGCGTCGGCACGTGAGGAAGGGCCCCGCCTAACACCTAGCGGCGCAACTCCGGCAGCAGCGCGGCCACCTCGTCCAGCAACACTCGTCCGCCTGCGCCCACCGCTGACGCGCCTGCGACCAGCGCTGGTCCGGCAGGATCACGGTGCCAGTTCGCATGATCGCCAGGGTACGACCCGGGCCGGACACGACGGCCCGGGTCCGCCCGTCACGCCGTCACGTCGGCCACCACGCAGGCGACGTTGTCCGGCGCGCCCGCCGCGTACGCCAAGTCGACCAGCCGCCCGACGGCGGTCTCCGGGTCGTCCGCCCCGGCCAGCGCGGCGTGCAGCTCGCCCGGGTCGACGGTCGCGGAGAGGCCGTCCGAGCAGAGCAGGTAACGGTCGCCCGGCAGGGCGGCGCGCAGCGCCAGGTCCGCCTCCACCTCGCCGCCCGCGCCCAGCGCCCGGGCCAGCAGCGCCCGCTGCGGGTGGACGCCCGCCTCGGCCAGGGTGAGTCGCCCCTGGTCGACGAGGGTCTGCACGTACGTGTGGTCCTGGGTGAGCCGGGACAGCTCACCGCCGCGCAGCAGGTACGCCCGAGTGTCCCCGACGTGCACCAGGGCCAGCCGGGTGCCCCGCCGCACGATCGCGGTGAGCGTGCTGGCCGGCCGGTCGTCGCCGGTGCCGTGGGCGCGTACCGCCCGGTCGGCCCGGGCCACCGCGTCGGCCAACGCGGCGAGCAGGTCACCGGCCGCCCCGTCGGCCCGCTCCAACGGCCGCAGCGCGTCCACCGCGGCGGCGCCGGCGGCGGCCCCACCCGGACCCCGTACGCCGTCGGCGACCGCGAGGAGCGTGTCACTGGCGTACGCGGTGTCCTCGTTGGAGTCCCGGACGGCACCGGTCTCGCAGCGGGCCGCGTACCGGAAGGTGGTGTTCTCGGACATGGTGCTGCCCCTCTCGGTGAGCTGGTCGACGAGGAGCGCGACGGCCCGACCGCGGGCGGCGGTGGCCGCGCTGACCCGCCGCCACCAGGCGTCGAGCGCCTCGGCGGCGGCGTCCGGCGGCAGGCCGCAGACGGTCCGGATCTCCACCAGCGGCATACCGGCCCGGCGCAGCGCGGCGATCAGCCGCGCCCGGTCGAGCTGCTCCGGCGCGTAGTAGCGGTAGCCGGAGTGCGGGTCCACGGCGGCCGGCGGCAGCAACCCGCAGTCGTCGTAGATCCGCAGCGCCTTGGCGGTCAGGCGGGCCGCCCGGGCGAACGCCCCGATGGTCAGCAGCCGCATCGCGCCCTCCTCCTCGCACCGGCCCGGGTGGCCGGCGCGGACCACGTTGGGCCTTGCCGCAGGGGCCGGGTCAAGGCGAGACGGCGGCCAGCTTCGCCAGCATCCGGCCGAGGTGCGGCTCGACGGTGCCGGCCGGTGCCCCGGCCACCTCGGCCGGCGCCCACCAGCGGACCCCCCGGAACTCGACCGGGTCGGGGGTGAACCGCTGCCCACGGTCGGCGGTCAGCACGAACCACAGGCTGACGTCGGTGTGCCGCTGCTCTGGTGGACCGACCGTCTCGGTGACGGTGAGGAAGGCCGGGCGTTCGCCGTACGGCGGCGCGAAGACGGCCGGCACGTCCAGCTCCTCGCGCAGCTCGCGGCGCACCGTGCGCACCGGATGCTCGCCTGGCTCGACGTGACCGCCGCTGGGCAGCCACATCCCTGCGTCGCGGTGGTCGACCAGCAGCACCGCGCCGTCGGACGGGTCGCGGAGCAGGAAGTAGGCGACCAGGTGCGGGGAGGGAGTGCGTGGCTTGGCCCGACGGAAGATGTCCTCCGTGCCGGCCAGCCAGGCCAGCGCCTCCTGCCGGTGCCGTGCCTCCTGCGCGTCGCCCGGCGTCAACGCCTCGACCAGGGCCCGGATCTCGTCCCGCATGCCGCCGATGCTGCCAACCGGGTACGACCGTGTCGCTCCGCACCTCGATCCTCCTGGGCGACCCGGCTAACCTGACGCGGTGCCGCGACTCGAACGCCTCACCGCCCACCACGCGCCTGCGGTGCTGCGATTCGAGCGGGAGAACCGGGCGTACTTCGCCCGGTTCGTGCGCGACCGGGGCGACGACTACTTCGCCGAGTTCGCCGACCGGCACACGGCCCTGCTCGACGAGCAGGACCGCGGCACCTGCCGCTTCCACGTGCTCAGCGACGACGAGGGTGCCGTGCTCGGGCGGTTCAACCTGGTCGACGTGGCCGACGGCACCGCCGAGCTGGGCTACCGGATGGCCGGGCACGCCGCCGGCCGCGGCCTGGCTCAGTACGGCGTCCGCCGCGTCTGCGACCTGGCCCGCGACGAGTACGGCCTACGCCGGCTGGTCGCCGTCGCCGCGCTGGCGAACCCGGCGTCGCTGGCGGTGCTCCGACGTACCGGGTTCGTGCCGGCGGGCGAGGTGCACCTCGGCGGGCAGCCCTGCCTGCGGCATGTCCGCGACCTGACCGCTCAGATCTCCACCGGCGGCTCCGCCTCGTAGGCCCGGTGCAGCGTGCCCAGGAACGACGCCGACGCCGGCATCGTCACGGCGCCGATCCGGGACACCGGCACGCCCGGCGTCCGCGAGTTCAGCACCGCCGCCCCGGCGTAGTCGGCCAGGTCGTCGACCGTGACCGGCCGGGTCCGCTGCGGCACGCCGAGTCGCGTCAACTGCCGCCGGACGACAGCCATGGTGGTGCCGACGAGCATGTCCGCCTCCGGCCACACGACCGAGTCGCCGTCGGTGAACACCAGATTCCAGATGGTCGCCTCGGCGAGCCGGCCGGCCCGGTCGACGAACGCCGCGTCGTCATAGCCGTCCCGGACGGCCCGGCGCGCGAGGAAGCTCTTCGCCAGTTCCCCGACGTGCTTCACCGCCGGCAGGAACCGTTCGTGCTCATAGGCCGCCAGCGCCAGCGGCCCCGCCGGGGGTGACGCGGGGGCGCGGGTCCGGACCAGCAGGTCGGGTTCGCCCTCGCCGGGATAGACCGTGGCGGTCAGGGTGACGTCCGGCGGGCCGGCCCCGACCGCGACCCGCATCGCGTCGCGCACCCGGTCGTCGGGCAGCGCGGCGCCGAACAGCTCCCGGGATGCCGCCTGCAGGCGGGCCAGGTGCAGGTCGAGGCCGCGTACCCGGCCGGCACGCACCTGCATGGCGGTGAAGTGGGCGTTCCCGGCGAAGGCGAGCGGCGCGAGGTCGTCGGCGGTCGCCGGCCTGCCGTTGCGGTGCACCGCGAAGAAGCCCATGTCGGGACTCTAGTTACCGCCGCGCACAGCGAAGGCCCTGGTCGGGACTTGCTCCTGGACCAGAGCCTTCGTGCTGGAGCGGGTGACGGGAATCGAACCCGCACTGTCAGCTTGGGAAGCTGATGTTCTGCCATTGAACTACACCCGCAGGCGGCACCACTGTACCTGAGGTCACCACACCCGTGCACCCAGGTACCCCCGCCGGAGCGGTCCGGGCGGTTGATCAAGCGATGTTGCACGCCGGCAACATATGGCCGTTCTCAAATCCGTCGATGGGATGTAACGTCTGCTCCACGTTTCCGACCCGGCGTGACACACCCCCGGTCACGTCGTCAGAAAGAGGTGGGCCCATGGGACCCCGTCCCAACCTGCTGACCCGGCGTACCGCCGGTGTCGCGACGTCGACCCTCGCGCTGCTGCTCAGCACCGCGGCCGTCGGCGTCGTCCCCGCTGCCTCGGCCTTCTCGGCCGCCCCCGCCGGCGTCTGCGCCGAGCCGGCCGACACGCACGCCGACGCCCGCGTCGCCAAGGGCGGCCACGCCAAGCTCGACCCGAACCACCTGACCGCCAAGCAGGTACGCGAGCGTGCGGCCGACCTCGCCGCCGCCCAGCGCGAACGGGCCAACTTCCGGACCGGCGCCGTCACCCCGCTGGCGACCGTGACCATCCCGGTCGTCGTGCACGTCATCCAGGAGAACAGCACCCGGGCCGGCGGCAACATCCCGGATTCGCTGATCAACCAGCAGATCAGCGTGCTGAACCAGTCGTACTCGGGCTCCACCGGCGGCGCGGCCACCGCGTTCTCGTTCCAGCTCACGAAGATCAACCGGGTGACCAACCCGTCGTGGTACCCGATCGTGCAGGGCTCCTCGGCGGAGCGGTCGATGAAGACCTCGCTGCGCACGGGCGGCAAGAACACGCTCAACATGTACCTCGGTGAGTTGAGCGACGGCCTGCTCGGCTGGGCGACGTTCCCGAAGCGGAAGCTGGACAAGATGGACGGCGTGGTCGTGCTCAACGAGTCGCTCCCCGGCGGCACGGCGACCAACTACAACCAGGGCGACACGGGCACCCACGAGATCGGCCACTGGCTGAACCTCTACCACACCTTCCAGGGCGGGTGCTCCGGCTCGGGCGACAGCGTCTCCGACACCCCGGCCGAGGCATCCCCCGCCTACCAGTGCCCGACCGGCCGGGACACCTGCTCCGCCAGCGGCAAGGACCCGATCACCAACTTCATGGACTACACCTACGACTCCTGCATGTACCAGTTCACCGCCGGCCAGGCGAGCCGCATGCTCACCGCGTGGAACGCCTACCGCGCGGCCTGACCCGACGAACCGCGTACGGTGCCGGCCCTGTCCTCGGACGGGGCCGGCACCCGTCGTTTCCGGCCCGGTCGTGGGTGGACGGCCACCGTCGACGACGGCCGACCGCCTGACCGGCCCGGCCGAGAGCGGCCGGTCAGGCGGCCGGGCGGCGAGTGTCGAAGCCGTGCCGGCCACGCCGGCCCTCCGGGATGAGCGGGTCGCGCCGCAGCGTCGGCGCGCCGCCCCGGGGATCGAGCCAGAGGCGCATCTGCGGCCGGCCGGCGCCGGGGCGGGCGACCTGGTCGCGCCGGGTCAGCATCGCCACGTCGACGGTGAACTCGAACAGCCGCCAGTCGCCCTGCGGAGCCGCCCGGCCGAGCCGGGCCAGCCGGGCCACCGTGGCCGGATCGGCCACCGGGTGCGCCCGGCCCGCCACGTACGCCTCGTCGTCGCTCTCCTCCGGGGGGAACGAGTGCAGCGCGTAGCGGCCGTCGCGTTCGAGGTCGCGCCGTTTCGGCGAGTCGATGACGAAGCACCAGAGCCCGTCGTCGGTGATCAGCGGGGAGACCGGATGCACCCGGGGACCACCGTCCGCGCGGACCGTGGCGAGGTAGCCGAAGCCCGGCCCGTACTGCTTAATCAGAAGGCGGATCTCGGCGGCGAGGCGGGGCTCGTCGGCGGCGAATTCGAACCAGGAAGCCATGCGGACATTCTATCGAACAGGTGTACGAAGATGTAGTCCGACACGCAGGTCACCGATACCGGTCGCTATGGTGTTCCGATGCTGCTCTCCGACCGCGACCTGGTCTCCGAGATCAAGACGGGCACGCTCGCGCTGGAGCCCTTCGAGCCCACGCTGGTGCAGCCGTCCAGCATCGACGTACGCCTGGACCGGTTGTTCCGGGTCTTCAACAACCATCTCTACACCCACATCGACCCGTCGATGCAGCAGGACGACCTGACCTCGATGGTGGAGGTGCCGGAGGGTCAGCCCTTCGTGCTGCACCCGGGCGAGTTCGTGCTCGCCTCCACGCTCGAGGTGATCTCGCTGGGCGAGGAGTTGGCCGGCAGGCTGGAGGGCAAGTCGTCGCTGGGGCGGCTCGGGCTGCTGACCCACTCCACCGCCGGCTTCATCGACCCGGGCTTCTCCGGCCACGTCACGCTGGAGCTGTCCAACGTGGCGAATCTGCCGATCACGCTCTGGCCGGGCATGAAGATCGGCCAGTTGTGCATCTTCCGGCTCTCCTCGCCGGCCGAACACCCGTACGGCTCGGCCGTCTACGGCTCGCGCTACCAGGGCCAGCGCGGCCCGACGCCGAGCCGGTCCTGGCAGAGCTGGCGCACCTGGCCGACCCGCTGACGCCTGCTGAGTTGTTAAGAGGGGCCCCCTGTTATGCGGAATGCGTTAACCGGGGGCCCCTCCTTGCATCTCAGCCGGGGCGGCCGTAGCTGTTGATGTCGCCGTCGTCGACGCGCTTCATGGTGATGGGCTTGCCGGACTGAGAGGCGTGCACCACCCAGCCGTCGCCGACGTACATCCCCACGTGGTGCAGGTCGCCGTAGTAGAAGACCAGGTCACCGGCGCGCAGCTCGGCGCGGCTGACCCGACTCGTGACGTTGTGCTGCTGGCGCGCGTTGTGCGGCAGCGAGACACCCGCCTTGGCCCAGGCGGCCATGGTCAGGCCGGAGCAGTCGAAGTGGTCCGGGCCGGCCGCGCCCCAGACATAGATCTTGCCGATCTGGGCGCAGGCGAACTTGACCGCCACCCCGGCCGCGCCGCCGGGATATCCGGCGGGGCAGGGAGCCGGCCGCAGCGGACCGCCGCCGCCGTTGCCGTACACCTTGAGGCGCAGCTTCTGGAGCTTGGCGATCTCGGCGTCGATCTGCTTCTTCTTCGCCGCGAGTTGCGCCTCGGTGCGGCTCAGGTCGGCGACCATCGCGTCCAGCGGCTTCTTCTTCGCGGACAGTTCGTCGCGCAACGCGGCGATGTCGCGGACCTGTTGCTGCTGGTGGTGCGCGAAGCGGTCGAGCATCTCCAGGCCGCTGACCAGTTCGCTCGGCGAGCGGCTGCCCAGCAGGGCGTTCACGGTGGAGAGGTTGTCGCCCTTGTAGGCGTCGGCGGCGAGCCCGCCGACCTGCCCGAGCGCGGCGTCCACCCGGGCCTGGAGCGGGGCGATCTGCTTACCGAGCGCGTCGGCCTGCTTGCGCCGCACCGCGAGCTGCTCGCGTACGGCGTTGACCTGCTCGATGACGGGTTCGAGCTTGTTCCAGTCGCGGTCGATCCGGGCCTCGATCTCGGCGACCGAGGGTTCGGCGTGGGCCGCCGTCGCGCCGCCGGTCAGGACGACGGCGGCGCCGACCAGCGCGGCGAGTGTGGTGGTGAAGCGGGACCAGCGGGATCGCGGCACGACTGCGGACCGGTCCATCGACCGGCTCGACGTCGGCCGCGGGGCATGGTGTGCCACCGGGCGTCGGTTCTCCTTCGTCTGACCGCCTACCGGGTTAGCTGACGGGTTCGGGCGGGAAGGGAGCCGCCCTACCGCAGTGGCTGCGGATTCACCCCGGTTACCTGGGTCCCCGGTTCGCCCGTGGGCGACTCGGCGGTGTCGGACCGTCACCGCCCGGGGTGGACGGTGAGACTGGCGGCCGACGACTGACCAGAGTAGGTACCCGTGTTACCGATCCGCAACCCGAACGGCCGTGACACTCCGTACCGGCCGCGCCGACCGAACCGGCGTGAAGCTTTTTTTCATGACAGATTACCTACCGGAAAGGTATTGACCCTCCCGGCTCGCGGAGTGAGGGTGGGGGACGCAGTGACCCCCATCCCTGTCCAGGAGGTTCGATGCACCTCTCACCCCCGCCGTCGGGCAGACGGATACTGCTCGCCGCCGCCGTGGCGACCGCCACCGCACTCGCGACCACCGGCCCGGTGACCGCGGCGCCACCGTCCGCCGGGGACCGGCAGCAGCAGTACGCCGCCGCGGCGGCCGAGTACGGCGTGCCGCAGAACGTGCTGCTCGGTGTCTCCTACCTGGAGTCCCGCTGGGACGTCCACCCCGGCCAGCCCAGCACCAGCGGCGGCTACGGCCCGATGCACCTGACCGACGCCACCCACGTGCTCGCCAGGCCGGGCAGCGCGCACGTCGACGAGGACGAGGACCCGCGCGGCGACGACGCACGCCCGCTCACCCTCGACCCGGCCACCGCTGCCGCGCCGGCCCGGGAGACGCCGCTGCCGGCGGCCTCGCTCCAGACGCTCGACGCCGCCGCGACGCTCACCGGGCTCGACGCGCGCAAGCTGCGCACCGACCCGGCCGCGAACATCCGGGGCGGCGCCGCGCTGCTCGCCTCGTACCAGAAGGCACTGGGCGGGCCGGTCGGCGCCGGCAGCGACCCGGCGGCCTGGTACGGCGCGGTGGCTCGCTACTCCGGCGCGGACACCTCCGACGCGGCGGCGGCCTTCGCCGACGAGGTCTACGACCAGCTCGGCCAGGGCGCCACCCGCACCACCGACGACGGGCAGCGGGTCACGCTGGCCGCCACCTCCGCGCAGCCGGACCGTAGCCGCCTCGCCCGCCTCGGGCTGCGCCACGCCGCGCGGCCGGACGGGCTGGAGTGCCCGGTGCGGCTGGCCTGCGAGTGGATTCCCGCCCCCTACGAGCAGCTCAGCGCCGACCCGGGCGACTACGGCAACCACGACCTGGGCGACCGGCCGAAGCAGCAGAAGATCGAGTACATCGTCATCCACGACACCGAGGGTTACTTCGACCCCAGCGTCGATCTGGTGAAGCGGGCCGACTACCTGGGCTGGCACTACACGCTGCGCTCGGTGGACGGCTACGTCGCCCAGCACATCAAGGCCAAGGACGTCGGCTGGCACGCCGGCAACTGGTACGTCAACGCCAAGTCCATCGGCCTGGAGCACGAGGGCTTCGCCGGGCAGGGCACCTGGTACACCGAGGCGATGTACCGCAGCTCGGCGAAGCTGGTCCGGTATCTGGCGCACAAGTTCGGCATCCCGCTGAACCGGCAGCACATCATCGGGCACGACAACGTGCCCGGCACCGTGGCCGGCACGGTCAAGGGCATGCACTGGGACCCGGGCCCCTACTGGGACTGGTCGCACTACTTCGACCTGATGAAGGCGCCGTTGCGGACCACCGGCACCCCGCGCACCGGGTTGGTCACCATCGACCCGGACTTCGCCACCAACCGGCCGGCGTTCGTCGGCTGCAACCAGCAGCCGCCGGGCGTCCCCACGCCCACCCCGCCGGCCGAGACCTGCCCGGCGCGCGGCTCCTCGGCGGTGCTCCTGCGGACCGCGCCGAGCGCGGACGCCCCGCTGGTCAACGACCTCGGGCTGCGCCCGGACGGCACCCCGGACACGATGTACATCTCGGACCACGGCGCCCGCGCCTCCGCCGGACAGACGTACGCGGTGGCCGGCCGGCAGGGTGACTGGACGGCGATCTGGTATCTCGGCCAGAAGGCGTGGTTCCACAACCCGGCCTCCGCGCCCACCGCGAAGTGGGCGACCGGCCTCGTGGTGACGCCCCGGCCCGGCAAGGCGACGATCCCGGTGTACGGCCGCGCCTACCCGGAACAGGCCGCCTACCCGGACACCATCCCCTACCAGACCATCTCGCCGCTCCAGTACACGCTCGCCGCCGGCCAGCGGTATGCGGTCGGCGACGTGCTGCCGGGCGAGTACTACCGGGCCGTGTCGTTCGACGGCTCGGCCCCGGGTGACCGGACCGTGGTACGCGGGAAGAACCGCTACGTGCAGGTCCAGTTCGGCCACCGGATCATGTTCGTGAACCTCGCCGACGTGCTGATCCTGCCGTCGCCGATCGGCGCGCCGCGGTAGCGGCCACCGACGTCGCGAAGGCCCCCGCTCCGAGTCGGACCGGGGGCCTTCGCCGTCGAAGCTGGTGCGGGGTCAGCCGACCCGGACGAAGCCGGCGAGCGGCTGGGTGCTGATGCTGGACACCTGGACCGGCTTGCCGGTCCGGGGCGCGTGCACCATCACCCCGTTGCCGAGATAGAGCCCGACGTGGTGCAGGTCGCCGCCGAAGAAGACCAGATCACCGGGTCTGGCCTCAGATCGGGAGACCTTCCGGCCCTCGTTCCACTGGGCGCCGGTGAAGTGGGTGAGCGAGATGCCCGCCGCCTTGTAGGCGTACTGCGTCAGGCCCGAGCAGTCGAACGAGTCCGGGCCGGTGGCGCCCCACACGTACGGGTCGCCGACCTGGGCGCACGCCGTCTTGATCGCGGTACGCGCGGCGCTGCTCACCACGCCGTCGATCTTCGGGCAGCCGGCCGGCCGGATCGAGGTCACCGGCAGCATCGCGGTCAGCCGCTTGATCTCCGAGTCGATCTGCTTCTTCTGCGCGGCCAGCTGGGCCTCCTGCTTCTTCTCGGTCGCGATCATCTCGTCGAGCTTCTGCTTCTCCCGGTTGTACTTGTCGCGGGTCGCGAGCACCCCGGCGATCTGCCGGCGCTGGTCGTCGGCGATCCGGTCGAGCATGACCAGCTGCTCGGCCAGCGTGCCCGGCCTGGTGCTCACCAGCAGCGCGCCCATCTCCTGCGACGGGCCCCGCATGTAGTAACGGGCGGCGATGTCACCGACCTTGTTCATGGCCAGCGTCGAGGCCAGCTCCAGCGGGACCATCTTGTCCCGCAGCTTGTCCGACTTCTTCTGGTTGGCCTTGAGCTGGGCGCGGACCTTGTTGTAGTTCTCGATGGTGGGTTCGAGCTTCTCCCACTGCTTGTCGATCTGGGCGTCGATCTCGTCCACCGAGGGCGCCGCATGCGCCGGGGCCGCCAGCATGCCGGCGCCGACCACGACGGCCGCGACCAGGGTGAGGAGACGGCGTACCACCCGGTGGAACCCGGCCAGCCGGCCGGGAGGAGCACTCGGGGCGGGACGTCGAGGAGGCATGGTTGCCACCGGCACGGACTCCTTTGCAACCGACCGGCGGGCGCCTCGCGAGAGGGAAGATCGAGGCGGACGACCCACAACGGTCGGTGCATCACATTAGGGAAGGCACCCGGGTGGAATCAAGGCGACCCGTTGTTCAATCACGTGTCCGCAATCAGTTGCACACCAAGGGTATTCGTTCACTTGCCGACGATGGCTGTCAATACGTCGTCGAGCGTCACCACGCCCAGCGGCCGGCGACCGTCACTGACCAGCACCATGTGCCGGCGCTCGCGGCGCATCGCCAGCAGCAGATCGGCGAGCGTACGGTCCGGCGGCACCACGGCCAGCGGCCGGTAGACCTCGGCCGGCACCGGCCCCAGCCGGCTCGCCCCGGCGTACCCGAGCACGTCCTTGACGTGCACGAAGCCCAGCACCCGGCGGGTGGCCCGCTGCACCACCGGGAAGCGGGACCGGCCGGTGCGGGTCGCCAGCACCTCCAGCGAGGCCGGTGAGACGTCCTCGGCCACGGTGGTGACCGTGGACCACGGTTGCAGGGCGTCGGCGGCGGTGCGGCTGTGCAGGGCGAGCGCGCCGGTGATCCGGGCGTGCTCCTCGGCGTCCAACAGCCCCTCGGTGCGCGCCTGGGACACCAGCCCGGCCAACTCCTCCGCGGTGAACACCGTCTTCACCGCGTCCGTCGCCTCCACCCGCCACCACCGCAGCACCTGCCGGGCCGACCACTTCATCGCCAGCAGCAGCGGCTTGGTGGCCAGGCAGAAGGCGAGCATCGCGGGGCCGAGCCACAGCGCCGACGGCTCCGGACCGGCCAGCGTGATGTTCTTCGGCACCATCTCGCCGACCACGGTGTGCAGGAACACCACCACCGCCAGCGCGATCACGAACGCCACCGGGTGCACCGCGGAGACCGGCAGGCCGAGCGCGGTGAACGGCACCTCCAGCAGGTGAGCCAGCGCCGGCTCGGCGATCGCGCCGAGGCCGAGCGAGCAGACCGTGATGCCGAGCTGCGCCCCGGCGATCATCAGCGGGATCTGGTTCATCGCGGCCAACGCCCACCGGGCCCGCTTCGACGTCGTCGCGAGCGGTTCGATCACGGTACGGCGGGACGCGATCAACGCGAACTCGCTGCCCACGAAGAAGGCGTTGCCGAGCAGCAACACCAGGGCGACAAGCAGCTCAGGCACCGTCGTCGGGCTCCTCGGGGCGCACCACCCGGACCTGCTCGATCCGGTGCCGGTCGACCTCCACCACGGTGAACTCGTAGCCGGCCTCGTCGACCGACTCGCCGGGCACCGGGATGTGGCCGAGGCGGGCCATCAGGAAGCCGCCGAGCGTTTCGTACGGCCCCTCGGGCAGCCGGAAACCGGCCTGCTCGACCAGCTCGTCGGCGCGCAGCAGGCCGTCGACCAAGACGGTGCGTTCCCCGCCGGGCACGGTCAGTTCCACCGGCCCGAGGTCGTCCACCGCGGCCGGGTCGAACTCGTCGGCGATCTCCCCGACCAGTTCCTCGACCAGATCCTCCACGGTCACCACACCGTCGGTGCCGCCGTACTCGTCGACCACGATGGCCAGGACCGCGCCGGCGTCCTTGAGCGCGGCCAGCACCCCGTCCAGGTCGAGGCTCTCCGGGACGTACACCGGTTCCCGGGCGACCGACGCGACGGTGGTGGCGGAGCGCCGGGCCAGCGGCACGCCGAGCGCGTCGGGCACTCCGGCGACACCGGTGACCAGGTCGAGGGTCTCCTCGTACACCGGGAACCGGGTCCGGCCGGTCTGCCGGGACGCCTCCAGCAGCTCGGCGACGGTCGCGGTGGCGCGCAACGCGATCACGTCGACGCGGGGCGTCATCGCCTCGGCGGCGCGCTTGTCGCCGAAGCGGATGGTGCGGCGCAGCAGCATCGCCGTGTCCGGCGGCAGCGCGCCGGCCCGCGCCGAGATCGCCGCCAGCAACCCCAGCTCCTCCGGGGAGCGGGCGCTGGCCAGTTCCTCCTGCGGCTCCAGGCCGAGCCGGCGGACCAATCGGTTCGCCGAGTCGTTGAGCAGCCGGATCAACCAGCCGAAGGTGCGGGAGAAGGCGCGCATCGGCGCGGCGGTGGCCAGCGCGGCCGGCATCGGGCGGGCCAGCGCCAGGTTTTTCGGCACCAGCTCGCCGAAGAGCATCGAGACGAGCGTGGCCAGGGCCAGGGCGAGCAACCCGGAGAACCGGTCCGCCCCGCCGAACGGGTGCAGCAGCGGCGCGACGAGGCGGGCCAGCGCCGGCTCGGCCAGATAGCCGGTGAGCAGCGCGGTGATGGTGATGCCGAGCTGCGCGCCGGAGAGCTGGAAGGACAGGTCCCGCAGCGCCCGGCGGACCGTGGCGGCCCGGCCGTCGCCCTCGCCGGCCCGCCTGTCGATCTCCGCCCGGTCGACGGTGACCAGGGCGAATTCGGCCGCGACGAAGAAGGCGTTGCCGGCGGTCAGCAGCACGAAGCCGACCAGGGGCAACAGCGTCAGAACCAGCAGGCCGTCGATGGGCGTGATTGTGGCACGCGGGCGCCGGTGGCGGGTCACCCGGCACCGCACGGGTGCCCCGCCGCCGTCGTGGCCCGGCTCCTCGCCGGGGTACGCCTCAGCCGGCCGCCGGCGCGGTCTCCGGCTCGCCCGCCGGGGCCTCCGGCTTGACCGAGCGCAGCAGCACGCTTGCCACGTCGACCACCTCGACGTCCTCGCCGGCGCCCTTGCCGTTGACGCCGTCGTTGAGCATCGTCGAGCAGAACGGGCAGCCGACCGCGATGGTCTTCGCCCCGGTGGCCATGGCCTCCTCGACCCGGTCCACGTTGATCCGCTTGCCGATCTTCTCCTCCATCCACATCCGGGCGCCGCCGGCGCCGCAGCAGAAGGAGCGCTCGCTGTTGCGCGGCATCTCGGTCAGCTCGCCCTGCATGGAGTCGCCGAGGACCTCGCGGGGGGCCGCGAAGATCCGGTTGTGCCGGCCCAGGTAGCAGGGGTCGTGGTAGGTCACGCCGCCGTCGACCGGCTGCACCGGGGTGAGCTTGCCGGCGCTGACCAGGTGGGCCAGCAACTGGGTGTGGTGCACCACCTCGAACTCGCCGCCGAGCTGGCCGTACTCGTTGCCCAGAGTGTTGAAGCAGTGCGGGCAGGTGGCGACGATCTTCCGCTTGGCCTTGTCCCGGCCGTCGAACGCCTCGTTCAGCGTCTCGACGTTCTGCTGGGCGAGCATCTGGAACACGAACTCGTTGCCGATCCGGCGGGCCGGGTCACCGGTGCAGGTCTCGCCCTCGCCCAGGATGGCGAAGCTGACGCCGGCCTCGTTGAGCAGTGTGGCGACGGCCCGGGTGGTCTTCTTGGCCCGGTCCTCGAACGCACCGGCGCAGCCGACCCAGAACAGGTACTCGAAGTCGTCGACCTCGCCGACCCGGGGCACCTCGAAGTCGAGCCCCTTGGTCCAGTCCTCTCGGGTGTTCTGCGGCGCGCCCCACGGGTTGCCCTTGTTCTCCAGGTTGCGGAGCATCACGCCGGCCTCGGAGGGGAAGCTCGACTCGATCAGCACCTGGTAGCGGCGCATGTCGACGATGTGGTCGACGTGCTCGATGTCCACCGGGCACTGCTCGACGCAGGCCCCGCAGGTGGTGCAGGACCAGAGCACGTCCGGGTCGATGACACCGCCTTCCTCGGCGGTGCCGATCAGCGGCCGGTCGGCCTCGGCCATGGCCAGCACGTCGACGCCGGCCAACTGCTCCTCGGTGCCCTTCTCCTCGCCGGTCAGGTCCTTGCCGCCGCCGGCCAGCAGGTAGGGCGCCTTCGCGTACGCGTGGTCGCGCAGGCTCAGCACCAGCAGCTTCGGCGACAGCGGCTTGGCGGTGTTCCAGGCCGGGCACTGCGACTGGCACCGGCCGCACTCGGTGCAGGTGCTGAAGTCGAGCAGGCCCTTCCAGGTGAACTGCTCGACCTGGGCGACGCCGAACTGGTCGGACTCGGGGTCGGCCTCCTCGAAGTCGAGCGGCTTGCCCCCGCTGGTCATCGGGCGCAGCGGGCCCAGGCCGGATCCGGCCGGCTTCTCCGGGTCGCGTTTGAAGAAGATGTTGGGAAAGGCCAGGAAGCGGTGCCAGGCGACACCCATGGTGACGTTGAGCGAGATCACGATGAGCCAGGTCATCGAGATCACGATCTTGATCAGGGCGGCCACGCTGACGCCGGCCGTCCAGGCCGGGAGCGCGGCGCCGACCGCGTGGCTGAGCGGGGTGGCCCAGACCGGGTACTCGAAGTGGTCGGTGGCCACCTTGAAGCCGCGGATCACGAAGCCGAAGATCAGGACCAGCAGCACCACCCACTCGACGAAGTAGCCCTGCCACATGGTCGACCCGGTGAACCGGGACAGGCCGCCGGGGCGGGTCGGCCGGTTCCGCAGCCGGATCGCCATCAGCACCACGATGCCGACCAGGCCGAGGATGCCGATCCACTCGGTGGCCAGGCCGAAGACCGTCCAGTGCCCGATGATCGGCAGCCCGCCGCCGGGCGAGACGACTTCGAAGTACGCCTCCAGCACCAGCAGTGACAGCACGACGAAGCCGACCATCACGAACCAGTGGGCGGCCCCGACCACGCTCCACTTCAGCATGCGGGTGTGACCGGCGGTCTCCACCAGCATCTTGGTCGTGCGCGCGCCCTTGTCGGCGAACCGCTCGGGCGCGGGCTGCCCGAGCCGGATGACGGCCGTCATCTTCATGACCGCGCGTACCGCAAGCCACACCGCAACGGCGGTGATGGCGGCCGCGAGGATCGTGGTGACGATCTGGACGCTGCCCATCGAGTTGGCCTCCCGGTCTGCTGCTTGTCAGTGCAGCCTACGCGGAGGGTTACTCAGCAGTAACGTGAGTCTTCTCGCATTGGCCACGCCGCCCTGCGGACACCTTAGGCGGACCGGCGCCCGGGTGCCGGGCAGGGGCGGCGTGGCGTGACCTGAACCGGGGGTGGAAGCGCCCCGCTCAGCGCCAGCGGGAAAGCAGGATCAGCGACGAGACCATCGCGCCGAAGCCCACCGCGAGGTTCCAGTAACCCCACGAGGCGACCGGGTAAGCCTGCTCGGAAAGGTAGTAGACCACCAGCCAGCCGATGCCGACCACGATCAGCGCGACGGCCGTGACCGGCAGCCAGATCGGGCTAGGCTTGCGCGTCGACGCCGTCGCCGTCGGACGCACGTCCGTCGGCGGGGTGTACACCTTCTTCTTGCGGACCTGAGACTTGGGCACGACGCTCTCCAGAGGGGGGTACGACCTCGTCCGGCCTGACAACCGGGCGCGGGGGCGACGGTCCATGGCCAATAATGTTCGACAGCTAGCGTAGTCCGGAAGGAGCATCCAGGCCACGAATGGGGTCGGGCCGGTGCACGGAGTTACCGGAAAAAGCGAACTTTTCGGGTCGAGCAGCGTGGTTCGCACCGGCGCGGGCCGGAACGAGACGACGGGAAAGGGAACGCCCGGTGGAGTACACGTCCGGCGCCGCCTCCTGGCAGAAGGCGCTCCGCCGCGCGGTCGCCGGCCTGCTGCCCCGGCGGGCGCGCCAGCGCCGGCCGGGCTGGTCGATCGGCGTGCCCCTGATCGCCGCCGCGGCCGGGCTGCTGTTCACCACCACCGCCACCACCGCCGGCGGCACGTCGTTGCGCGAGGACCGGCGTCCGCAACTCACCCAACTGATCGAGGACCGGCGTGCGCAGGTGGCGGCCAGCGAGGCCAAGGCCGCCCTGCTGCGCGACGAGGTCGAGGAGCAGACCGAGGCCCTGGCCGGCACCGACGGGCCGGTGAAGACGCAGCGGGACCGGGCCGCCGCGACCCGGCAGGCCGCCGGCTTCTCCGCGCTCACCGGCCCCGGGATCACCATCGAGTTGAACGACGCCGACTGGGGGCCCGGCCAGCCGCTGCCCAAGGGCGCCAGCAACGACGACCTGGTGGTGCACCAGGGGGACGTCCAGGCGGTGGTGAACGCGCTCTGGGCCGGCGGCGCGGAAGCCATGTCAATCATGAACGTCCGCGTGCTCAGCACCAGCGCGGTACGCTGCGTCGGTAACACCCTGCTGCTGCACGGCCGGGTTTACTCCCCTCCTTTCAAGATCGTGGCCATCGGCGATCCCGTCGAGTTCGAGCGGGCGCTCGCCGCCTCTGAGGGAGTCCGGGTGTTCAAGGAAGTGGCCGACCACTACCAGCTCGGCTACAGCGAGCAGGTCTCCACCGTCACCGTGCCGGCGTTCGAGGGTTCCACCGGGCTGCAGTCCGCGACGGTGCCCAGGTGAACGGCGACGGCCCCGGCGAACGCGACGGTCGCGGGGAACGCGACGGTCGCGGCCGGGCCCGGCCGGAGGAGCCGACCGCGTTCCTGCCGAAGGTGAAGCGCCCGACGCCCCCGACGGCCGAGCGCCCGCCGCCTCCGCTCGATCTGCCCTGGCCGGACGCCGGCCCGGCCCACTCCGCCCCGGCGCGACGCGGTCCCGCCCGCCCGACCCCGCCGCCCGCCTGGCCGGGCAACCAGCCGCGTCCGCCGAGTCACGCCGCCCCCCACGCTGCGGCCCAGCCCCCGTCCCGCCACCCCGGCCAGCCGGCCACCGGCCCGCAGAGCTGGGCCGCGGAGAGCCGGAACCCGCCCGGCGGCCCGCCCGCCGCCGACCGCCGGCGGGCCGCCGGGCCACCCGGGCCCGCCGACGACCGCCGGTTCGACTCCCCGGACCGGGGAACGCGCTTCCGCCCGGCCGACGCCGCGCCGAACCACCCCCACGCCGCCTCGGGGCGGCCGGGGGCTACGGCGGACCGACCCGGTGCCACGCCCGCCCGACCGAAAGCCGCACCGAATCACCCCCGCGCCGCGCCCGGCCGACCCGAGATGACACCGCCCCGGGCCGGGGCCGCGCCAGGTCGAGCCGGCGGTGTGCGACCGGCCGCACCGGGTGACGGACCGACCCACTTCATCCCGCCGGTGGCCGAGCGGTCCCGGCGGCGCACCGACGCCGCCGAGCGGCACGCAGGCGTACCCCGATCGGGTGGTCCGACCGGCCGCGGGCCGGACACGCCGGCCGACCCGGCGGCGACCGCGGTGCTGCCCCCGGTCACCCGCCCGCCGGCCGATCCCCGGCTCGACGCCACCGGGCTGATGGGTGCGGTGCCCCCGCCGCCCGACACCGGCGACGACGGCGCGCAACCGCCGGCCGAGCCGCCGCGACCGCGGCGCGGCGAGCGGGTGGTGCAGCTCCGGCCGGAGCAGACCGGCGAGGGTTACAAGAGTGTCTACTCCGAGCTGACCCGGCCCACCGCCGGTTCCCGGCTGCGCACGCTCGTCCGGGGCGCGGGCGAGCTGCTCATCACGTTCGGGCTGGTGGTGCTCCTCTTCGCCGGCTACGAGATCTGGGGCAAGTCGGTCATCGTCGACGCCCATCAGAACGACCTGAACGGCCAGCTCGCCCAGGCGTGGGCGGCGGACCCGACGGTCGGCCCGACCACCGGCCCGAGCACGAAGCCGAAGCCGCCGGCCGAGGGGAAGCCGGTCGCCGGCCTCTACATCCCGAAGCTCGACAAGCACTGGGTGGTGGTCGAAGGGGTCAGCCCGGACGACATCCGCTACGCGCCTGGTCACTACCCGGACAGCGCGATGCCCGGCGAGGTGGGCAACTTCTCCGTCGCCGGGCACCGCATCCGGTCCACGTTCTGGCAGTTGGACGAGTTGAAGAACGGCGACGCGATAGTGGTGGAGACGAAGACCGAGTGGCTCGTCTACCGGGTCTACCAGCAGCGCATCGTCAAGCCGTCCCAGGTCGAGGTGGTCGCGCCGGTGCCGGGCAAGCCGGGCAGCCGGGCGACCGAGAAACTGCTCACGCTGACCACCTGCAATCCCAAGTTCGACAACTACCAGCGGCTGATCATCCACGCCCGTTTCGACCGCGCGCAGGCCAAGTCGGCGGGCCGGCCGGCCGAGCTGGGAGGCTGAACCGTGTATTCGTGGATCTGGCGGAAACTGCCGTGGGGCCTGCCCGGCAAGCTGATCGGCTCGGCGCTGCTGGCCGTGGCCACCGTCGCCCTGCTCTGGCTCGTGGTCTTCCCGTGGGCCGAGCCGCTGCTGCCCTTCGACGACGTGCAGGTCGAGCAGCCCGCCGGCGGGCCGGGCGACGGCCCCGGAGGATTCACCGACCCGACCGGGCAGCCGGCCGAGGACGAGGATCTGCCCTACAGCACCGAGACGAACAACGCACCGCCGCCCACCCCGACCAGGTGACCCGATGCGCGTCCTGGTGATCGACAACTACGACTCGTTCGTCTTCAACCTGGTGCAATACCTCGGCCAGCTCGGGGTGGACTGCGACGTGCGCCGCAACGACGAGATCGACGTGGCCGGGGTCGGCCGGGCCGGCGCGGCGGGTGTGCTGATCTCGCCTGGTCCGGGCAGCCCGGACCGGGCCGGCGTCTGCCTGGACGTGATCCGCGGGTACGCCGGCAAGCTCCCCCTGTTCGGCGTCTGCCTCGGTCATCAGGCCATCGGCGAGGCGTTCGGCGCCACCGTGACCCGCGCACCGGAGCTGCTGCACGGCATGACCTCCGAGGTGCGCCACCAGGGCGTGGGTGTGCTGGCCGGCCTGCCCGACCCGTTCACCGCCACCCGCTACCACTCGCTCGCCGTGCTGCCCGAGTCGCTTCCCGACGAGTTGGAGGTGACCGGTCGGACCGCCTCCGGGGTGGTGATGGCGATGCGGCACCGGACGTTGCCGATCGAGGGCGTCCAGTTCCACCCCGAGTCGGTGCTGACCGAGGGCGGCCATCTCCTGCTGGCGAACTGGCTCGCCGCCTGCGGTTATCCGGCGGCGCTGGAGCGGGCCCCGGAGCTGGCCGCCGA
Source organism: Micromonospora sp. NPDC050980 (assembly GCF_040653835.1). Taxonomy (NCBI): domain Bacteria; kingdom Bacillati; phylum Actinomycetota; class Actinomycetes; order Micromonosporales; family Micromonosporaceae; genus Micromonospora; species Micromonospora sp. NPDC050980. Next base: position 68,475 of record NZ_JBFAGS010000011.1, on the reverse strand, counting down.
GGCCGACGCGCGCCGCCGGACGGCCTTCGCCACGACCTAGACGCTCGACGTCAGCGCAATCGCTGGGCGCGCGCCAGGTTGTCGGCCCGATCGCGTCGGGAAGACGAGAGGTAGTCGACGCTCGCTCCCGCGCCTTCTCCGGGCGTCGCCGCCCAGCCGCGAAGCCTGTCGGCGACCGTCCGGATCCGCTGGTCATGCGGGCCGAACGCGATGTAGAACAACGACTCGTCGACGTCGCGATCGTCACCACCCCAGCGTACGGCCCCCTCGCAGTCGGCGAGAATGTCCCGCAACGCCAGTTCCTGCAGCGGGAAGAACCCACCCTTCGCACGCGCGCCGGGCCGAATCCGGATTGCCGTACCGGATGCGAGATTGGACTCCGGTGCGCGCCTGCGGAGCTGGCTGATGTCGCACCACCCCGTCAGATCGGCCCCGCGCACGTCCTCGATCTCGTAGTGGAACCGTCGCACGAGGTGCAACAGGATGGCCTCGACGTCGCCGATCCAAACCGGCACGGTCAGTCCGGTGCCGGCAACGGACCGCGTCCACACCTGCGAGTCACGATCCACGTTGGCCTGGATCGTCCACCCGTTCGCCGATGTCGCCGGCCGCTTGGGCCGGCGACGCTCGGCGGCCGACGCGTAAGCGCCGGGCAGTGCTGCGCCGACAGCGGCGGCCGTACCCGTCAGCGCGGCGGCCCGTAGAACCGCCCTTCGAGTCGCTCGGTGAATCATGTTCGTGTCCCTTCCGGTGGCGATCAGAGCAGAAAGAAGCCGACGACGTAGGGCATGAGGGAAGCAGCCACACACGCCACCCAGTACTGCGCGGCGGATGCGGCGGTGGTGCGGCGACGCAGCCACACGTTCACAAGGCCCCAGACCAGGCCGAACACGCAGAACACGGGCACGGCGACGAGCACCCAGGGAAGCATGCCGTCGTCCTCGCTCGGATCCCGCCGGGTCCATCCCAGAGCTGCCAACGGGCCATTCACGATGATGTACCAGGCCAGGAACAGCGGCACTGTCGCCGGAATCCCGAGCAGCAGGTTCACGCCGACGGGCACCGACAGTTTCCATGTCCGCGAACGCGTCAAGTACGGATTCCTTTACTGCGCTCGACTGAGGCCGTTGTAGTTCTCCAGGACGTTGTAGAGGCGAGCAGTTCCCGGCCGTACTGCTGCGCCCCGTCTCCGGTGCCGTTGTATCGGGCCAGCAGGGCTTGATGGCCGAGCGACGAGGTCGGCCGATGGGCACACCGCACAGGGCGGCACCCACTCGGGTAACGCCGCGTGTGGTTCGGCGAGGATCAGCCGCCGTTGCCCCGTGTCGGCGGGACGGTGGGGAAGGGGAAGCCGCCACCGCCGCCACCGGGGGTGGTCGGTGTCGCGCTGGGGGTCGCGCTCGGCGACGGGCTCTCGCTCTCCTCCGGCAGCGGCACGTCGACCTCGATCGTGACCCGCTCGCCCTTGGCCAGCTCCTTGCCGGCCGCCGGGGACTGGCCGCTCACCTTGCCCGCCTGGGCCGGCTCGACCTGCTCGCCCTCGACCACCTTGACCTCGAAACCGGCTTCCTTCAGTCGCTTCTTGGCCTGGTCCTCGGTGAAGCCGCCGACGTCCGGCACCTTGGTGAGGTCGCCCTTGGACACCTCGACGGTCACCTTGCTGCCCGGCTTCACGGTGCTGCCCTGCTCGGGCGACACCTTGACGACCTGCCCTTCCTGAACGCCGCTGCTGACGTTTTTGCGGACGACGGTGAACCCCATGCCCTCCAGCTGCGCCTGCACGGCTTCGTAGGTGCCGCCCACCAGGTTTGACGGGATCTGGACATCGTCCGGGGCGGCGCAGACCTGCACCGTGACTGCGGTGTTCTTCTCCACCCGCTGGCCGGACGGCGGGTTCTGGCCCACCACCGTGCCTTCCTTGCACTCGCCGTTCTTGACCGGGGTGCCGGCGGTGAACCGCAGCCCGGCCTGGGTGAGCGCGGTCTGCGCCTCGGCCTGCGTGCGGTCCACCAACTGCGGCACGGAGACCTTCTCGGTGCCGGTCTGGTTGAGCCAGAGCGCGGTGCCCAGGGCGATCACCGCAAGCACCCCGAGCGCGGCGAACGTGGCGATGACCCAGGAGGAACTCCTGCGCTTGCGCGGGTCGCCGACCCGGGCCGGCGCCTGCTGCCGGGTCTGCGGGCCCATCATCTGGGTCTGCTGCGCCGCCTGGTAGCCGCCACCGGCGGCGGCCATCGGCATGGTCTCCTCGGCCGGCATCACGGGGGTGGCCAGCACCGGCCGGCCGGCGGCGGCGCGGAGCAGGTCGGCCCGCATCTCGCCGGCGCTCTGGTAGCGGTTGAGCGGGTTCTTGGAGAGCGCCTTGAGCACGATGGCGTCGACCGCGGGGTTGACGTCCGGGTTGATCGTGCTCGGCGTCGGCGGCTGCTCCCGCACGTGCTGGTAGGCGACGCTGACCGGGCTGTCCCCGACGAACGGCGGGTGCCCGCAGAGCAGCTCGAACAACACGCAACCGGCCGCGTAGACGTCGGAGCGGGCGTCGACCGCCTCGCCGCGCGCCTGCTCCGGGGAAAGATATTGTGCGGTGCCGATGACGGCGCTGGTCTGCGTCATCGTGGTGGCACCGCTGGCCAGCGCCCGGGCGATGCCGAAGTCCATCACCTTGACCTGGCCGGTCTGGGTGAGCATCACGTTGCCGGGCTTGATGTCCCGGTGGATGATGCCGTGCCGGTGGCTGAACTCCAGCGCGGCGCACATGTCGGCGCAGATCTCCAACGCCCGGCGCGGCTGGAGCCGCCCCTCGACGCCGAGGACCTCCTTCAGGGTCCGCCCGTTGACGAACTCCATCACGATGAACGGCAGTGTCTCGCCGGTCGGCGCGGTCTCCTCGCCGGTGTCGTAGACGGCGACGATGGCCGGGTGGTTGAGCGAGGCCGCGTTCTGCGCCTCCCGGCGGAACCGCATCTGGAAGGTGGCGTCGCGGGCCAGGTCGGCACGGAGCATCTTGATCGCGACGTCCCGCCCGAGCCGGAGATCGCGACCGCGGTGCACCTCCGCCATGCCGCCGTAGCCCAGCAGCTCGCCGACCTGATACCTGCCACCGAGCAGGCGGGCCTGCGCTGTCATCGCGTCTCTCGTCCTTCGCTCGTCGTCGAACCGCCGCCGGCCGGCAGGAGGCGTACCTCACGACGGTACGACGTGCGGACCGGATAGTCGCCCCCGTACGCCCGCACCGCGCCGGAGGTCACGCTCACACTCACCGAACCGGGGGCGGCAGAGCCGTATTTGCGGTACCAGAACGAAATCACGCCGGAGCAGAGGATGACCAGCACGGCCACCACGATCGCCGTGGTCCAGAGCCCGGAGCGCGAGCGGCGGGGCGGCGGGGCGGCCGGCGGGCGAGCGTACCCCAGGGGGTTGTGCGGGGGGCGCGGTTGCGGAATGGGCGCCGCGCCGCGCGGCCCCACCGGCGGGCGGGCCTGCGGGGCGGGATGCGCGACCATGGTCGGGCGCGGCCCGACCGGTGGGCGGGCCGGTGTCACCGGGGGTCGCGGCGGCTGGGGGCGGGGTGCCGGGGTCGGCACCTGGGCCCGCGCGGCGGGCGCGGCCGGGGAGGCCGGTACGCCGGAGATCGGGCGACCGCCGCGCGCCTGCTGGGACAGCGCGAGCTTCGCCTGCCGGGCGACGCTCGCCAGCGCGGCGGCACTGGGCCAGCGGGCCTTCGGATCCTTCGCCATGGCCCGCTCGACGATGGCCCGCACCTGCGGCGGGATGTCGGCCGGCAGTGGCCGGGGCGTCTCCCGCACGTGCTTCATGGCGATTTCCAGGGGATTGTCCCCCTCGAACGGACGCCGACCGGCCAGGCACTGGTAGGCGACGACCCCGAGCGCGTAGACGTCGGACGCGGGCGTGGCCACCGCTCCGGTGGCCTGCTCCGGCGAGATGTAGGAGGCGGTGCCGAGCACCGAACCGGCGGCGGTGAGCTGGCCGACCAGCTCCGAGCGGGCGATGCCGAAGTCGGTGAGCACCAGCGTGCCGTTCGGCCGGACCAGCAGGTTGCCGGGCTTCACGTCGCGGTGCACGATGCCCTTCTCGTGCGCGGCGTGCAGCGCGTCGGCGGCCTGGGCCAGCAGCGCCATGGTGCGGGCCGGGGTGAGCCGGCCGACCCGGCCGAGGGTGGCGGAGAGCGCGTCGCCCTCCACGTATTCCATCACCAGGAACGCGATCTGCTGGTCGCTGCCGAAGTCGTAGACGTCGACCACGCCCGGATGGTTGATGGTGGCCATGGTCCGGGCCTCGCCGCGGAACCGCTCGGCGAAGCCCGGCTCGTCGAGCAGCGCGGGCAGCAGGCTCTTGACCGCGACCGTCCGGCCCAGCACCTGGTCGGTGCCGCGCCACACGTCGCCCATGCCACCGCTGGCGATCCGTTCGTCGAGCCGGTAGCGGTTGCCGAGCTGCACCCCCGGGCTGAGCACGTCAGCGCCTCCCGGAGTCGGCGATGGCCGCCGCCATGATCCGGCCAGCGATCCGGGCCGCCTCGGCACTGCCCCCGCTGCCGGCCTGCTCCAGCTCCACGCAGACCGCGGAGAGCGGCGTGCCGTCCTTGTCCAGGGCGAAGCCGATGAACCAGCCGTGGTCCGGCGTGTCCGGGCCGGACTGCGCGGTGCCGGTCTTGCCACCGACCACGTAGCCGTCGATGTCGGCCCGGCGGCCGGTGCCCTCCTTCACCACGTTCTGCATCATCGAGCGCAGGTCGGTGGCGACCTGGCTGCTGACCGGGCGCCGCAGCTCGCGCGGCTTGGCCGCGTCGTAGACAGTGGTGCGGTCCGGCCCGAGGAGCTGCTTCACCAGGTAGGGGCGCATCTGGCTGCCGTCGTTCGCCACTGCGGCGGCGATCAGCGCGCCCTGCAACGGTGTCATCCGCACGTTGTTCTGGCCGATCGACGACTGGGCCAGAGCCGCCGGGTCGGTGCTGCCGTCCGGGTTCTGCATGTCGCCGGTGCGGCTGGCCGCCACCGGCAGGCCTCCCTCACCGAGCTGGCCGACCGTGAGGTCCTCCTGCTCGAAGCCGAACTGCCGTGCCTTCTCCTTGACCTTGTCCGCGCCGAGGCGCACGCCGAGCTGCGCGAAGCCGGTGTTGCAGGACTCGGTCACCGCCTCCCGCAGGGTCACCTGCGGCTCGGGGCAGATCGACGGTGCCGCGTTCTTGATCGGCTTGCCGGCGCCCGGCGCGGTGTAGCTCGACCCGGCCGGGATCTGGGTCTGCTGGCCGATGCCGTTCTCCAGCGCCGCGGCGGCCATGACGATCTTGAAGGTGGAGCCGGGTGGCAGCACCTCGGCGAGCGCCCGGTTGGCCAGCGGCCGGTCCTTGTCCTTCTCCAGCGCGTTGTAGGCCCGGTCGGCCTCCGTGCTGGAGTGACTGGCCAGCGGGTTCGGGTCGAAGCTCGGCATGGAGACCAGCGCCTGCACCGCCCCGGTACGCGGGTCGATCGCGATCGCCGCGCCCTTCTTCGCCCCGACCTCGTTGTCGTTGAGCTGCTTGTACGCCGTCTCCTGGGCCCTCTTGGACAGGGTCAGCAGCACGTTGCCGCCACCGGTCTCGTCACCGGTGAACATGTCCTTGATCCGGTTGGCGATCAGCGCGTCGCTGGTGCCGGCGAGGAAGTCGTTCTCCACCCGCTCGATGCCGGTCGCGCTGCCGTTGACCGGCTTCCAGCCGAGCACGTGCGCGTACACCTTCCCCTCGGGGTAGGTGCGCAGGTACTTCAGCTCCCCGCCGGTCTCCTTGCTCAGCGCGTACGCGGTGCCGCCGACCTCGATGTTGCCGCGCTTGCGGTCGTACTCGGCGACCTGGACCCGGCCGTTGTAGTCGCTGGTGCGGTATTCGTCGGCCTTGTAGGCCTGGATCCAGTTGAGGTTCGCGAAGAGCAACCCGAACAGGATCATCACGACCACACCGACGCGGCGCAGGGGTGCGTTCACGGCCGGATCACCTCCGTCGGGGCGCCGTGCAGCTGCTCGGGCGGGCCACCGGCGGGCCGGGCCGCCGGGCCGCCACCGCCGGTCACCGGCCGCCGGGCACCGTCGGAGACCCGCAGCAGCACCGCGATCAGCAGCCAGTTCGCCATCAGCGAGGAGCCGCCGGCGGACAGGAACGGGGTGGTCTGGCCGGTCAGCGGGATGAGCTTGCTGATGCCGCCGACGATGACGAAGACCTGCAGGCCCAGGGTGAACGCCAGGCCACCGGCGAGCAGCTTGCCGAACGAGTCCCGCACCGCCAGCGCGGCGCGCAGGCCCCGCTCGACGATCAGCAGATAGACCACCAGCAGCGCGGAGAGGCCGAACAGGCCGATCTCCTCACCGATGCCGGCGAAGATGAAGTCGGTCTGCACCTCGGGCAGCAGCGTCGGCTGGCCGCCACCCGGCCCGGCCCCGAACAGGCCACCGGTGCCGAGCGTGAGCAGGCCCTGGACGAGTTGGTAGCCACGGTCGTACGGCTCGGCGAACGGGTCGAGCCAGATCTGCGCCCGGTCGTAGAAGTTGGCGAACGGTCCGCCCACCGTGCTGCCCAGCACGTAGGCCAGGTAGGCGCCGCCGAAGAACAGGAGCAGGCCGATGAGCAGCCAACTGACCCGCTCGGTGGCGATGTAGAGCGTCACCACGAACATGCCGAAGTAGAGCAGCGACGTGCCCAGGTCCTTCTCGAAGACCAGCACCATGAGGCTGATCATCCAGACCACCAGGACCGGGCCGAGGTCGCGCCCACGCGGGAAGTCGATGCCGAGCACCCGCCGGCTGGCCAGCGAGAGCACCTCGCGCTTGCGCACCAGGTAGTAGGCGAAGAACGTGAGCAGGGCCAGCTTCGCGAACTCACCCGGCTGGATCTGCCCCAGCCCGGGCACGATGATCCAGAGCTTGGCGCCGTTGATCTCGGAGAACCGGCCGGGCAGCACCGCCGGGATCATCACCAGCACGATGCCGGCCAACCCCAGGGTGTACGCGTAGCGGGAAAGCGTGCGGTGGTCGCGCAGGATCGCCAGCAGCGCGGCGGCGAGCACCACCGCGGCGAGCGTCCAGGCCAGCTGGCGGCCACCGGTGCCGGCGAAGATGGCCAGGTCGGCCCGCTCCGCCGGGGCCGCCTGGGCCAGGTCGTAGCGACGCAGGAAGCCGACCCCGATGCCGTTGAGCAGCGCCACCGCCGGCAGCAGCGCCGGATCGGCGAACGGCGCCAGCCAGCGGATCACCAGGTGCAGACCCAGGAAGACCAGGCCCAGTGCGGCGGCCGGAATCCAGAAATCCCCGGTGATCGTGTCCAGCGCCTTCGCCTCGACCATCGCCGCGTAGGCAGCCACCAGCACCATGGCGAGCAGGAGCAGGGACAACTCGGCGTTACGCCGGGACCGGGCCAGGCGTACGCCGGACTGCTCGCCCGTCGAGGCGGGCGAGGCTGCCGGTACGGCGGCTGCGGTCACGGATGCGTCCTCGGGATCGAGCCGGCGCTCACTCCGGCGACCGGCAACCGGCGGGATCGGCCGGCGGAACGGTGTCGGAGGCTACGGCGTCGGGCGTGGTGGTCAGCGTCGGCGCGGGCGTCGGGGTGCCCGGCACCGGGGTCGGCGGGACGGGCGAGCCGGTGGCCGGCGGAACGGGCGAGCCGGTGGCCGCCGGGCTCAGCACGCCTGCGGTCGCCACCGGGGTAGGACCGGGCGGGCCGGGGGTCGGGCTGGGCGGGCAGAGCGGCTTCAGGTTGGGGTTGGCCGGATCGTCGCTGGTCAGCTCCGCCAGCCGGCGCTCGGCATCCGGCTCGCTCCTGGCCTGGATGCCCTGCTTCACCCGCTCCTGGGCGGCCAGGGTGAGGTCGTCGAGCCGGGACCCGCTGCGCTCGTGCACGGCCGACAGGTCGAGCCCGGCGATCTGACCGGGCACCCCCCGGAAGACCGCCAGTTCGCCGTCGTCGGTGGCGCCGACGTAGTACTGCCGCTGGGTGTAGGTCCAGCCGCCGTACAAGCCACCACCGACGATGACCGCCAGCGCGAGCACCATCGCCATCGTCCGCAACGGCCGGCGCCGACGCTGCTCGGGCTCGTCGTCGCGGCTGTCGGCCGGTTCCTCGGGGGCGGGCGCACGCGGCGCGGACAGCGCCGAGGCGCGGGCCGCCGGGGTGGACTCGTCGGCCGACGTGGCCATGCCCCGGTCGCGGGCGGCGGCGCCGCCGACGATCGGGGACGCCTCGACGATGTCCTGGTCGGTGGCGTCCGCGATGATCACGGTGATGTTGTCCGGGCCGCCGCCGCGCAGCGCGAGCTGCACCAGCCTCTCCACGCACTGCTGCGGGTCGGGATATTCCCGCATGGTGTCGCCGATGGTGTCCGCGCTGACCACGCCGGAGAGGCCGTCGGAGCAGATCAGGTAGCGGTCGCCGGGCAGCACCTGACGGACGCTGTATTCCGGGTCCACGTCGCGGCCGTCGAGCGCGCGGGTGAGCAGCGAACGCTGGGGGTGACTGCTCGCCTCCTCCGCGCTGATCCGACCCTCGTCGACGAGCATCTGGACGTAGGTGTCGTCCTTGGTGATCTGCGCGAAGTCGCCGTTGCGCAGGAGGTAGGCCCGCGAGTCACCGATGTGGACCATGCCGAGCTTGCTGCCGGAGAAGAGGGTGGCGGTGAGCGTCGTGCCCATCCCCTCCAACTGGGGGTTGGCGTCCACGGTGTCGCGGAGTTGCTGGTTGGCGGTGCCGACGGCGGAGCGCAGCGCGTCGACGAGGGCGTCACCCGGGACGTCCTCGTCGAGCGGCGCCATGGCACCGATGACGATGTTGCTGGCGACGTCACCGGCGGCCATACCGCCCATGCCGTCGGCAACGGCGAGCAGCCGCGGTCCGGCGTAGACGGAATCCTGATTGCCGTCTCGGATCAGACCGCGGTCGCTGTGGGCCGCGTAGCGCAGGGTCAGAGTCATGGCCGTAATTCGAGGGAAGTGCGGCCGATCCGGATCGGCACGCCGAGGGGGACGGGGGTTGGTCCGGTGACCTTAGCGCGATCGAGGTAGGTGCCGTTAGTCGATCCGAGGTCCTCCACGTACCACTGCCCGTCGCGCGGAACCAGCCGGGCGTGTCGCGCCGAGGCGTAGTCGTCGGTGATCACCAGGGTGGAGTCCTCCGCGCGACCGATCGTGATCTGGGCCTCCCCGAGGGTGATCCGGGTGCCGGCCAACTGACCGGCGGTGACCACCATCTGATGGGCGGCGCGACCCCGCTTGACCTTCGCCGGCTTGCCGCTCGGCTGGCCGGTCGACGCGCCGACCCCCCGCGGCGCGGCCACCAGGCGACCCGACCGGGCCCCCGCGAAGAGGTCCCGACGGATCACGCCGACCACCGTGAAGACGAAGATCCACAGCAGGATGAGGAACCCGAACCGGGCGACGGTGATGACGAGCTCCGGCAACGGGGATCAGCCGTCCACGCGGAAGGTCAGCGTCGTGGTGCCGAGCTGGATCATGTCGCCCGGGTTGAGGGCCACCGCCGACACCCGCTGACCGTTGACCATGGTGCCGTTCGTGGACCCCAGATCGGTCAGCACCACCTGGCCGCCGTCGAAGTCCAGCCGGGCGTGCCGCCGGGAGATCCCCACGTCGGGCAGGCGCAGGTTGGCCTGGTCGCCGCGGCCGATCACGGTCGAGCCCATCTGCAACGGGTAGGTGCGGCCGTCGCCGGAGACCAGCCGGACGTTGCGCCCGCCGCCGTGCCCGGGCGGGGGGCCGTAGCCGCCGCCCTGGTCGTAGGACGGGTAGGCCGGGCCGGCGTCGTAGCCGCCGGCGTCATAGCCGCCGCCGGGCGCGGAGACCGGGGCGACGTCGCCGCCGGTGTAGACCTCGGCGGTCACCCGGAACATGCCGGTGTCCAGCCCCTCACCCCGTTCGACCTCGACGATCACGTCGCCGTAGACCGTCCAGGCCTGCTCGCCGATGAACTCCGCCTGCGACTGGGCCAGCTCCTGGGCCAGCGCGGCGGCGTACGGCGCCAACCGACTGTGGTCGTAGGGCGAGAGATCGATCACGTAGCGGTTGGGCACCAACGTGCGCCCACCGGCCAGGATCGCCTTGTGCGCCTCGGCCTCCCGCTGCATGGCGTTGAGGATCTCCACGGGGTGGACCACCCCTTTGAAGACCTTGGCGAAGGCCCCCTCGACCAGGCCTTCCAGACGCTTCTCGAAGCGTTGCAGCACGCTCACCGGCTCCTCCTCGGGTCCCGAGGCAATGATGGTATCCGGACACCGCCTCCGCAGCTCACACGCCGCTCGGCCGGCCGCCGTCGGCCCGTTCGTGACCAGGCCCGCGAGCGTGCTACAGTTTCGTCCGCCACGGACGGTGATCGCTCGTGGCAAGACCAGTGGACAGCGTAATATGTCCCGGCACCCGCCGCAGAAGGCGGGCACGGGATGAGATACGGTGTCCCGGGTCGCGCCACGGGGATGTGGCGGAATGGCAGACGCGCACGGTTCAGGTCCGTGTGTCCGAAAGGACGTGGGGGTTCAACTCCCCCCATCCCCACCAGAACGAGGGCTCCGCAGGATGCGGGGCCCTCGCGCCGTATCGGGGCGTACCGGACGTCACGCTATGCTCCGATGGTTCCCTGCCTCCCATGGACCAGGAGTGGCGTGTGAGTGTCGCGTTGGTGACCGGTTCCGGCGGTCTGATCGGCTCCGAGGCGGCCCGACACTTCGCCGGTCTCGGCCTCGACGTCGTCGGCATCGACAACGACATGCGGCGATACTTCTTCGGCGAGGACGGCTCGACCGCCTGGAGCCTCGACCGGCTCGCCGCCGACCTCGGGCCGGCCTACACCCACCACGCGGTGGACATCCGCGACCGGGACGGCCTGGAGAAGGTGTTCACCCGCTATGGCCGGGACATCGCCGTGGTGATCCACAGCGCCGCCCAGCCGAGCCACGACTGGGCCGCCAAGGAGCCGTACACCGACTTCGACGTGAACGCCGGCGGCACGCTCAACGTCCTGGAGAACACCCGGCGACACGCGATCGAAGCGCCGTTCATCCACTGTTCCACGAACAAGGTCTACGGCGACCGGCCGAACTCGCTTCCGCTTGTCGAGCTGGAGACCCGCTACGAACTGCCGGAGGACCACCACTGGTACGACGGCATCACCGAGGACATGTCGATCGACGAGTCGCTGCACTCGATCTTCGGCGCGTCGAAGGTCGCCTCGGACGTGATGGTCCAGGAGTACGGCCGCTACTTCGACATGAAGACCGCCTGCTTCCGGGGCGGCACGCTCACCGGCCCGGCGCACTCCGCCGCCGAACTGCACGGCTTCCTGGCCTACCTGATGCGGTGCGTGATGGAGGGCCGGACGTACAACCTCTTCGGCTACAAGGGGAAGATGGTCCGGGACGCGATCCACTCGCACGACGTGCTCACCGCGTTCGAGGCGTTCTTCCGCGAGCCGCGCTCCGCGCAGGTCTACAACCTCGGCGGCGGCCGGCACTCGAACACCTCGCACATCGAGGCGTTCCGGATCGCGCAGGAGATCACCGGCCGCGAGGCGCGGATCAACTACGTCGAGCAGGCCCGCACCGGCGACCACCAGTGGTACGTCAGCAGCATGTCCCGGTTCGAGGCGCACTACCCGGCCTGGAAGATCACGTACGACGTGCCCATGATCCTGCGCGAGATCCACGAGGCGAACGTCGACAAGTGGGTGCCGAAGGGATGACCGACGACACCAAGCGCAACGTCCTCGGCGTCGGGGTCGACGCCACCGACTACGGCCGGGCCACCCAGGCGGTGGTCGACGCGGCCCGGGAGCGGCGCCCGCTGGCCCTGACCGCGCTGGCCGTGCACGGCGTGATGACAGGCGTGCTCGACCCGGCGCACAACGCCCGGCTCAACTCGTTCGACGTGGTCACCCCGGACGGTCAGCCGGTGCGCTGGGCGCTCAACCTGCTGCACGGCGCCGGCCTCACCGACCGCGTCTACGGCCCGGAACTGACCCTGCGGGTGCTGGCCCGGTTCGCCGACGAGGGCCTGCCGGTCTACCTCTACGGCTCCACCGAGGAGACCCTGGCCCGGCTGGTCCCGGCGCTGGAGCGCCAGTTCCCCGCGCTGAAGATCGCCGGTGTCGAGCCGTCCAAGTTCCGGGCGGCCACCCCCGGCGAGGACGCCGAGATCGCCGACCGGATCCGGGACAGCGGCGCCCGTCTCGTCTTGGTCGGGCTGGGCTGCCCCCGGCAGGAGGTCTTCGCGTACGCCATGCGACCGTTGCTGGACATGCCGCTGATGGCCGTCGGCGCGGCGTTCGACTACCACGCCGGGCTGCTGCGCAACCCGCCACCGTGGATGCAGCGGGCCGGGCTGGAATGGTTCTGGCGGCTCGGCCTCGAACCGAAGCGTCTGTGGCGTCGTTACGTCATCCTCAACCCGGCCTACCTGGCCCGACTGGCAGCGCAGAAGACCGGCCTGTGGAAGGCGACCCCGCCGCCCCCGGCCACCGGGCGGCCCGCCACCTTCGACGTCTGACGACGCCGTCCCCTACGGGAGAACGTTCCGGGTCGACCGGGGTGCCGCCCCGGATTCGACGCGCGTCGAACTGGGCAAGGCTGGGGGCATGGATGACCGTCTCGCCGTGCTGCTCCCCGTCGCCGCCGTCTGGCTGGCCGCCGCCCTCGTGGCGGAGGGCCTGCCCGGGCTGGACCGCGCCCGGGCGCTGCGCCGGCGCACCGGATGGTTGTCCGCCCTGGTGCTGACCGGCCTCGCGCTCACCGCAGCGGCCCTGGCCGCGGGTCTGCAGAGCGCCGGGGACACCGCACTGGACCGGGCTGTCGCCGGGCTCGCCGTCGCGGCGGTCCCGGCCACGCTCGTCGCCGGCTGCACGGTACGCCGGGTACGGCGGCTGCGTGCCGGCGCGGGCGCCTTCGCCACGGCGCCGCAAACACCGGCCCCGCACGGGCTGCGGGCAGCCGCCGCGCACCCGCTGATCGCGCTTCCGCTGCACGCGACCGCGCTCGCGATGCTCGCGGCGGTGCTGCCGGCCGTCGGGCTCGACCTGTTCGCCGCGCCCGGCGTGGCCGGGCCGGCGATCACCGTCGCGGTGCTCGGCGTCGCCGCGATCGGGGTACGCCACGCGCTGCGGCACAACCGGCTCGCCGAGCGGGCGATGCCGCCGGGCGGGGCGGTGCCGGCGGTGTCAGCGCGTCCGGCCGGCGCCCTGCACGTATAGCAGTTCCAGGATCGCCCGGGTCGCCTCGAACCATCGGTCCAGCCAGCCGGGCGGGGGGACGCTGCCCTTCGGCGGCAACTCCAGCAGCAGGCCGCGCAGCAGCGGATGGTCCACCAGGGACTCCTGCTGCTCCATCGGCCACCCGCTGGGCGGGAAGGACGGCTCGGTGAGCGGGTTCGGGTCGAGCGAGGGCAGGGAGAGCGCCGGGGCGGCCTGCTCCGGCGTCCCGGCGTCCCGGCCGGGGAGGTCCTCGCCGTCGCCGGACACCACCTCGGTCAGGACGGTGTCCCGGCGTGCCCCGCGATATTTGCCACCGAACCGTTCGGGCTTGCCCGGACCGTTGGTGAGGTTCTCTGAACCGATCGTCGTCATCCGTATCGCCTGCCTCGTTCGGTTGCCGATCCGTGCGGTTCAACGAGGCGGGACGGAACTGGCGACGGGTCGCGGGCTCCGGTGGTGCGGGTGATGGAAACGGTCCCGCCCGGCGACGCTGCCGGGCGGGACCGTGCTCCGATGGTGCCGATCAGCTCCGGCCGAAGGCCTGGCCCCTGGCGCCGACGACGAAGGCGTGCCAGTCACCCGGGGCGAAGACCAGGGCCGGGCCGGCCTTGTCCTTCGAGTCCCGGACGCCGACCGCCCCGGTCACATAAGCGACCTCCACACAGTTGTCGCAGTTCGGCCCGCTCTTCGAGCTCTTGAACCACGTCGCCTGCGTCAGGTCCACGGGGAACTCCTTGGTCGCCATTTCCACAGCGGCTCCTCTGCCAGTTTCGCGATGTGTGCGACGGACTCCTCCGGTCGTATGGCCGCTGCTCGAATGTGATCGAAGATGAAGCTGTACTTCTGCAGTTCGTCGCTCTTCTCCAGGAAGAGCCCACCCGTGGCGTTCTCCGCGTACACGACATCCGGATCACTCGGTTCGGGGAAGCTGAGGATCGTGAAGGTCCCGTCCATGCCGGCGTGCGCACCCACCTCGAAGGGCAGGACCTGCACCGTCACGTTCGGCAGTTCGGCCACCTCCACCAGCCGCTTGAGCTGACCACGCATCACCGCGTCGCCGCCAACCGGCCGGCTCAGCACCGCCTCATCGAGCACCACCCACAGATCGACCGGATCGTCCTGGGTCAACAACGACTGACGGCCCAGTCGGACACGCACCCGTTGGTCGATCTGTTCGGCGGTGAAGTCCGGCCGGGCGGCGCGGATCATCGCCCCGGCGTACTCCTCGGTCTCCAACAGGCCCGGCACCACCTGCTGCTCGTACGCCCGGATCGAGCTGGCCGCGGCCTCCAGGCCGACGTACGCGCCGACCAGCACCGTGCTGTACGGGTGCCACCAGCCCTTCTGCCGCGCCTCGCGGGCAATCTGCACCAGCTCGTCGCTCTCCGCGCCGACCACCCCGTAGATGCGGAGCATGTCCCGCACGTCGCGGGGCGTCGCCGTGGTGTGCCCGGTCTCGATCCGGGAGACCTTGGACGCCGAGCACTCCAGTTGCTCGGCGACCGCCTCGATCGTGATGCCGGCGGCTTCCCGCTGGCGGCGGAGTTCGGCCCCGAGGCGGCGTCGGCGGATGGTCGGGCTGCGCCGTTCGCTCACGAGCACTCCCTCGATTCGCGGCTGCGGGAGCCGGCGGGCAAGCGTTCGCGGCGGGGGTGGTGCCGGTCGTCGACCGGCCGCGACGGACGAAACCGGCGTCCAGTGTGCCGCCCCGACGCCTGAGGCTTCAAGCGTCCCGTTCACGTGTCCCGCTCACCTATCGGGCAAAAGTCGAGGTGCAACTTGCATGTCGCACGTCGCTGATGCACTCTGTCCGTATGGCACGGGTTACTCACCGTCTTCGCTTGATCTCCGGGCGTGGTGACACCACGGTTCGTGGGACGGCCGGAGGGGAGCCGTCCCGCGCCGCGAGACCTGCCCCGGGATGAAGACCCCGCCGCTGCACGCCGGCCGGCTGCGGCGGCGGGAGCGGTAACCGGGAGCAGCCGGGTGATGGTCGGGTGACGGTTCGCCACCGCGGGTACGGCCCGACCAGCACCGACCCACCGAAGTCGGTCCACGAGGCAGAACCCCCGTCACCCGGACCGCATCCGACCCCGTTCCGCCCCGCCGGCCACCGGGCCGGCCGAACCTCCCAGGAGCCCATGTGCTTCCCCGCTCCGGTGACGTACTGCACGTGACGCGCGCGGCGAGTGTCCAGTTCCTCCGACCGATCATGTTCCGGGTGATCCGGGTGCTCGACTGGCCGACCTACGACGGTTGGCTCTGGCTCGACGGCTACGAGTTGAACGCGGCGGGGGACGCGGTCAACCGGCGGTCGATCTTCGTACAGCAGGAGGGACTGCGGCAGGTCCAGGCCGCGCCGGTCCCTCGTCAGCACACCGTCCGCACGGCCCGGCGGCCGATCGCACGGAACCCGGTCCGGGTGGGCTGACCTCACGATTCCCGGCCGGACGGGCGTGCCGTCGCCATAGAATCGGTACGCCCACCCCGGCACGTTCCACCCCGCGCGCCCCGGACCCTGAACCAGGGATGGTCATGGTCAATCTGCCCGCCGCGCGGCGGCGTCACCGGTCCCGCATCGGCTACGCCCTCGGGCTATTCGTGTTCCTCGGGGTCGCGACCGCCCTCGCACTGGTGGTCCGTCACCCGGCCTTCTCCGCCACCCAGCAGCTGGCCGAGCCCGTACCCGCTCCGGAGATCACCGTGGCCGAGGAACACGCCCGCTCAGGCGTCGAGGCGGCAGCGGACGACGACGAACCGGCGGCCGACGAAGCCGAGGCGACACCCACGCCCGGCACGGCGGGTGCAGGTGCCGGTGCCGGTGCGGACGCCCTCGCCGATCGCCCCACCGAACCGGCCGAACCGGGCCGGTCACTGTTCTACACCGGGCTGCTCGGGCTCGCCATCTCGTTGGCCGGACTCGGCCTGGTCGGCACCCGCCGCCGCCAGTGGTGACGGTCAGGGCGTCGCGGTGACGGTCGGCGCGGAACCTGGCGTGGTCGCCGCGGTCGTCGGCGCACCGGTGCTGGGCTCCGCCGGCTCGGCCACCACGACCGTGACCCGCTCGCCCTCGCCCACCGAATAACCGGCCTCGGGATCCGTGGCGATCACCGTGCCGGCCGGGCGGTCCGACGGCCGGCGCTGCACCCGGTAGTCGATGCCGAGCCGCTCCAGCGCCGCCCGGGCCGCCGACTCCGGAAGCCCCACCAGCGGGGGCATCGGCACCTCCGCCGCCGCCGTGGTCGGCGCGGCGCTCGACGGTGAACTGCTCGGCGACGCGCTGGTCGGCGCGGCACTCGTCGGCGCGGAGGTGCTCGGCACCGCCGACGGTGACGGACCCGGACCGGAGTCGCGATCCGCGGCGCGCAGCGCCAGCCACACACCGGCCGCGATCAACCCGATCAGGATCAGCGCGAGGACGCCCAGCAGGATCGGCATCCACCAGCGGCGGCCCGCCTGCTCGTCGCCGTACCACTCGGTGCCCGGCTCCGGATAGCCCGCCGGCCGCGGCGGCGGCACCCCGGCCCGCCCCGACCAGGCCCCACCGACCGGCTCCTGCCGGCTGGTGGCGTCGAGGGGCCGCGACGCGCCGCCGGACAGCGGCCGGGTGGCGTCGTCGCCCGCACCGCTGGGCCGGATCCGCGTCTCGTCGCCACCGCGGTCGCCCGGCATCGCCTGCGTGGCGTCCGCACCACCGGCCGCGTCCCGAGGCATCGCCCGGGTCGCGTCCGCGTCGGCGTCGGCGTCCCGAGGCATCGCCCGGGTCGCGTCCGCGTCGTCGGCCGGATGCTCCTGACGGTCGTCGCTCATGGCACACGTCCTCCCACCCGGGACGGGCACGCGGCCCTCGGACGTCCAACGGTAACGGGCTCCGACCACGCCCGCGCGGATCAGCGCGCCGGCCCGGACGGTCGGGGCGTACCGTCAGGGTGCCGGCAGCTCGGCGGCGGTCGGCGGGCCGGACGGCGTCGTGCCGCAGACCAGCGTGACCTGATCGTTCCAATGGGCGCTGCCCCCGACGACCGGTTCCTGCGCGGTGACCACCCCCTGCCGGCCGGTGCGGTAACGGGGGTAGAGCCCCGCCTCCACCAGTTCGTCGGCCGCGTCCGAACAGGGCCGGCCACCCAGGTCCGGCACGGTGACCGCCGGCGCCGGGCCGGCGACCCAGACCGTGACGGTGACGCCGCGCCTGACCGGCGTGCCGGGCCGCGGCGACGTGCGTTCCACGGTCCGGCCCGAGCCACCGCCGAACACCAGCCGCCAGCCGAGGCGGCGGTCGCGCAACTCCTGCCGTGCCCGCTCGAAGTCGGCCCCCACCAGCTCCGGCACCGTGAGCCCGGCCGGAGCGGTCGACGGCGTACCGGTCGGGCGGTCCTCGCCCGGCCGTGCCTCGGTGGGCGCGGCCCGGGTCGGCGTCACCTCGGCGGGACGGGACGAGGGCGCGGGCGGCGGTGGCGCGGCCCCGGGCGAGGCGGCCGGCCGGTCCGGCTCACCGGCCAGCACCCAACCCCCGCCGGCGCCGATCACCGCCAGCAGGACCACCGCCAGGCCGCCGCCGAGGAGCAGCTTGGTCCGGCCCGGACCGGCCTCGTCGCGTACCGGCTGCCGATCGTCCGTCATCACGTCCACCGCCTCAGTCACCGGCGACCGTAGCCGGTGTCGCCAAGCCGTTCACGCCCGCCCGGACACGTCACGACTCGCCGGGCCGACCTCGGGACGCTACGCTGCCCGGCATGGCCAGACGGGGCTGGGGAGGATCGACCGCCGCCGCGCTCGGCGTGGCTGCCGGCGCGGGCGCCGCGCAGCTCGGCTTCGGCTACGGGCTCGGCATCATCAACTGGGCGCCCACCGGCGCCGTACGGGCCGAGTCGGCCTGGGTGGCGAGTCTCGCCTGGGCCACCTGG
Organism: Micromonospora sp. NPDC050980; assembly: GCF_040653835.1. NCBI lineage: Bacteria > Bacillati > Actinomycetota > Actinomycetes > Micromonosporales > Micromonosporaceae > Micromonospora > Micromonospora sp. NPDC050980. The sequence goes on along the minus strand of NZ_JBFAGS010000011.1, from coordinate 50,337 downwards.
ATCGCCGCGACCTCGGTAGTCGTCGGCGCGGTCTGCGCCCAGCGCCTGCGCGGCGGTGACGAACCGGTCCGCGCGCTGCCGCGGCTCGGGCTCGCACTCGCCGCCGGTGTCGGGGCGCTGGTCACCGTGCTGCTGGTGGCGGTGCCGGCACGGGCGGCCCGGGTGCCCGACACCAGCGCGCCGCAGACCGTCGCCGCCGCGTACGCGACCGCGGGCCTGGTGCTCGGCGTACTGCTGGCGACCTGGGCGCTGCACACCCGCGCCGCCGCCAACAACCTGCTCGCCACCACCGGCTGGCTCTGGCTGCTCGCCGTGGTGTCGGTGGTGGACGGGGTGCTCTCCGGCCGGGGCCTGACCACCGCCCAGCTCGGCATCTGGCAGATCAGCGCGGACAGCGCCCGGTTCTGGATCCGTGACTACTTCTACTGGCCGGGAGCGCTGCTCTCACTGGGCTCCGCCCTGCTGATCGGAGTGCTGGCCGCCCGACGCGCGGCCCGCACACCGCTGGCACGCGTCGGCGCGACCGCTTCCGGCGCGGCCGGTCCGCTGCTGGTCGCGCTGGCCTACCTGCTGGCCGTGCCGCGGCTGGCCGGGATCGCCGCCGAGCAGATGTCGGCCCACCTGATCGCCCCGTACGCGGTGATCGCCGGCCTGGGCGGCTCGGTCCTGGTGGCCGCCCTGGCACAGCGCGCCGACCGGCGGGCCGCCGACCGTCCCGCGACGGCCGTTGCCGACCGCCGCGGCGAGGAATCGGCGCCGACCGGTGAGGAACCCGCGTCGGCCCGGCTGGCACCGGGGCCGGCCGGTGAGGAAGCCGGGGCGGCCCGGGTGGACCCGGGGCCGGCCGGTGAGGAGCCGATGGCCGGCGGGCCGGCGGAGCCGGCCGGGGCGGCGACGACACCGGCCGGGCGGTTCTTCCGCCGCAAGGCCGGGTCGCGCACATCGTCTGCCGGGAACCGGCCGGGTGACGGGACCGGGCCGGGCGACGTAGCCGCTTCCGCCGGGACGACGACTGAGGCGTCGGATCCCGCCGGCGCGGGCGGCCGTGGCCCGGTGGCGACGCCGGGCTCAGACCGCGGAGCGGTGACCGACTCCGGTCGCGAGGTGATGCCGGGCCCGGGGCGGAACGCGGTGCCGGACCCGGGCCGCGAGGCGACCTCGGACCCGGGTCGCGACGGGGTGACCGACTCGGGTGACGGCGCGACGTCGGCGGGGGGAGAGGCGGCGACGCCGAGCCGGGCCGGGCGGACCGCCGGCGGGCAGTCCGAGCCGTCGGATGGTGCCGCGCGGACGGCCGCCGCGCGTCGGAGCCGGCCGGTTCCCCAGCAGCGGCAGCCGGACGACGCTCCGCCTGTCGACACCGGCGATCGTCCCGCCGCCGACGACGCGGCGGCCGGGGACGCGACGGCCGCGCCGCCCACCGGGCCGAAGCCACGCCGCCGCACTCGCTGATCCCGGCGCACGTGTTGAGCGGGGCACCCTTCTATACCGGAGGCGTTAAGCGGGGGCCCCTCCTTACACCTCAGTCGACGGGCCAGGTGTGGACGGGCTCGTTGGTGCGCTGAAGTTCGGCGTAGCGCTGGACCATGTGGTGCAGCGCCGCCGTCCGGTCCAGGCCACGGTGCCGCTCGGCCGCCCACACCGTCTCGGTCTGCCAGACCGCGCCGTTGCGCCCGGTGCGGCAGCGGCCCTCGATCACACCCAGCAGGCGGTCCCGCTCGACCGGGGCGACGCCGAACCGGTCCAGCCCCAGCGCGGCCACCGGAAGCAGCGTGTCGAGCACGAGCCTGGTGACCGGCACCTCGCCGAGTCGGGGCCAGTGCAGCACCGCGTCGATGCCGCGCCGGGCGGCGGCGTGAAAGTTCTCCTCGGCGGAGCTGAACGTGAGCTGGCTCCAGATGGGGCGGTCCGCCTCGGCGAGGCCGCGGGCGAGGCCGAAGTAGAGCGCGGCGTTGGCGAGCATGTCCACCACCGTCGGGCCGGCGGGCAGCACCCGGTTCTCCACCCGCAGGTGCGGGCGGTCGTTCATGATGTCGTAGACCGGGCGGTTCCAGCGGTAGACGGTGCCGTTGTGCAGCCGCAGCTCACCGAGCTGTGGCACGCCGCCGGCGTGCAGCACCTCGACCGGGTCCTCCTCCTCGCAGATCGGCAGCAGCGGAGGGAAGTAGCGGACGTTCTCCTCGAACAGGTCGAAGATCGAGGTGATCCAGCGCTCGCCGAACCAGACCCTCGGGCGTACGCCCTGGGCCTTCAACTCGTCCGGCCGGGTGTCGGTGGCCTGCTCGAACAGCGCGATCCGGGTCTCCGCCCAGAGCTGGCGGCCGTAGAGGAACGGCGAGTTGGCGCCGACGGCGACCTGGACGCCGGCGATCGCCTGCGAGGCGTTCCAGTGGTCGGCGAAGCTGTCCGGCGCGACCTGGAGGTGGAACTGGAGGCTGGTGCAGGCGGCCTCCGGCGCGATCGAGTCGGTGTGCGTACGAAGCCGCTCGACGCCGTTGATGTCCAGCTCGATGTCCTCGCCGCGGGCGCCGACGATCTGGTCGTTGAGCACCCGGTAGCGCTCGTCGGTGGACAGGTTGTCGGCGACCAGGTGGCGCTCGGTGAGGGTGGGCAGGATGCCGACCATCATGATGGTGGCGTCGGACTTGGCGGCCCGCTCGTCGGCGCGGCTGAGGCTGCTGCGCAGATCCTGCTCGTAGTCGGTGAAGCCGGTGCCCTCGATCAGCCGGGGCGACGCGTTGAGTTCGAGGTTGAACCGGCCCAGCTCGGTCTGGAACAGCGGATCGGCGATGTCGGCCAGGATCTGGTCGTTGCGCATGGCCGGCTCGGCCGCGGCGTCGACCAGGTTCAACTCGATCTCCAGCCCGGTCATCGGCCGGTCGGCGTCGAAGCCGAAGTCGTCAAGCATCAGTGCGAAGACGTCCAGGCACCGACGGACCTTCTGCCGGTAGCGGACCCGATCCTCGCGGGAGAAGGCGCCCTGCTCGACGTCCCTGCCCATGTGCCCTCCCGGCGCCGGCGCGGCGGAATCGTTGACGTTCCGCAACGCATTGTGAACCATCCACGCGATCTGCGTAAATGCGTCCGGCCCTTGGGTAGCGCGGGTCGGGCGCAGGTCTGCACCTGTACCCCGTCACCGCCTGGCGCAGCACAGGTAACCGGCGAACAACACGTGACAATTCGCACGGCCGGCGGATGCGGGGACGGGCCCGCACCGTCGGGTTCGACGGTGCGGGCCCGTGGCCCCGGCGACGGCTCAGCCCTGGCGGATGGCCTCACCCTCGATCTCGATCTTGACCTTGCGGCCGACCAGGACGCCACCGGTCTCCAGTGCGACGTTCCAGGTCAGGCCGAAGTCCTCCCGGTCGATCTCGGTGTGCGCGGAGAAACCGAAGATGTCCTGCCCGAACGGGCTGCGGCCGACGCCCTCGAACTCGACCTGAAGGTCCACCGGACGGGTAACGCCCTTGATCGTCAGCTCGCCGGCGAGCACGAACTCGTTGCCCTCGCGGGACTTCACGCCGGTGCTGCGGAACTCCAGCGTGGGGAACTGCTCGGCGTCGAGGAACTCCGGGCTGCGCAGGTGCCCGTCGCGGTCCGCCTGGGCGGTGTTGATGCTGGCGGCCTGGATGGTGGCCGTGACCGTGGACCGGAGCGGGTCGTCGGTGACGGTGACGGTGGCGGTGGCGTCCGCGAACTCACCGCGTACCTTGCTGACCATCATGTGCCGCGCGACGAAGCCGACCCGCTTGTGCGCGGCGTCCAAGAGGTAGGTGCCGGGGGCCGGGATGGTGAGACCCTCCCAGTCGCGGGTAGTCGCCTCGGTGCTGCTGGTCATGATGCGCTCCTCCGGAGAAGATTGTTTAGTAGCCCAACGGCTGACTGAGCAACTATAGCTAGAGCAATATTCCCTCTGTCAAGTGTTGCTAGGATGGTGGCGTGGACCAGAACGTGTTCGACGACCCCCGGATCACCGCCGTCGGCCTCCTCTACGAGGCGCAGGCCGGGCTGGCTGCCCGGTTTGCCACCCAGTTCGAGGAGCACGGGCTCTCCCCGGTCGAGTTCGAGGTGCTCACCCGGCTCGCCCGCTCACCCAACAACCAACTGCGGATGACCGACCTCGCGGCGCAGACCTCGCTGTCCACCAGCGGCGTCACCCGGGTGGTCGACCGGATGGAACGCGACGGCCTGATCCGCCGCCGGGCCTGCCCCTCCGACCGGCGCAGTTCCTTCGCGGTGGTGACCGCCGCGGGCCTCGATCGGCTGGACGAGACCCTTCCGGGTCACCTGAAGATCATCGAGCAGTGGTTCACCGGTCAGCTCGCGCCGGCTCAGCTCGACGGGCTCCTGGACGGGCTGCGCCGGGTCCGGGACGCGGTGCATCCGGGCGCCACCGCCGGCAGCACCGAGCCGCCCGGAAGCCCCGCCTGCTGAGCCGAAAACCGCTACCGGCGGGTCACCGGCAGAACGACCGGCAGAACCGCCCGACGGCAGGAACAGAAGGCGACAAGAGCGGACGAAACGCCCGGACTCCTGGATAGGCTGCCGGGAGCGGGGGGCACCGGGGGGTGCTGGCGCGAGCGTGGAGCGAGGGGCAGCATCAGGGGGCTTCCTCGCTCGCGCCACCCCCGCGCCCCATCACCCGCGCTTCACCGCCGCCGTGCGCGTTCCCGCTGCGCCACCAGGGAGTAGAGCAGGTCCTCCTCCCGGGGCAGCAGACCGACACCGGTCACCTGCCGCGCACGGTCCAGCCGATCCAACACGGCCGCGTCACCGGTGCTCGCCGCCAGCCCCACCAGTGCCTCCACCAGATCCCGCCGGTCCGCGCCGCCGGCCGCGGCCTCGGCCGCCGCCGCGAACCACTCCGCCGCCAGCTCCCGGTCCCCCCGGTTCAACGCCACCTGGCCCTCGATCAGCGCGCGGAGGGCGTCCTCGGTGTGGGCGTCCCGCGCCGTCCCCGGCAGGTCCCACCGCTCGGCGGCCGGCGGGCGGCGCGGGCCCGGCACCGGGTGGGACGGCCACAGCTCGGCCACCACCGCGAGGGCCTCGTCGTCCCGCCCGTGCAGCGCGAGCGCCAGCCCGACGCCGCCGATCGTCCGGCGACGCCGGCCCGGATCGCCCAGCTCGACGAGCGCGGCTGCCGCCCGCCGTCCCTGCTCGGCCGCCTCCGCGTAGCGGCCCTCCAGCCGGGTGAGTTCGGCCAGGTCCGCCCGCGCCAGCAGGCGGAGCCGCTGGTCACCGCACTGCGCGGCCAACCGGTCGACGGTGGCCAGCCGCCGCCGGCCGGCGGCCAACTCCCCCACGCGTACGTCGTGCCAGGTCAGATGGTGCTGGGCGACCGCCATCTCGCGCACCCGGCCATGCCGGGTGGCCAGCGCCAGCGCCGCGTCGGCCTGCTCCCGGGCTTCGTCGTGTGCGCCGAGCCCACGCAGCACCGCGCAGAGCACCGAGCGGGCGGACAGCTCCCCGGTCACGTCGCCGGCCTCGGCGAAGGTGGCCAGCGCGGCACGCGCCGCCGGCAGTTCCTCCGGCCCCGCCCCGTGCTCGGCGGCCAACCGGGCCGAGCCCAGCAGCGCCCAGGCCCGCAGCACCGGCGGCGCCCCGGCGGTACGCGGGTCGGCCAGCAGCCGGCGCAGCCACCGGCGACCCGAGACGTCCCGCCCCCGCAGCCGCCACCACCGGGGCAGCGCGGCGGCCAGCAGCAACGCGATCGCCGGCGCATCCTCGGCGGCGTACGCCAGCGCGGCGCTGATGTCGCCGGTCGCCTCGTCGAGCAGGTGCACGGTCCCCGGCAGTTCCACGCCGACCAGGCCCGGGGCGGTGCGCCGGACCAACCCGGCGATCACCGAGGCGTGTCGCAGCCGGATGCCCGCCGTCTCCAACTCCAACTCGGCCTGCTCGGCCGCGAAGTCCCGGACCGCGTCCAGCAGCCGGAACCGGAACGGGCCGGTGCCCCGGACGCTGAGCAGGCCCAACTCGCGCAGCCGGTCCAGCAGCGGCACCGCGTCCCACCGCCGGTCGCCCTCGGCGAGCAGTTCCTCGGCCAGCTCGACCGACCAGCGGTTGCGGAACGCCGACAGCCGGCGCAACGCGGCACGGTCGGCGGGGGCGAGCAGGTGGTAGCTGGTCGCCACCGCCTCGCGCAACGTCACCGTGCCGGCGGCCGGGCCGGCCGGCTCCCACCCGGGGCGCACGCCCGCCAGGTCGAGAACGCGATCGCCGTACCGGTCCAGCAGCTCGGTGACGTCGAGGATGCGCCCCCGCGCGGCCATCAGCTCGATGGCCAGAGGGAGGCCGCCGAGGCGGCGGACCAGCGCGGCGAGCGCCGGCAGCTCGGCCCGGTCGGGCGGCGCGTGCCGGGCCTGGGTGAACCGGGCGGCGAAGAGCGCCGCGGCGGGCCAGCGGTCCAGCTCGGCCCGGTCCGCCGGCCGCACGTCGGCCGGCGGCACGTCGAGCGGCGCCACCGGCCGGACCACCTCACCGGGAAGCCCGACCGGCCGCCGGCCGGTCACCAGCACCCGCAGGCTCGGCGCGGCGTCGATCAGGGACCGCAGCGCCTCGGCCACCGGCCCGGGCGCCCGGTCCACGGCGTCGACGAGCAGGAGCGCCGGCCGGCCGGCGAGCCGGCACGGGAGGTCGGCGAGGCGGCTCAGGCCGAACACCGACGTGCAGGCGGCGAGCACGTCAGCGGCGTCCGAGCCCTCGCCGACCAGCACCCCGGCCACGCCAGCCGGATGACGCGCCGCGACCGCGTGGGCGACGGTGAGCGCGAGCGCGGTCTTGCCGACGCCGGCCAGCCCGACCAGGCTCACCACCGGATGCGCGTCGAGCAGGGCGGACACCTCGACCAGGTCGCGCTCCCGGCCGAGCAGCGGCTGGGGTTGGGGCAGGGCGATCGGCGTACCCGGATCGGGCGCGGCCTCGGTCGGGACGGAGGCCGGGGCGGGCCGGGCGGTGGCGACGAACTGCCGCCGCGAGGAGCCGGTCAGGCCGAGCGCGTCGGCGAGCAGGTCGACGGTGGTGCGTTGGGGCCGGGTCGCCCGGCCCCGCTCCAGATCGCGGACGGTCCGCACTCCCACGCCCGCCCGGCCGGCCAACTCGACCTGGGTCAGGCCGGCGACGAGCCGGTGCCCACGCAACAGATCGGACAGCGGTGTCCGGCCACCCGGGCCCCGCGGACGATCATGATCGGGAGTCATGGGGACGAAGACTACGGAGGGGATCCGACGCTCCACAGTCGATCGTCAACCACCCGACCGTACGACGCCGATATCCGACAGACGGCCGAGGCGGGGACGGTCACATGCCCAGGTCGCGCGCGATGACCATGCGCTGCACCTCGCTGGTGCCCTCGCCGATCTCCAGGATCTTGGAGTCGCGCCAGAAGCGGGCGACCGGGTATTCGTTCATGAAGCCGTACCCGCCGTGGATCTGGGTCGCCTCCCGGGCGTTGTCCACCGCCACAGTGCTCGCGTGCAGCTTGGCGATCGCCGCCTGCCGCTTGAACGGCTCGCCGGCCAGCATCCGGGCGGCCGCGTCGTAGTAGGCCAGCCGGGCGGTGTGCGCCTTCATCTCCATGTCCGCGATCTTGAACTGGATGGCCTGGTAGTTGCCGATCGGCTGGCCGAACGCCTGACGCTCCCTGGCATACTTGATCGACTCGTCGACGCAGCCCTGGGCCAGGCCGACGGCCAGCGCCGCGATCGCGACCCGGCCCTCGTCCAGGATGCGCAGGAACTGGGCGAAGCCCCGACCGCGCTCGCCGAGCAGGTTGCCCGCCGGCACCCGGCAGTCGTCGAAGGTCAACTCGTGGGTGTCCGAGGCGGTCCAGCCGACCTTCGAGTAGCCGGGCGCGACGGTGAAACCGGGCGTGCCGGACGGCACGATGATGGTGGACAGCTCCTTGCTGCCGTCCGGCCGGGTGTCGGTGACCGCGGTGACGGTGACCAGCGCGGTGATGTCGGTGCCGGAGTTGGTGATGAACGCCTTCGAGCCGTTGATCACCCACTCGTCGCCGTCCAGGACCGCCCGCGTCCGGGTGCCGGCCGCGTCCGAGCCGGTGCCCGGCTCGGTCAGCCCGAAGCCGGCCAGCGCCTCACCGCTGAGCAGCTGCGGCAACCACCGCGCCTGCTGCTCCGCGGTGCCGAAGCGGTGGATCGGCATCGCGCCGAGAGACACCGCCGCCTCCAACGTGATGGCCACGCTGGAGTCGACCCGGGCCAGCTCCTCCAGCGCCAGGCAGAGCGCGAAGTAGTCGCCGCCCATGCCGCCGTGCTCCTCCGGGAACGGGAGTCCGAACAACCCCATCTTGCCCATCTGGCGGATCAGGTCGTACGGGAAGGTGTGCTTCTCGTAGTGCTCGGCGATGGCCGGCGCCACCACCTCGCGGGCGAACTCCCGGACGCTCTCGCGCAGCGCCTCCTGCTCGTCGCTGAGCCGGTAGTCCATCTGGTCCTCCTGATCCTCCTGCGGGAAGCCTGGGTGATCGGCCGGGCGCTCGGGACGCCGGCCGGGTGCTCAGACCGGGGTGACGCCGTGCCGGCGGGTGGAGAAGTGTCGTTCCTTGCCGCGCGCGGCGGCGAACCGGCGCACCAGCTCGGCGCGCAGCTCGTGCGGCTCGACGATCGCGTCCACCACCAGCTCGCTGGCGAGCCGGACGACGTCGATGTCGCGCTCGTACTCCTCGCGTCTCGCGGCGACGAACGCGGCGCGCTCGGTCTCGTCGGAGATCGCGGCGATCTTGTTGGCGTAGACGGCGTTGACCGCGGCCTCGGCGCCCATCACCGCGATCTTCGCGGTGGGCAGCGCGATGGTGGCGTCGGGCTCGAAGCCGGGACCGGCCATCGCGTAGAGGCCCGCGCCGTACGCCTTGCGGACCACCACGCAGATCTTCGGCACGGTCGCCTCGGAGATCGCCGTGATCATCTTCGCGCCGTGCCGGATGATGCCCTGCTTCTCCACCGCGCTGCCGACCATGAAGCCCGGCACGTCGCTGAGGAACAGCAACGGCACGTTGAACGCGTCGCAGAGCTGCACGAAGCGGGTCGCCTTGTCGGCCGAGTCGACGAAGAGCACGCCGCCCTTGAACATCGAGTTGTTGCCGACCACGCCGACGACCTCGCCGTTCAGCCGGCCGAAGCCGATGGTCAGCTCCTTGGCCCAGAGCGCCTGGATCTCGAAGAAGCTGTCCTCGTCGACCAGGCCCTTGACGTACCGGCGCATGTCGAACGCCTGCCGCTCGCTGGCCGGCACCAGCGCGGCCAGGTCGGCCTTCGCCGGCGCGGGCCGCGCCTCGGTGGTCGGCGGCGTCTGAGTCCAGTTGGCCGGCAGGTAGGACAGGTAGGTGCGCACCACGTCGAGCGCGTCGGTCTCGGTCTTGCAGAGGAAGTGGCCCACGCCGGACTCGGCGCAGTGCACCTTGGCCCCGCCCATCGCCTCCAGCGTGGTCTTCTCGCCGGTGACCATCTCGACCATCCGGTCGGAGCCGAGATACATGCTGGCGTTGCCGTCCACCATGGCCACCACGTCGCAGAACGCCGGGATGTAGGCCCCTCCCGCCGCGCTCGGCCCGAACAGCGCGCAGACCTGCGGGATCGCCCCGGAGGCCCGGACCTGGTTCCAGAAGATCTTTCCCGCGCCGCGCCGGCCCGGGAACAGGTCGACCTGGTCGGTGATCCGGGCGCCGGCGGAGTCGACCAGGTAGACCATCGGTACGCGGGTCGTGTAGGCCCGCTCGATGATCCGGATGATCTTCTCGACGGTGCGCGCGCCCCAACTGCCGGCCTTGACCGTGGAGTCGTTCGCCATCAGGCAGACCGGCCGGCCGTCGATGGTCGCGGTGCCGGTCACCACCCCGTCGGCGGGCAGCCCGTCAGCCATCGCGTTGGCGTAGAGCCCGTCCTCGACGAAGGAGCCCTCGTCGACCAGGTGGGCCACCCGCTCTCGGGCGAAGAGCTTGCCCTTGGCAGCGTTGGCCGCGTGGTATTTGTCCGCGCCACCGGCACGGGCACGCTTGTGCAGCTGCTCCAGAGCCTCACCGTCGAGTGTCACGCCGACTCCCTCGCCACCCACCGACCTGAACGATCGTTAGGCTACCTCACCGCCGCCCCCTCCGGCGACCCACGCCCACCCCACCCGGACCCAGCCACCCCCCGAACTCCGGCGCGGCGGCGTCAGGACGGAAACGGGGTCAGGCGGGTACGGGGGCCGGCGCGGAGCACGCCGGACGGAAGCTTCTTGCCGACCAGCCGCTCGGCCAGCTCCGCCGCCTCGATCAGGGCGTCCAGGTCGATGCCGGTGTCGACGCCCATGTCGTGCAGCATGTGCACCGCCTCCTCGGTGGCCAGGTTGCCGCTGGCCCCCGGGGCGTACGGGCAGCCGCCGAGGCCACCGACGCTCGCGTCGAACTCGGTCACGCCCAACTCCATCGCGGTGAGCATGTTGGCCAGGGCGGTGCCCCGGGTGTTGTGGAAGTGCAGCAGCACCGGCAGGTGGGCGTTGCCGTCACGGACGGCGGTGAGCAGCTCGCGGACCCGCCGGGGCGTACCCATGCCGGTGGTGTCGCCGAACGCCACCCGGTCCGCGCCGTCGCGAGCGACCCGGTCGACGATCGCGGCGACCCGCCGCGGATCGACGTCGCCCTCGTAGGGGCAGCCGAAGCTGGTCGCCACGATCACCTCGGCGGTCGCGCCCGCGCCGTGCAGCAGGTCGATCAGCTCGGCGATGTCGTCCAGCGACTCCTCGGTCGACCGGTTGACGTTGCGCCGGTTGTGCGTGTCGCTGGCCGACACCACCACCTCGATCTCGGTGAAGCCGGCGGCCAGCGCCCGCTGTGCGCCCCGGGTGTTCGGCACCAGGGCCGAGTAGCGCACCCCGTCCGCCCGCTCCGCCCGCTGCCACACCTCGTCGGCGTCGGCCATCTGCGGGATCGCCTTCGGGTGCACGAAGGAGACGGCCTCGATGCGCCGCACCCCGGTCCGGGACAGCGCGTCGAGCAGCCGCACCTTGGCGTCGGTCGGGATCGGCTCCTCGTTCTGGAGCCCGTCCCGGGGCCCGACCTCACGGATGCTGACGTGGTCCGGCAGTTCCGCCATTAGGGGTCACCTCGCTGTGACGTCGTTCGTGCTCATCTCCGAGAAGTGTGTCACCACGGGACCGGATGTCGCCTCGCCGGGAGATCCTCCGATGGTGTCGTATCGGGACGCGGCCGTTCGTGGACATGATGTGGTGCGGCCGTTCGGGCCGCCACCCGAACCTTGAGGAGTCGACCATGACGGAGTACCTGATCGCGTTCAACGACGAATGGGTGCCCGAGCACACGGCCGAGCAGCTGCGGGAGAAGGGCGAGGCCGCCCGGGCCGTGATCGAGGAGATGCTCGCCGAGGACGTGCTGATCTTCACCAACGGCGGGCTCGACCGGTCCACCGCGGTGTGCAGCGTCGAGTCGGTCGACGGCCGGCCCGTCTTCACCGACGGGCCGTACGCCGAGACCAAGGAGCACCTCGGCGGCTTCGCCGTAGTGGAGGTGGCCGACGACGAGGCGGCGCGATACTGGGCCGGCCGGATCGCCACCGCCCTCGACTGGCCGCAGGAGATCCACCGGTTCCGTGCTCCCCTCCAGCCCCGACGCCGGGGCTCCGGAGAGCGGTGAGGCACCCGTCGCCCGAGGCGCGGGCGTCCGTCCGCGAGGCGATCACCCGGGCCCACCGCGAGGAATGGGCGCGGGTGGTCGCCGGCCTCGCGCGCCGTTTCGGCGACCTCCACGTCGCCGAGGAAGCCGCCGCCGAGGCGTTCGCCGCGGCAGCGGCCCGCTGGCCGGATGAGGGCGTCCCGCCCAGTCCCGGCGGCTGGCTCGCCACCACCGCGACCCGCAAGGCGATCGACTGGCTCCGTCGTGAGGCTCAGCGCGACGCCAAGCACCGGGCGGCCCGGGTGCTGTCCGACGACGCCCCTGCCCGGCCGCCCGGCCCGGTCGCTGACGACCGGCTCAGACTGGTCTTCACCTGCTGCCATCCCGCCCTCGCGGTGGAGGCCCGGGTGGCGCTCACCCTGCGCCTGCTCGGCGGCCTCACCGTCGCCGAGATCGCCCGTGCCTTCCTCGTCCAGGAGACCGCGATGGCGCGACGGATCACCCGCGCCAAGGAGAAGATCAGGGCGGCCGGCATCCCCTACCGGGTGCCCTCTGCCGCCGACGTCCGCGAGCGGCGCGCCGGGGTGCTCGCGGTCGTCTACCTCATCTTCAACGAGGGCTACCTCTCCAGCGGTGGAGCCGATCCGGTCCGCGTCGACCTCAGCGACCAGGCGATCCACCTCGGCCGCATGCTCCGGACCCTGCTGCCGGACGACGGCGAGGCGGCCGGACTGCTCGCCCTGATGCTCCTCCTCGACGCCCGGCGGCCGGCACGCCTGTCCGGCACCGGGGAGCTGCTGACCCTCGCCGAGCAGGATCGCGGCACCTGGGACCGGGCCCGCCTCGCCGAGGGCCGGGCGCTGGTCCGGGAGCGGATCGAGGCGGTGGCGGCCGGCGGCGGACCGGCCGGGCGTTACCAGTTGCAGGCCGCGATCAACGCGGTCCACGCGGAGGCCGAGTCCGTCACGGACACCAACTGGTCCACGATCCTCGCCCTCTACGACCGGCTGGCGCTGCTCGACCCCTCGCCGATCGTGCGGCTCAACCGCGCCGTAGCGGTCGCCGAGGTCGCCGGCCCCGGGGCCGGGCTCGCCGAGATCGAGCGACTCGCCCCGGCCCTCGACGGCTACCACGCCCTGCACGCCGCCCGCGCCGATCTCCTGCGGCGACTCGGCCGCGACGACGCGGCGCGGGTGGCGTACGGCCGGGCCGTCGACCTCGCCGGCAACGCCGCGGAGCGCGCCTACCTCACCCGCCGCCGCGACCAGCTCGGACCGGCTCCCCGCCCGGTGCCGGACGGCAGGTGACCCCGGCCGTCCGGCTCCGGTCGGCTCAGCGCATCCGGCCGACGATGCCGGTGTCGTAGTCGCCGGAGAGGAACTCCGGGTTCTCCAGCAGCTCGGCGAAGAACGGCAGGTTGTTCTTCGGCCCGGCGATCTCGAACTCGGCCACCGCCGCCCGGCCGCGCCGCACGGCCTCCTCCCGGGTGGCGCCGGTGACGATCAGCTTGGCCAGCAGGCTGTCGTAGAACGGCGTTACCGTGTTGCCCTCGACATAGCCGGCATCCACCCGGACGCCCTCGCCGGTCGGCTCCACCCAGGTCCGGATCGCGCCCGGCCCGGGCAGGAAGCGCTTCGGGTCCTCGGCGTTGACCCGCAGCTCGATCGCGTGCCCGCGCGGGGTGAGCGCGTCCGGGTCGAAGGTCGGCGGCAGGCCGGCGGCCACCCGCAACTGCTCCTCCACCAGGTCGACGCCGTAGACGTGCTCGGTGACCGGGTGCTCGACCTGGAGCCGCGTGTTCATCTCCAGGAAGAAGAACTCCTGCGTCGAGGGGTCGAGCAAGCATTCGACGGTGCCCGCGTTGCGGTAGTTCACCGCCTCGCCGGCGCGGACCGCCGCCGCCAGGAACCGCTCCCGCAGTTCCGCCGAGACGGCCGGGGAGGGGGACTCCTCGACCAGCTTCTGGTTGCGCCGCTGCACCGAGCACTCCCGCTCGCCGAGCGCCACCACCCGGCCGTCGGCCAACCCGAGGATCTGCACCTCGACGTGGCGTACCCGGGGGAAGTAGCGCTCGATCAGCACCGAGCCGTCACCGAACATGCGTTCCGCGAACGCACGGACCTTGTCGAACTCGGTGCGCAGCGCGGCCTCGTCGGCGGCCACGCCCATGCCCATGCCGCCACCGCCGGCCGCGGCCTTCACCATCACCGGGTAGCCGATCCCGGCGGCGGCCGTGACCGCCGCGTCCAGGTCGGCCGCCGGATCGGTGGTGCCGGGCGCGACCGGAACGCCGGCCGCCGCCATCAGGTTGCGCGCGTTGATCTTGTCGCCCATCGCGCTTATCGCGTCCGCACCGGGTCCGACCCAGATCAGGCCGGCTTCGGAGACGGTACGGGCGAAGTCGGCGTTCTCCGACAGGAAACCGTAGCCGGGGTGGATCGCCTGGGCGCCGGTGCTGCGCGCGGCGGCGAGGATCGCCTCGACGTTGCGGTAGCTCTGCGCCGGGTTGGCCGGCCCGACGCAGACCGCCTCGTCGGCCTCGGTCACGAACGGCAGGTCGGCGTCGGCCTCCGAGTGGACCGCGATCGTGCGCACCCCCAACCGGCGGGCCGTGCGAATGACGCGGCGCGCGATCTCCCCGCGGTTGGCCACCAGCAGCGAATCAAACATGTTCGGCAAGGAAGGGCCCCTTCTTAACGCCTGGTGTATAGCCGGGGCCCCTTCTTAACATGCGTTAAGGCGCGCGCGGCGTGTCAGGTGGGTCGGTGGGAGCCAGCAGGGCCGCCAGGGTCGCGCCCCGCAGCAGCTCCGCCCGGCGTCGGCGGTCCACCTCGCCGCCGAGGAACGGGGTGGAGTTCATCAGGCCGAACGCCGCGTGGGCGAGCACCCGCGCGCCGCCGTCGGACAGGTCCGGGTGCAGCGCGGTGAGCACGGCGACCCACTCCTCGACGTACATCCGTTGGAGCCGGCGGATGTGGCGGCGCGGCTCGTCCGGGAGCCGGTCCAGCTCGTGCAGGTGCAGCGCGATCACTGCCGGATTGGCCAACGCGAACTCGACGTGGAAGTCGATGAGCGACTCCAGTGCGCGGCGCGGGTCGTCCGGGTGGTCGGCGGCGCGTTCCCGCCCGCCGGCGAGCAGCCCCTCGCTGACCGGGATCAGCGCGGCGGCAAGCATCGCCTCCTTGCCGGCGAAGTGGTGGTAGAGCGCCGGCCCGGTGACGCCGGCCGCGGCACCGATATCGTCCATCGACACACCGTGATAGCCCCGCGCCGCGAAGAGGCCGACCGCGATCTCCAGGATCTCGTCCCGCCGGGACCGGCGCCGGGCCACGCCCGCCGCGCCCCGCGCCCGCTGTTCCACCGCCACCGGGCCAGCGTAGACCTCACCTTCGGCGATAGGGGAGCCATGGTTACCCGGCGGTCGCCGCTCGACCCTCGACCCGCCGGCTGGGGGTGGTTGCGGTGGGAGGCTCGAAACCGGCCAGCCGGACCGCCAGCCGTCGCCGGGCCGGGGGCAGTGCGGAAACCGTCCGGAGCAGCAGGTCCCGCACCGGCCGCAGGGCCGGCGGTGCGGCGGCGAGCCGGGTGAGACCGGCGGCGAAGCCGAGCACCTCCTCGGCCAGTGGGCGGCGGTCCGTCGCGTACCGGTCGAGGGCTTCGGGGCCGGCGGCGAGCGCGTCACCGAGGGCGACCGCGTCCCGCAGCCCGAGGTTCATCCCCTGCCCGCCGGCCGGGCTGTGCACGTGCGCCGCGTCGCCGGCGAGCAGCACCGGGCCGGACCGGTAGCTGCTCGCGATCCGGTGGTGGATCCGGAACCGGGACGCCCAGGCCAGGCCGGTGACCCGGTCCGGCCGCCGGACCGGACCCCGCTCGTCGAGCAGCGCCTGGAAGTGCCGCGCCTGCGGCTCGCGCGGCGCGTCGGCGACGGTGGCGACCAGCCGGACCGTGCCGTCGGGCAGCGGCGCCCAGACCAGCGGCCCCCGTGGCGACAGGAACAGGTTGACCTGATCGCGCGGGAGGGCGCTGTCCACCCGCACGTCGGCGAGGAGGAACGACTCGCCCGGGTCGGCCGGGCCGCCGAAGCCGATGCCGGCCAGTTCGCGGACCCGGCTGTGCATCCCGTCGGCGCCGACCACCCAGCGGGCCCGGACCGTCTCGCCGCCGGCGAACCGGGCGGTGGCGCCGGCGCCGTCGACGTCGAGGCCGGTCAGCTCGTACGGCCGCAGCACCCGGCCGCCGAGCGCGGTGAGGCGGTCGGCGAGGACCGCCTCGGTCTCCGCCTGCGAGATCAGCAGCGCGTACCGGTGACGGGACGGCAACCTGTCGAACGGCACGGTGAGCAGCAGCCGGTCCCGGTCGCGGACGCTGAACCGGGCGGAGTGCAGCCCCCGGCCGGCGAGCGGTTCGGCGACCCCGATCCGGTCCAGCACGTCGAGCGTGCCGGCGTGCACCACTGCGGCGCGCGAGGTGACGGGCGGCTCGGCCAGCCGGTCGACCACCGTGGCGGTCGTCCCGTGCCCGGCGAGGGTGACGGCCACGGCCAGGCCGGTCGGTCCGGCCCCGACCACCAGGACATCGGTCTGCGTGGGCAGCATCGTTCCACCTCCGGTCTGGTCAACAACTGTTTGCCAACACCCGTTGACTAGACATTAGCGTCGATGTCAACGCGCGTTGGCCTACAGTCGTGGACATGACCGGACCGCCCGCCCGCGCCCGCCGCTCCGACGCCACCCGCGCCGCCATCCTGCGCGCCGCACGGGAACGATTCGCCGCCGACGGATACGACCGGGCCACCATCCGGGCCGTCGCCGCCGACGCCCAGATCGACCCGTCCATGGTGATGCGCTACTACGGCAGCAAGGAGGGGCTGTTCGCGGCGGCGGCCGAATTCGACCTGCACCTGCCCGACCTGGCCCAGGTGCCGCCCGAACGGCTCGGCGAGACGCTGGCCCGGCACTTCCTGCGCCGCTGGGAGGCCGACGGCACACTCGTCGCCCTGCTCCGGGCGGCCAGCACCAACCCCGGCGCGGCCGAACGGATGCGCGGCATCTTCGCCGGGCAGCTCGCCACCGCCGTCACCCGCTCCGGGGCCGACCCGGCGACCGCCGCCCGCCGCGCCGGCCTGGTCGCCAGCCAGATCCTCGGCCTCGCCCTCACCCGCTACGTGATCCGGCTGCCTCCCGTGGTCGAACTCGACCCGGACGAACTGGCCGCCTGGGTCGGCCCCACGATCCAGCGCTACCTGACCCAACCGATCCCACCCGCCCCGGCGTCCGCCGGGTGACGGCGGGAACGGCGGACCGGCCGGCCCGCGCCCGGAGGCGGGGACCGGCCGGAACGCTCAGCGGGTCAGGCCGCCGGGCTGGTCGCCCTTGACGACGGGCGCCCGGACCAGGTTGCCCCACTCGGTCCACGAGCCGTCGTAGTTGCGCACCTGCGGGAAGCCGAGCAGGTGGTGCAGCACGAACCAGGTGTGGCTGGACCGTTCGCCGATCCGGCAGTAGGCCACCACGTCGTCGGCCGGGCTCAACCCGAGCTGGTCGGCGTAGATCGCCCGCAGCTCGTCGGCGGACTTGAACGTGCCGTCGTCGTTCGCGGCGGACTTCCACGGCTTGCTCACCGCGCCCGGGATGTGCCCGCCGCGCAGCGCGCCCTCCTGCGGATAGTCCGGCATGTGCAGCATCTCGCCGGTGTACTCGCCCGGTGAACGCACGTCGACCAGCGGCCGGCCGGCCGCCACGTGCGCCATCACCTGCTCCCGGTAGGCCCGGATCGGCGCGTCGTCGCGCGTCGGCACCGGATAGTCGGCCCGGGGCCGGCTCACCTTCTCCCGGGTCAACTCCCGACCCTCGGCGACCCACTTCTGCCGGCCGCCGTCGAGCAGCCGCACGTCGGCGTGGCCGAAGAGGGAGAAGACCCAGAGGGCGTACGCGGCCCACCAGTTGAAGTTGTCGCCGTAGAAGACGACCGTGTCGTCCCGGCCGATGCCCTTGGCCGCGCACAGCTCGGCGAAGCTCGCGGCGTCCAGGTAGTCGCGGGTGACCTGGTCGTTCAGCTCGGTGTGCCAGTCGACCTTGACGGCGCCGGGGAGGTGGCCGGTGTCGTAGAGGAGCACGTCCTCGTCGGACTCGACCACCACGAGCCCCTCGTCGCCCAGGTGTTCGGCCAGCCACTCGGTGGTGACCAGGCGCTGCGGGTCGGCGTACGACTGGAGATGGGGATGCGGATCGCTCGGCACAGGCATGATCCCCAAGGTACGCCGGATCGCCCGCGGCGGATGTGACACCGGCCCCACCACCTCTTGAAAGGTGGTGGGGCCGGCCTGGTCCGTGCGAGCCGTCAGCCCTGGACCACGAACCAGTGGTACGCGTAGTTCGAGCGGTTGCCCGCCTTGTCGATCGCGAACACCGAGATCGGGTACCAGCGCGCCTCGGTCGGCGTCAGCGTCACCGAGGCGGAGCCGTCCGCGCCCGCCGGTACGGTGATCTCCGGGCCGTTGTCGAACTGGTAGACGTACGACTCGACGTCGGGCATCCGGGGCGTGAACGTGAAGACACCGGGCACGCCCACCCCGCCACCCGGCTCACCGTACGGGTAGGTGGTGGAGCTGATCACCGGCGCGGTGCTGACCACGAAGGAGTAGCTCGCCTCCGGGGACAGCTCGCCGGAGGCCGAGCGGGCCCGGACGGTGAGCGTGTTCCGGAAACCCCGATCCGGGGTGATGGTCAGCTCGGCTGCGGTGCCGTCGGTCACCGCCACGGTCTGCTCCGGCCCGTCGTTGAGCCGGTAGACGAACGTGATGGTGTCCGGCAGGTCCGAGTCGAACCGGAAGGCACCGGCCTGCCCGATGCCGCCCTGCGGGTCGTACTCGTTGTAGAGGTAGGAGACGATCGTCGGCTTCGGCTCACGGACGGTGAAGGCGTACTCCCGAGGTTGGGTGGCCGTGCCGTCCGCGGTCTCCCCGACCACGGTGACCTGCTGCCAGCCGGAGCGCTCCGGCGTCCAGGCGAACGAGGCGGTGCCGTCGGCCGCCGCGTCGACCGTCCTCGTCTCCTCGCCCCAGAACGTGTAGTGGTACTTCACCATGCCGGGGCGCTGCGGGGCGACGGCGAAGACACCGGCCACGCCGGGCAGCCCGCTGTTGATGTCCTTCGGATACTGCTCCGACGCCACCAGGGGCGCGTCGTTGACCCGGAACGTGTACGTCCGCTCGGCCGACACCGTTCCGTCGGCGGTGACCCCGCGAACGGTGAGCGCGTGCGTGCCGCCCTGCTCGGGCGTCCAGCCGACGGTGGCGTACCCGCTGCCGTCGGCGTCGACGCTCTGCTCGGCGCCGCCGTCGAAGCGGTAGCGGTAGGCCACCGTGTCGGGCACCTCGGAGCTGAGCCGGAACTCGCCGGCCTGCCCGGGGCCGCCGGCCCATGCGTCCGGCCGGTAGAGGTCGGAGTAGATGCCGGGCAGCAGGTCCCGCACCCCGAAGAACCAGGTCGCCGGCTCCGACTCGGTGCCGTCCCGGCTCACGCTCCACACCGCGAGGTTCACCCAACCCGCCTCGGTCGGCGTCCAGGTGACCGAGGCGGTGCCGTCGGCGCCCGCCTGGACCGTGCCCTCCTGCTCGTTGAAGCGGTAGCGGTAGCTGACCGTGTCGGGCAGGCGCGGGGTGAACGTGAAGACGCCGGGCACGCCCTGACCGCCGCCGGTCCCGTATTCCTCGTAGACCGTCGCCGAGATCTTCGGCTCGGTGGGCAGCGAGAACTGCCGCGTGGCGGTGACCTCCACCCCGGCGGCGGTGACGCCGGTGACGGAGAGCGTGCGGCTGCCGCCCCGGGTCGCGGTGACGGTGAACGCGGCGGTGCCGTCGGCGGCGGCGTCGACGGTCCGCTCCGGGTCGCCGTCCAGGCCGTAGCGGTAGCGCACCACGCCGTCGAGCCGCGAGCGCACCTGGAACGTGGCCGGCACCCCGATCTCGTCCAGCCGGCCGTCGACGATCGGCGACATGTCGCGGGCGAGGAACTCGTAGTCGATGGTCGCCGAGCGGTTGCCGACCGCGTCGAGGCTCCACACCCGCAACGTGTTGATGCCGGATCGCGGCGTCAGCGTGACCGTGACCGATTCGCCCGCCCCGTTCGCCGGGACCGTCTTCTCACCGTCGTAGTTCAGCGAGTAGCCGTACGTCGTGACGTCCGGTACGCCGTTCGCGCCGAACGTGAAGTCGCCGGGCAGTCCGGGGTGCCACTCGCCGTCGTCCGGGAAAGCGGCGGAGGTGATCGTCGGTGGCTTGTCCGGGCCGCGGAGGTCGGTCCGGAAGTAGCAGATCGGGCTCCAGTCGCCGGTGGCCCGGCTGTCCGCCGCCCGCATCTGCCAGGCGTACGTCCGGTCGTGCGCGAACGGCTGGGGGTAGATCTGGTCGAAGCGGCCGAGGGCACGGTCGCCGTCCCAGGCGTAGTCCGTCCGCTCGATCCGTGCGTCCGGCTGGTCGACCGGCCAGGCCGCGAACGAGACGGTGAGCTGGTCGCGGCCACCGGTGTCGTTCAGGTCCCGGTCGTGCACGACGCCGGACAGGGACGCGTAGCGCACCATCTGGTAAGGCTCGGTGGTGGTGCAGGCCGTGCCGTTCGTGGTCTGAAGGTCGGTCGGCACACCGGGACGGAAGTTGAAGTCGATGGAGATGCCCGCCCGGGTGGCGTACTTCCGGGCCGACGTCGGGTCCTGCTCCACGTCGGCCGGCAGCCGCAGCGACAGGGTCAGCGTCGACCGGCCCTCGGCGAGCGCCTGGCGCACCCCCTCGGCCGCGTCGAACTCGACCCGGGGCGCCGGGCAGACGTACTGGTCGGTGAGCTGGCGGCTGTCGACCAGGCCCCGATCCGCCGGGGGCTTCCGCCAGCTCGACTTCGCGGTGTAGGGCCCGGTGCGCCACAGCTCGACCTTGGGACGCTTGGTGCAGTCCGCGCCGGCCGTCTCCTTGACGTCGAGGACCGCCGACGTGATGTCAGCTCCCCGGTAACGGGAGATGTCGAACGTGAAGTAGGCGCGCGAGGTGTGCCGGTGGCCCTTGGCGTCCTCCCAGGTGCCGACCGGCAGGTCTCCCGGGCGGTTCAGGTTGTTCTTGCCCGGCGTCCTGGAGTCGGTCCAACCCCAGGAGGTGTTGGTTTCGTACCGGACGTCGTACGCGGCGGCCGGCGTCGCGGCGGCGACGACCGCGCCCGCGGCGACCATCATGGACAGTGCGGCGGCGAGCAGGCGCCGCCTTCCGGTCCGAAGTGGATTTCTGTCAGGCATGAGGGTCATCCCTCATCCACCTTTCCCCGATCTACCCCGTGCTCGATCGACGGGGGCAGCGGATGTTATCCAGCCGGGCGGACATCGGGCGATCCCGATTCGCGGGGAGCGGCCACACCGGACGGAACAGCCAGGCAGGCCGGACCGTACGGTTGATCGGGCGGACGGGAAGACCGGATGCAGCGGATCCGGCTGGTCACACGTGACAGTTGCGAACACCGCCGACCGCAGAGGACCGCGATGACCCCACGGCAACAGGCCCGGCCAGCCCGGGACGGGACCGCACCAGTGGACTTCACCGAGTTCTACCGGGCGCACTTCCACCGGATCGCGGTGCAGCTCTACGCCTACCTGGGCGACCACGGCGAGGCGCAGGACCTGACCCAGGAGGCGTTCTGCCGGGCGCTGGAACGCTGGCCGCGCATCGCCGCGTACGACGACCCGTCCGCGTTCGTCCGCCGGGTGGCCTGGAACCTGGCCACCAGCCGGCTGCGCCGGATGCGCACCGCCCTGCGGCACCTGGCCCGGCAGCGGGAGGAGCACGTGCCCGGCCCGGAACCGGACCGGGTGGCGTTGCTGGCGGCGTTGGCGACCCTGCCCGCCGACCAGCGCCGGGCGATCGTGCTGCACCACCTGGCCCACCTGAGCGTCGCCGAGATCGCCGCGCAGGTCGGCGCGCCGGAGGGCACCGTGCGCTCCCGGCTGTCCCGGGGGCGGGCCGCGCTCGCCGGCCACCTCACCGAGACCGGATCGGAGCTGCGCCGTGCCTGACGTGGAGGACCTGTTCGTCGAATTCGAGACGGCGGCGGCGACCACCTTCCGGCCGCCGGGGGTGGCCGACGCGCAACGCCGGATCCGGGACCGTCGACGGCGGCGCGGCCTGCTGGCCGGCCTGCTCGCGGTGGCGCTGGCCGGGCCGGCCTCGGCGCTCGCGGTCGCCCACCGCGCCGACCGGCCGGAACCGCGGCCGACGCCGTCGGTCTCGCCGAGTCCGACCGGCCGGCTCACGGTCCGCGCGGTCACCCTGCCCGGGGTGTCCGGAGAGCTGGCAGACCTGCGCTTCGTCTCGGCCCGCGCCGGCTGGGCGCTCTTCGACACCTGCGTCGACGCGGGCGAGTCCTGGAGCGGGTGCCGGCGCACCGTCGCCCGGACCGTCGACGGGGGCGTGACCTGGCAGCGAGCCGGGCTGCCGGCGGTGCCGGACGGCGGGGTGCAGCTCCTGCCCGTGGACACGGACACGCTGGTCGTGATGACGCGCGCGGGCTACCTCGTCACGGCGGACGGCGGGAACAGCTTCACCAGTCACCCGTACAAGGCGCCACCGGTGGCGGTCCGGCGCGTCTTCGCCACCCCCAGCGGGCTCTATCTCGGTTGCCCCCCGAACGGCGGACTGGCGACGTGCGACCGGCAACGCGTGCTGCGGGTGGGCAGCGGCCTGCACTTCCACCAGCCGCCGGTCACGCTGCGGTCGGACACCGAGAATGTGCTGGTCGAGGGCGCCGACGGCCAACTCTGGCTGACCGTCCTGGACGGTGATCGGCTGACCGTGGTGACCAGCACCGATCAGGGCACCACCTGGCGGGAGCTGCCGTCGGTCGCCGGTGCCCGGCAACTCCTGCTCGCACCGGACGGGCGTGACGTCTGGCTGGTCCGGACCACGCAGCCGAGCGGGGTGTGGCGGCTGGCCGGCACCCGCTGGCAACCCGCGCCGGCCCTGCCGGACGACACCGACGGGATCGCCGCTCCCGGCGCCGGCCTGCTGGTGGTCACCAGCGCGTACGGCGGGTTGGGCTTCGTGACCGGCGGCGGCTACGTCGAGGTGCCCGAGCTGCGCGGGCCGTTGCGGACCTCGGAGCCGCGCGCCTCGGTGAGCGTGCTGCCGGACGGCACCGTCGTGGCCCAGCACGGCCGCACGTGGTTCCTCGGCGTCGGGCGGGGGGTGGACCGGAGCTGGCTCCAGCTCTCCTGACCGGCGCACCGACCGGTGTCAGGCGCGGCGGTGCACCAACCGGCCGGCGACCACTGTCGCCCGGCAGGAGCCGTCCGGGTCGAACACCGCGAGGTCGGCCCGGCCGCCGACGACCAGCGCCGCCGGTCGGGCGGCGGGCAGGACCGCCACCTCGTTGCGCGCGACGGCGGCCCGCAACGCCGGGTCGGTGACGTGCGCGTCGAGCACGGCGGCGGCGCCGAGCCGGATCAGCGCGTGCACCCGCTCGCGCGGGGTCGGCGCCGGGGGCAGCGGGCCGTCGTGCACCGGCGCCGGCCCGAGCGTGCCGGCCCACCGGCGCACCCGCACCCGGGGGTACGCGGCGGTCAGCTCCGCCAGTGGCGCGACCGCCTCGACCCGGTCGCCGCCGACCAGGACCGCCAGCCCGGCGTGGGGCTCACCGTCGAGGGTGAGCCGCAGCAGGTCGGCGGCGTGGACGGTGCGCACCGGTCAGCCGTCGACCGGCCCGAGGACCGGCCGCTTGGCGGTGACGAAGTCGCCGGAGGATCGGCCGGTCAACCGGCGCTTGATCCACGGGGCCAGGTGTTGACCGGCCCAGCGCAGGTCGGCGGCGCGGGCGGCCAGCCACGGGGTGGGCGCCGGGTGCGGCGGCACCATCAGCCACTCCTCCTCGCAGCCGATGCCGAGCGCGGCGAGCACCTGCGCGGCGACCCGCCGGTGCCCGGCCGCCGACAGGTGCAGCCGGTCGGTGCTCCACAGCATCGGGTTGAGGTATGCCTGGTCGGAGTAGAGGTCGACCAGGATCGCCCCGTGCCGCTCCGCGACCTCGCCGACCACCCGGTTGAGCAGCGTCACCCGGGGAGCCACCAGCCGCTGCCCGGGCAGCCGGGCCATCACGTCGGCGAACCGGAACAGCACCACGTCGCTGCCGCCGGCCCGCAGCCGCTCGACCACCTTGTCGAAGCGCGGGACGAAGGCGTCCGGGTCGAAGGTGCGGCGCAGCACGTCGTTGCCGCCCGCCGCGAACGTGATCAGGTCGGGCTTCATGGCCAGCGCGGACGGCACCTGCTCGGCCACGACGTTCGGGAACAGCCGGCCCCGGATGGCCAGGTTGGCGTAGCCGAAGTCGGGACCCGCCTCGGCCGCGAGCCGGGTGGCGACCAGATCGGCCCACCCCCGGTAGCTGCCGTCCGGATACGCGTCGTCCATGCCCTCGGTGAAGCTGTCGCCCACCGCCACGAAGCTGCGCCAGCGCACGGCGCCTCCCTCCGACGTCCCTGCGGAAATGCGTCGCCCAGTCTGTCACCGCCCGGGCCGGTCCCGCCTGCCCTCCCCGGCCGGACGTGGTGGACGTCTCGGCGTCCGATTTCCCACGACCTGCCGAGCGGACCACCGGCCGGGCCCCGCCCGGACCCGATCACCTGATCGGATCCTCGGGCGGGACCGGGCGCGGGGGTCAGAGCCGGGAGGTGAAGGTGGCCAGGAAGCGGTGCGGCGTGACCGTGCCGGCGTTGTCGAAGCAGATCACGTCGACACCGGCGTCGGTGGCGTACGTCCACGGTTGGGTGAGGTGGCAGTAGTTGCTGCCGCTGCCCTGCGCCACCACCTGGGCGTGTGTCTCCTTGAGTCCGACCTGCGGGAAGGTCGCCAGGTAGCGGCCGGCGGGCGCCAGCGCCGCCACGGTGTTCGCGCCGACGCCGAGCACCGAGTTGTCGTTCGTCGGTCCGCCGACGGCGGTGCCCAGGTAACCGAAGTACGACGGCGGGCCGAGGGACCCGATCACCGGCCGGCGGCGGTGGTACGAGACGGTGAAGTCGGTGGCGACGAACGCACCGGCCTGGTCGTAGCAGAAGACGTAGATCTGCACGTCGCTGCCGACCGCACCCCAGGAGTAGATCTTGCACCGGCGGGGTCCGGCGTTGGGTTGCACGGCGGTGACCTGCA
Source organism: Micromonospora sp. NPDC050980 (assembly GCF_040653835.1). NCBI lineage: Bacteria > Bacillati > Actinomycetota > Actinomycetes > Micromonosporales > Micromonosporaceae > Micromonospora > Micromonospora sp. NPDC050980. The sequence goes on along the minus strand of NZ_JBFAGS010000011.1, from coordinate 25,537 downwards.
CGTCACCGGCGAGCACGCCGGCCAACCCGACCCCGGGCAGCCGCACCGCGTACTGCCCGACGCCCACCGGCCCGGCCGCGTTCACCACGCCCGTCGAGTTGTACGACTGGACCACCCCGCCGCCGCCCCACTGCACGTACGCGTGCGTGCTGCCGGCCGGCAGCACGCCGGAGCTGGTCGTCCAGAGCACGGTGAACGGGGTGTCCTCGCGGGTGCCGCCGGGCCGGTGGCACTGCACGTCGACGATCTCGTCGCTGCCGGACTGGAACCAGCGGACCACCTCGCAGTAGTGCCCGGTCCGGTTCACCGGGGTCACGTGCGGCACGCCCCGCGCCCCGGCGCCCACCTGCGGGAAGCGGACCAGGAACCGGCCGGGCGCGAGCTTGACGCCGTCGGCCCAGGCGGCCGGGAACGCGGTCTTCCAGCTACCCCACTGGCGGCTGGTGTCCAGCACGGTCCAGGCCGCCACGGTGGGGTCCTTGACGTACGCGAATCCCCAGCGGTCGGCGGTGGCGGCGGCGGCCGGTCCCGGCGGGGCGAGCGCGCCGACGGCCAGGACGGCGGCCAGCGCGGCGGTGGCGAGTGTCCGGAGACGCATGTGGTCCTCCATTCGACAGGGACGTGTCGGGGAGGAGTGTGCCTCCGGTCACGCCTTGATCACAGTCGGCTACCAGGCGCACGGGCGTCGAGTGTGCGTCACCGGTCGGGTTGACGCGCCGGACGGCCGCCGGGCGTCGGCTTTCTCGGCTCAGCAGTCGAACACCGACCAACAGATGTCGTTGCGCAACCGCTGGTCGTCGAGGACCAGCTCGCGGATCGCCGCCGGGAGCTGGTCGCGCTGCCACCGGCACTCGGCCCGCCCCGCCTCGTCGACGAGACCGTCCGGCGCCGCCGCCCGGACCGCCTTGATCGCGTACGCGGCGGCGCCGAGTTCGTGCGCGGCGACGTGGGCGACGGCTCCGGCCTGCCCGGCGGCGTACGCGGCATGGCGGGCCGCCCCACGCAGGTCCCGGGCCGCGCCCATGGCGTGACCGCCGGCCGCGCGGGACACCATCATCGGGACCTCGCCGCGCACCCCGGCCCGGATGTGCTCGATCGCCGCCCGAGGTCGGGGGTCGTCGGGCCGGACCGCCTCGAACAGGCCGAGGACGTGCTCCGCGCAGTCGGCGGCCCAGAGCGCGAGCAGGTGGTGGTCGTCGTCGGTGAGCGTGCCGCCACGACGGATCGTGGTGAGGCGGGGATCCCTGACCTTCGGCAGGATCACGAGTCGCCCTCCGTCTCGTCAGCGGCGGGCGTCCGCCGCAGGGCACCGTCGAGGGCGCTCATCAGCCGGGCGACCCGGCTGCGCCCGTCGGGCGCCGGCGGATAACGGCGGAGCACGTCGACGAGCGCCGGGGTGGCCCGGCGTCGCGAGCGGTCCAGCAGGGCGGCACCGACCGCCGGGTCACCGCCGGCCGCCAACTCCCCGATCCGCGCCGCGCTCGCGGCGGCCCGCAGGATGTGGCCGACCTGGCTGGCCCGGGCGAGGGGATGCAGGTACGCCGCCGCGGCGGCGTCACCGGCGGATCGGGCGGCCAGGCGCGCGGCCTCGGAGGGCGCGGCCTGGGCGGCGCGGTGCGCGTCCACGGCCGCGATCCGTTGCCGTTTCGTCCGGTCCGCGCCGTCGACGAACACCAGGGCCGCCTCGATCGCCGCGCGGGGGCGCGGATCGCCGGGTACGGCCTGTTCGAAGACCGGCAGGACGTCCTCCGCGTGCTGGACCGCGTAACGCGCCACCACGCGCAGCTCGTCCACGGTCAGGTCGAAGTCGCCGGACCCGGCTTGTCTACGCGCTGCCATCCCGGTGCATCCTATCGACGGAGCCCACCGCCCGTGGCCCGATCAGACCGCCCCCGCGACACCCCGCCGGTACGGGCCCCAACCGACGAACCGGTCGAACAGGTCACGTGGGGTCGGTCCATCGTGCGGGTTGAGGCGGAACAGGTCGTGGGTGGCCTCGTGGTAGAGCCCGGAGAGGTAGACGGCCAGGTCGACCGGGTGGTCGGCGTACTCGGCGGTGAGCAGCAGCCGGGCGTGGGCGCAGGGCCACGGTGCGCCGCAGGCGCGGCAGAGCCACAGTGGTCGGATCGGCAGGTGCGCCGGCTGGTCGGGCGGGTAGGGGCGCGGCCGGTCCGGGTGCGGCCCGAGCCGGGGTACGGGAAGGTTCATGCGTGACAGTCTGCTGAGAAGGCCACTACGCTCGGAAGTCGTCGACGTCGGCCCGGGAAGGGGTCGAGAAGCCGACGGGCGATCGAGGAGACCGGGTGGAGAACGAACCGACAGCCGAGCTGATCCGCGCCCAACTGCGGCGGTTGCGACTCAAGGCCGAGCTGAGCCAGGAAGAGTTCGGGAAGCTGGTGCACTTCTCCAACTCGCAGGTGTCGGCGGTCGAGTTGGGCCAGCGGCCGTTGGACCGGTTCTTCCTGCGGCGGGCCGACGAGGTGCTGGGCACCGGCGGGTTGCTGACGTCGCTGCTCAAGCTCGCCGAGCGGGACGGCCAACCGAGCTGGTTCCGCCCCTGGCTGGAAGCCGAACGCCAGGCCCAGCAGTTGCGCTGCTACCAGCCGAGCCTGATCCCCGGCCTCTTGCAGACCGAGAACTACGCCCGCGCGATGATCGACACCGATGACATGCTCGCCGCCGAAGAAGGTGATCGACGCCTTGCGGTCCGGCTCGACCGGCAGTCAGTGCTCGCCCGCCCCGATCCACCCAAGTTCGTCGCGGTGATCGAGGAAGCAGTGCTGCGGCGGGCGGACGAATCCTTCCGCGGCTTGATGACCCAACAGGTCGCGCACCTGATCGAAGCGAACGGGATGCCCCATGTCGCCGTTCATGTGATTCCGGCCGACGTCAGCCTGCACATCGGACTGACCGGTCCGTTCACACTCGCCCGCGGCGGCGACGGGGGTTGGCTCGGCTACCTGGAGAATCAGCTCGGCGGAACGGTGATCGACAACGATGAAGGCGTGGCTATCCTGCTGTCCAGATGGGAGAGCGTCCGGAGTGAGGCGTTGTCTCGCCGCCAGTCGATCGAGCTGATGAAGGAAGTGGTCGAGTCATGGCACTGATCGGCGCGATCTGGCGCAAGTCGACCCGTAGCGGTCAGAGCGAGTGCGTCGAGGTGGCGGACAACCTGGACGGCGTGGTGGGGGTGCGCGACAGCAAGGACCCGGCCGGACCGGTCCTCACCTTCGCCCCCGACGCCTGGCGCGCCTTCGTCCGGGTCAGTGGGAGTCGCGCACGGCGCTGATCAGCACCGTGTGCTTGCGTACCCGGAAGGCGCCTTCCGCCTCGATGCGGGCCTGGACCACGGCCCGGGCCGCCGACTCCTGCGCGGCGCTGAGCGGCCCGACCATGCTGGCGAGGTAGGCGAGGACCGGCTCCACGGCGGGCACCGCCAGCTCGTCGGGATAGCGCTCGACCGCCACGCTGGTGAAGTGGGCCGTGACCCGGGCCGGCGTCGTCTCGGCGGTGACGTCGTTCCGGTGGGACCCGACGGCCAGGTCGAATCGGTCGATGACCGGGCCGAGCGTGTCCAGCTCGGCGAGATGGTCGCGGCCGTTCACCGCCACTGCCAACCGCCCGCCGGGACGCAGCACCCGGGCGAACTCCGCCAGTGCCGCGTCGGGGTCGTCCAGGTGGTAGAGCATGTGGTTGGCGATCACCGCGTCGAAGGCGGCGTCGGCGTACGGCAGGTGGGCGGCGTCGCAGCGCTGCACCCGGGCACCGGGCACCGCGCGCAGCCGGTCGCACATGGCCGGTGAGAAATCGGTAAGGGTGAGCCGGAGCCCGGACGCCGGACGGCCCACCTGACGCCACAGCTCACCGGTGCCGGCGCCCGCCTCCAGCACGTCGCCGGCCAGCGGCAGCCGCTCGCCGAGCCAGGCGAACCAGCCCTGCGGATTGGTGCCGTAGGCGTGCAACGCCATCCGGGCGGTGAGGTTGCCGGTCGTCGTCGCGTACTGGCTCGTGGCGCGAGCCGACGGGGTGGCGGTCACCCGGGCAGACTAGCCGGCCGGTGGCCGCTCAGAGATAGAGGCAGAACGGGTGGCCGACCGGGTCGAGGTGCACCCGCACGTCGTCCTGGGACTGGTAGTCGGCCACCGTGGCCCCGAGCGACACCGCGTACGCCGAAGCCGCGTCGAGGTCGTCGACCTTGATGTCGAGGTGGAGCATCATCGGTGGGTCACCCGGGCCGGCCGGCCACACCGGACGCACGTAAGCCGGCTCGTCCTGGAACGCCAGCGTGGCACCGCCGCCCGGGGCGGCCAGCACCACCCAGTCCGGCTCGTCCTCGTGGCGCGGCCAGTCGAGCAGCCGCTCGTAGAAGACGGCGAGTTCCTGCGCTGACGGCGCGTCGAGCACCGTGGACGTCAACGAGAATCGGGGACGCTGCACCATGCGACAGTCATACCCCGCGAAGGCCGAAACGGATCGCCCGCGCGCCGGTCGTCACCGTAGGCTGCGGCCATGCTGCTTCGCGTGTCCACCCTGCTGCTCCGGACCCTGCGCGAGGACCCGGCCGACGCGGAGGTGCCGAGCCACCGGCTGCTGCTGCGCGCCGGCTACGTCCGCCGCGCCGCGCCGGGCGGCTACACCTGGCTGCCGCTGGGCAAGCTGGTGCTGGACCGGATCACCGCGATCGTCCGGGACGAGATGACCGCGATCGGCGACCAGGAGGTGCACTTCCCGGCGCTGCTGCCGGCCGAGCCCTACCGGACCAGCGGGCGGTGGACCGAGTACGGCGACGACATCTTCACGTTGGCCGACCGCAAGGGCGCCGAGCACCTGCTCGCGCCGACCCACGAGGAGTTGGCCGCGCTGCTGGTGAAGGACCTCTTCACCTCCTACCGGGACTTCCCGGTGACGCTGTTCCAGATCCAGACGAAGTTCCGCGACGAGGCCCGTCCCCGGGCCGGCCTGCTGCGCGGACGCGAGTTCCTGATGAAGGACGCCTACTCGTTCGGCCTGGACGCCGCCGGCCTCCAGGCCGCCTACGACCGGCACCGCGAGGCCTACCAGCGCATCTTCACCCGACTCGGGCTGGACTTCACTGTGGTGCGTGCGACGTCCGGGGCGATGGGCGGCTCGGCGTCCGAGGAGTTCCTGGCCGCCACGCCGGTTGGTGAGGACACCTACGTCGGCTGCACCGCCTGCGACTACGCGGCCAACACCGAGGCGGTGGTGACCCGAGCGCCGGCGGCCGGCGACCCGGACGCGCACCCGCCGATCGAGGTGCACGACACGCCCGAGACGCCCACCATCGCGTCCCTGGTCGAGCTGGCGAACGATCGTGCGCTCGCCGGCCGCACCGGATGGACCGCCGCCGACACGTTGAAGAACGTGGTCCTGACCGTCCGCCGGCCGGGCGCGGAGGAGGCCGAACTGATGGTCGTCGGCCTGCCCGGGGACCGTGAAGTCGACCTGAAGCGGGTCGAGGCGACGCTGCACCCGGCCACCGTGGCGGCCTTCGACGACTGGGCCGCACACCCGGAGCTGGTCCGCGGCTACCTCGGGCCGCAGATCCTGGCCAAGCACGGCATCCGTTACCTCGTCGACCCCCGGGTCGTCACCGGCACCACCTGGCTGACCGGGGCCAACGAGCCGGGGCGGCACGCGACCGACGTGGTGTGCGGGCGCGACTTCGTGCCCGACGGCACCATCGAGGCCGCCGAGGTGCGCCCCGGTGACCCCTGCCCGGCCTGCGGGGCCGGCGAGTTGACCCTGCGGCGCGGCATCGAGGTGGGGCACATCTTCCAACTCGGCCGGCGCTACACCGACGCGTTCGCGGTCGACGTGCTCGGCCCCGACGGCAAGCCGGTCCGGCCGACCATGGGCTGCTACGGCATCGGCGTGTCCCGGGCGGTCGCCGCCGTGGCCGAGCAGCACCACGACGACCGCGGGCTGGTCTGGCCGGCCGAGGTCGCGCCCTGCGACGTACACCTGGTGTCGGCCGGGAAGGGGCCGCAGCTCGACGCGGCGCTGGCGCTCGGCGGGCGCCTCGCCGCCGCCGGCCTGCGGGTGCTGGTCGACGACCGCGCCCACGTCTCCGCCGGGGTGAAGTTCACCGACCTCGAGCTGGTCGGCATCCCGCGCGCCGTCGTGGTCGGCCGCCGGCTCGCCGACGGGTACGTCGAACTGCGCGACCGGGCCGGCGGCGAACGGACCGAACTGTCCGTGGAGGACGCGGTGGCACGCCTGCTCGACGAGGTGGGTGCGACGCGCCGCAACGGGGTGTAGCGACTGCGCAACCGGGTATCGCAGGTGGATCGATCGAGGCGTAATCGGAGGCTCTCATGCACCGGGTCAATGACGTGATGACCAGACAGGTTGTCTACCTCCCCGCGGAAACCCCGTTGGACGAGGCGGCCCGGGTGATGAAGGAGTCGGACATCGGCGACGTGGTGGTGACCGACGGCGCCACGCTCGCCGGAGTGCTGACCGACCGGGACATCGTGGTGCGGGCGGTGGCCGAGGGCGCCGACCCGGGCACCACCACGATCGGGTCGATCATCACCCGGGAAGTGGTCATGATCGAGCAGCACTGCACGGCGAGCGAGGCAGCCGCGTTGATGCGCGAGCGCAACATCCGGCGGGTGCTGGTCTGCGACAGCGAACGCAAGCTGGTCGGCATCATCTCCCTGGGCGACCTGGCCATGCAGCTCGACCCTCGGTCGGCCCTCAGCGACATCAGCGAAGCCGCCCCCAACTCGTGAAAGGAGGGGCCCCTTCTTAACGCCTCCGGTAGAGAAGGGGCCCCTTCTCACCACCGCAGCGGGTGGTGGGAAGGGGGCGGATAACCTCGACCCATGCCCGAGATGCCGACCAAGCTGGCCGAGATCGTCGATGAGTTCGCCGCCGCCCCGCGCGACGTCGTGCTGGAGATGCTGCTGGAGTTCGCCGACGTGATCCCACCTTTGCCCGAGGGAGTCGACCGGGAGGAGTTGGAGCAGGTCCCGGAGTGCCAGACCGCGTTCTTCCTGCGCGCCGAGGTAAACGCGGACAAGACGGTGAGCACGGTCTTCGACTGCCCGCCGGAGGCGCCGACCACCCGGGCGTTCGCCGGCATCCTCGCCGAAGGGCTGGCCGGGGCGAGCGCCGAGGAGGTGCTGGCCGTGCCGGACGACCTCTACCAGCGGATGGGCCTGGCCCAGGCGATCAGTCCGCTTCGGGTACGCGGCGGCACGGCCATCCTGGGCCGCCTCAAGCGTCAGGTCCGGGAACAGATCGCCTGACCTGCGGGTTGTCGCTGGTCATGGAGATCGAGATCTACGCCGACGTCGCCTGCCCCTGGTGCTGGATCGGCAAGCGCCGCTTGGAGCAGGCCATCGAGTCGTACGACGGCGCGGTGACCGTCCGCTACCGGCCGTTCCAGCTCGACCCGACGCCGGTGACCGAGCCGAGGCCACTGCTCGACGCGCTGGGCGAGAAGTTCGGCGGCCGGGGCAAGGCCGACCAGATGGCCGCCCACGTCTCCGGGATCGCCGCGGGCGCGGGTCTCGACCTGCGGTTCGACCGGGCGGTGGCGGCGAACACGTTCGACGCGCACCGGCTGGTGCGGTTCGCCGCCGAGCGGGGCCGTGCCGCCGAGATGGTCGAGCGGCTCTACCGGGCGCACTTCTCCGACGGGCTGGACGTCGGGTCGATCGACGCGCTGGTCGCGCTCGCCGCCGAGGTCGGGCTGAACGAGAACGAGGCGCGCGGATATCTGGAGTCGAACCTCGGCCGCCGCGAGGTGGCCGCCGAGCTGAGCGCCGCGCACCAGCTCGGCGTCTCCAGCGTGCCGACCTTCGTGCTGGCCGGGAAGTACGCGGTCACCGGCGCCCAGGAGCCGGAGACGCTGCTCGCGGCGCTGCGCGAGGTGACCCAGCGGGAGGCATCCGCGTGATGTTTCACGTGGAACAAGATCGATGCGGGTGAGCGGTCAGGCCGGCCGGGCCAACTCCTCCACCACCCGCGCTCCCGGCAACGCGCCGAGCGCAGGCCCCGGTAGGGCGATCTTGCTGTGCCGCACGCCCGACCCGATGATCACGCGCGGGGTGGCGATCACCCGCGCATCGACCAGGATCGGCCACTCCTCGGGCAGCCCGATCGGGGTGATCCCGCCGTATTCCATGCCGGTCAGCTCCACCGCCTCGGCCATCGGCGCAAAGCTCGCCTTGCGCACGTCCAGCAACTTGCGGACCGCGCCGTTCACGTCGGCCCTGGTGGTGGCGAGCACGATGCAGGCGGCGTAGCGGGTCTCGCCACCGCGTTTGCCGGCGACCACCACGCAGTTCGCCGACTCCGCCAAGTCCACCTGGTAGGCCGCGCAGAAGGCCGCGGTGTCGGCCAACTCGGCGTCGATCGGCGCGACCAGCACCTCGTCGACGTCGACCGGGGCCTCGTCCGGCCAGCGCTCCACCGCCGCGGCGACCGGCGGCGCCAGCAGGTCCAGCCGGACCTGGGCCGGCTCGGTCTTCAACGTTCCCATCACGGATGCGATCCTCGCACCCGTGCGGCTGATCCGCTCGCCACGCGGTCAAGCGGGGCCCCTTCCTCTACCGGAGGCGTTAACAGGGGGCCCCGCCTTACACCTCGGTGAGCTGGCGCCGTTGCGGCGCCTCGGGACGGTTCGCCTCGGCGTCCTAGATCCCGTGCCGGACGCCGACCCGGATCACGCCGTAGAGGAAGACGAAGCCGAAGACGTAGAGCACCACGGTGGCGACCAAGACCAGCATGGGGTCACCCTAGGTCGGCCAGAAAACGACCGGACCTCATCTTCGGCCCGTTCCCCCGTACGTGTCGGCGAGGTGGTCGGCCCAGGTGCGGGCACCGGTGGGCGTCGCGGCCGTGGTGAGTGCTCCGGCGCGCAACTCCCGGCCGAGCCGCCCCGGGATGCGCACCGGCAGCAGCGGCCGGCGCGACCGGCGGGCCGCGAGCCAGGCCCGAGCGGCCTCGTCGAACCGGAGCACCTCGGGGCCACCGAAGTCCTCCACCCGGTGTGACGGTCCGGCGCGCAACAGCGCCGCGAGCCGGTCGGCCACCTCGCCGGGGTCGACCGGTTGGGCCAGCACGGCCGGGTCCCCGAGCACCGGCCCCAACCGGCTCGCGCCGGCGAGCAGCTCCGCCAGGAACCCGGGGAACTGGGTCGCCCGCAACACGCTCCACGGCACCGCCCCGGCGGCCACTACCTGCTCGGCCGCCAGTTTGTGCCGGTAGTAGGCGAGCGGAACCCGGTCGACGCCAACGATCGAGACGTAGACCAGGTGCCGCACCCCGGCGTGCCCGGCGGCCACGACCAGCCGGCGGGTGCCGAGCACGTCGATCTCGTGGGTTCGCCGGTTCGGTGACGAGGCCAGGTGCAACACCGCATCCACCCCGGCGACCGCGTCCGCCAGGCCGGCGGCGGTGGCCAGGTCGACGGCCAGCCACTCGACGCCGTCGCCGGCACCGGGCCGGCGGCTCACCGCCCGAACCGTGAACCCCTCGTCCCGCAGCCGTGGCACCGCCACCCGCCCGAGCCGTCCGGTCGCCCCGGTCACCAGTACCCGCATCGCCACATCCTCCGCCCGTCGTCGCGCGACATTTCCATGTTGGCCGGTATCCGGGTCCTCACCGGTCGAGTCCGGCCCGACAGGAGACGGAACACCGGCAGGGATCGTGACCGACCGCCGCCGGGAACGGGCCCGTCGGCGGCGGTCGGAGCACCCGGCGGAGGCGTTCGCCGACTACCGCGCGGCGGGCGTGGACGCGCAGGCGGCGGGCGGGAGGCGCGGGCGGCAGTCGACGCGGGCGGCAGGCGACGGGCAGGCGGCCGGCGGCAGGCGCAGGGAGAGCCGGACCGCTGCCGGCGCTCAGGACGAGCGCCTACTTTTTTGCGGTATACCTCTCGGGAATAATTATGACCGAGAGGTATACCGCAAAAAAGTGATGCCTTTTCCTGAGCCGTCACGCTGCGTCAAGGTCACCTTACGACGCTGATGCCGGCCTTCCTGCCGCTGTGCCCGCGGCGGCGGCACGCCTGGGCCGCCCCGTCGACGCCGGCCGCTCAACCGCCCGGTCGGGGTGCCACGCGACCGGCGAGCAGCAGGCCGAGCAGGCCGCACCCGGCCGCGACGGCGAGCGTGCCCGCATAGCTCGCCGGGCCGGGTGCCGAGCCGCTGGCCAGCATCGCCGGCGCCACCGGCACACCCGGCAGCAGCGCCGACGCGACACCCGCCGTGCCCACCGCGATGCAGGCCAGCCCGGCCCGGGCAGGCTGGCGGTGGAGCGGGGCGCGGCGATCCGACCCTGGATCCACGAGCCCGCGCCGACCAGGAGAGCGCCCCGACGGTCAGCACCAGGCCGGCACCGGTGGGCGAGAAGCCACGCTCCCGGGAGAGCATCAGCGGGATCACCACCTCCGCGCCGACGAAGGCCGCCGAGGCCAGGCCAGGCAGGCCGATCACCGTCGGCAGCCCACGCGCGGCCCGCAGGCCCGGTGACCACAGGTCGACTGCGGAGGTGCCCGGCGCGGCGGTGGCGGTGGTCATGGGCACCAGCCGGTGACCTCAACCCCGGTTGAGGTCAACTGTGGGCCCGGTCTCGTCAGGCGGTCTCCAACGCCTCGCCGACGCCCTTCGCCAGACCGGAGGCGTGCTGATCGGCGAGGACGTGACCGGCGGTGATGACCAGGGCGAGCGGCCACTCGATGACCTGGAGCGCGGCGAGCACCCCGACGCCGGCGTAGTAGGCGAGCTTGTCCGGCGGGGGCACCGCCACCTCACCGAGCAGCGGAACGTCCACCCGGCGGCTGTACGCCCGGACCGTCTCCCGCGCTCCGCTCAGGTCTCGCGTCAGCGTGCTCATCCTGCCTCCCCGGTTGCGCGACGGCATCGACCCCACCGGCATTCCACCGCCGTCGGCGTCCATGCCCCGGGCCACGGGGAAACTCCACCCACCCGCCGGGCATAACGGACGCCGCGCCGGGAAGTCGGGCCGCCGGGACGATTCCGGGAGGCGAGATGGCGTACGGCTTCGCCGGTCTCCTGATGTCGCCGGCCGCCGTGCCGGACGCCGTGGCGCGGGTGGCGCGTACCGTCGGGTCGGCGCTGCCCGGCGTCGCCGTGCCGCCCGGCGTCGCCGAGGCGGCGGGGACCGTGGGTGCCGCAGCAACCCGGCTGGCCCGGCTGAGCGGCCTGAGCCGGCGGGGGGTGTGGTCGCGGGACGGCCGACACCACATCGAGGTGCACGGCGTGTGCCAGGACGGCGGGGACCGGCTGGCCCGGCAGGTCGAGGCGGCGCTGGAAGCCGTGCCGGGGGTCGCCTGGGCCCGGGTGAACGCGCCGTCCGGGCGTGTCGTGGTGGCTACCCACGAGCCGGCGCCGAAGCTGCGCGAGCTGATCGACACGGTGGCTCGCGCCGAGCGGACCTGCCCCTACGAGCCGGACCCGGAGATCCCGCCGCCGCATCCGCCCGAGGAGGGCCCACGCACCCCCCGTACGCTCGGCGCGCTCGCCTCCGACGCGCTCGGCCTGACCATCTCCGCGGCCACCCGGATTCTGCCGTTCACCCCCGTTCCCGGTGAGGTGGCGGGCCTGCTGACCGCCGTCGACCTGCATCCGAAACTGCACGCGCTGGCCGACCGTGGCCTCCGTGCCGACCCCCGTGCCGAGGTGCTGTTCCCGCTCGCCGAGGCGGTGGTGCAGGGCCTCACCGGCGGTTGGGCCGGCATCGTGCTCGACGGCGCGCAACGGGTGGTGCAGTGGGGCGAGGCGCGGGCCCAGCTCGCCGCCTGGAGCCGGGCCGAACCGGGGCTGACCGGCGACCCGGACCGGGCGGTCGCGCGGGTGCCCGACGGCGAGCGGCCCTGCCCGGTCCCGGACGGGCCGGCCGAGCGCTACGTGCAGCGGATGCTCGCCGCCGGCGCGGTGGCCGGCGCCGCGGCGATTCCGGTGGCCGGCGGCAAGCGCGCCGCGGCGCTGGCGCTCTCCTCGCTGTCCAAGGCGCCGGGCAACGGTCGCGAGGGGTACGCGGCGCAGCTCGGCCGGATGCTGGCCCGGCGCGGCGTGATCGCCATGGATCGCAGCGTGCTGCGCGAACTGGACCGCATCGACACCGTGCTGCTGGACGCCGCGGTGCTCGGCTCCGACCGGGGCGTGCTGGCCGACCTGGCGCCGCTGACCGGGGCCGACACCCGACAGGTGGCCGCCCGCGCGTTCGCCCTGTTCGAGCCGGCCGCCCCGCACGCCGTGCGCTCCGACGACGGGTGGCGGATCGGGCCGCTGGACCGCCTCGACGCGGAGAACCCCGGGGACACCCCGGACAGCGAGCGGCTGCGTGCCGACGGGGCACCACTGCTCGGCCTGGCGCAGCACGGCCGGCTCGCCGCCGTGCTGCGGGTCGAGCCGGAACCCGCCCCCGGGGTGGACGCGTTGGTGTCCGCCGCCCGCCAGGCCGGATTCACGCTCGTGATCGGCGGTGCCGAGGACGGCCGGTACGACGTCGCCGACCGGCGGGTGCCGGGCGGGTCCCGACTCGGTGACGCGGTGCGTGACCTGCAACGCGAGGGCGCGGTGGTGCTCGTGGTCTCCGGGGATCGGTCGGCCCTCGCCGCCGCCGACTGCGGCCTCGGCGTGTCCGCGCCGGACGACCTGCCCCCGTGGGGGGCACACCTGCTGGTCGGCGACGACCTACGAATCCCCGCCCTGCTCATCGACGCCGCCGGCGTCGCCCGTCGGATGACCGGCCAGAACATCCGGCTCGCCATGGCCGGCAGCGGGCTCGGCGCGCTCGGTGCGTTCACCGCCGACCGGCGACAACTGCCCGCCCGCACCATGGCGGCGGTGAACGGGGCCGGCGCGGTCGCGTTCGCACACGGCGTCTTCCGGGCCCGCCGGCTCCCGGACCGCACCGGCACACCGGTGCCCCCGCTCACCGCCTGGCACCTGATGCCGGTGGAGACCGTCCTGGCGCAGCTCGGCACCCGGCCCACCGGGCTGACCGACGAGGAGGCCGGGCGCCGGCGGGGAGCGGAGACCGGCGACGGGCACGGGCCGGCCGGGCTGCTGCGGGCGTTCGTCGACGAACTGTCCAACCCGCTCACCCCGGTGCTGGCCGCCGGGGCGGTGCTGTCCGCCGCGTTCGGTTCGATCGTCGACGCGGCGCTGGTCGGCGGCCTGGTCGGCGGTTCGGCGCTGATCGGCGCGGTGCACCAGCGCAACACCGAACGCTCCCTGGCCGAGCTGCTGTCCCGCTCGGCGATCACCGCCCGGGTGCGGCGCGACGACACGGAACAGGTGGTGCCCGCCGAGGATCTGGTGCCCGGCGACGTGATCAGCGTCGGCTCCGGTGACGCCGTACCGGCCGACTGCCGCGTGCTGACCAGCGACGGTCTGGAGGCGGACGAGTCGTCGCTGACCGGCGAGTCGCTGCCGGTGGCGAAGAGCCCGGAACCGGTGGTCGCCGCGGCGATCGCCGAGCGGCACTCGATGCTCTTCGAGGGCACCACCGTGGCGGCCGGGCACGGCACCGCCGTGGTGGTGGCGACCGGCGCGGCGACGGAGTCGGGTCGGAGCATGGCCCTGGCCCGGCAGGCCCCGCCGGCCAGCGGGGTCGAAGCGCGACTCGGCGCGTTGACCAGGAGCGCCGTGCCGCTGGCGGCCGGCTCGGCGATCGCGGTGGCGGGGGCGGGGCTGCTTCGGGGCGTACCCCTGGCCGAGACGGCGGCGACCGCCGCGAACCTGGCCGTGGCGTCGGTGCCGGAAGGGCTGCCGTTCCTGGTCAGCGCCGCGCAGCTGGCGGCGGCGCGGCGGTTGGCCGAGCACGGCGCGCTGGTCCGCAATCCCCGCACCATCGAGGCGCTGGGCCGGGTGGACGTGCTCTGCTTCGACAAGACCGGCACCCTGACCGAGGGGAAGCTGCTGTTGGCCGGCGTGGGCACCGGCGACGACAGGTACGCCCCGGCGGACCGTCTGGACGACTCGCTCCGCTCGACGTTGGCCGCGGCGCTGCGCGCCACCCCGGCCGCCGCCGACCCGGACGAGCTGCCGCAGCAGACGGACCGGGCGGTACGCCGGGGCGCTGGAGCGGCCGGGGTGACCGAGCGCACCGGGTTGGCGGAGTGGACCGCGACCGGGGGGCTGCCGTTCGAGCCGTCCCGGGGCTACAGCGCCACGGTCGGGCGCACCGCTGACGGGTCGCTGCTCAGCGTGAAGGGCGCGCCCGAGTCGGTGCTGCCGCGTTGCGCGTCCCGGCGTACCGCCGGGGGTGACCGGCCGTTGGACGCGGCCGGCCGGGAGGAGGTGCAAGCGATGCTGGCCGCCCGGGCCGGCGCCGGGCACCGCATCCTCGCCCTGGCCGAGTGCCGCGTCTCGACCGACGCGGTCACCGACGAGCAGGTGGACGGCCTGGTCTTCGTGGGTTTCCTGACGCTGGCGGACGGGGTGCGGGAAAGCGCCGGGCCGGCGGTGCAGCGGATCCGCAAGGCCGGCGTGCACACCATCATGATCACCGGGGATCATCCGGCCACCGCCGAGGCGATCGCGGCCACGATCAGCCCGGACGACGGGCGGCAGCGGGTGGTGACCGCCACCGACCTGGACCGCCTCGACGACGCCGCGCTCGCCGAGGGGCTGATGGGCACCGACGTGGTGGCCCGCTGCACGCCGGCGCACAAGGTGCGGATCATCCAGGCGTTGCAGCGCCGGGGTCGGACGGTGGCGATGACCGGCGACGGCGCCAACGACGCCCCCGCGATCCGGCTGGCCGACGTCGGCATCGCGCTCGGCCAGCGGGGCACCCCGGCCGCTCGCGCCGCCGCCGACCTGGTGGTCACCGACGACCGGCTGGAAACGATCATCGCCACGCTGGTCGAGGGGCGGGCCATGTGGTCGTCGGTCCGGCACGCGCTGAGCATCCTGGTCGGCGGCAACCTCGGCGAGATCGCGTTCAGTGTGTTGTCCGCCGCCTCGACCGGCCGGTCCGCCCTGACCGGCCGGCAACTGCTGCTGGTCAACCTGCTCACCGACCTGGCGCCGGCGCTGGCCATCGCGGTCCGCCCGCCCGCCGAGGACCGCGCCGACCACCTGCTGCGCGAGGGCCCCGACTCGTCGCTCGGCGCCACCATGACCCGGGAGATCGGGTTGCGGGCCACGGCGACCACGCTGGGCGCGACCGCCGGCTGGACGCTGGCCCGGTGGACCGGCACGCGACGTCGCGCCGGCACCGTGGCACTCGCCTCGCTGATCGGCACCCAGCTCGGCCAGACCGTGCTGGCCGGCGGCACCAGCCCCACCGTGCTGGCCGCCACCGCCGCGTCGGTCGGCGTGCTGGTCGTGGTGGTGCAGACGCCCGGGGTCAGCCAGTTCTTCGGCTGCACCCCGCTGGGCCCGGTGGGCTGGACCATCGCCACCGGGTCGGCGCTCGGCGCGACGTTCGCCAACGGCGCGTTGACCCGGCTGGTCGACCACCTGCCGCAGCCCGGGACCCGGCCGGCGACGTGATCAACGCCAGGTCGCGGCGGCCCGGCGCAGCCGGTCGTTTATCGCCCGCCCGACGCCTTCGTCGGGCACCGGCTCGGCGACGATCTCGGTGACCCCGGTGGCGTCGAGCCGGTGCAGCGCGTCGAAGAGGCGCGCGGCGGCCACGGTCAGGTCCCCGTCGGGCGACAGCACCTCCACCGCCGCCCAGTCGCCGTCCGCCGGCGGTTCCCGGAAGGCCAGGAACCCCCGCCGGCCGCCGTCGTGCGTGGCCACCGCGTCCAACCGCAACGGGGTACGCGGGGCGTAGTGCGCGGCCAGCGTCCCGGGCGCGACCGGCTGGCCGGAGCTGCCCTGGCGTACCTCGACCGGTCCGGCCGCCTCGATGAGCGCCTCCACCGGCAGTGCGCCGAGCCGGAGCACCACCGGCTGCGCGCCTCGGGCGTCCACGATCGTCGACTCGATGCCGCACCGGGTGGGTCCGCCGTCGAGCACGACGTCCACCGCGCCGCCCAGCCCGGCCACCACGTGCTCGGCCCGGGTCGGGCTGAGCTGCCCGAACCGGTTGGCGCTCGGCGCGGCGACCGGCACCCCGGCGGCGGCGATCAGCGCCCGAGCGGCGGGTTCGTCCGGCACCCGGACCGCCATGGTGTCCAGGCCGGAGGTGACGATCGGCGGGATCGCGGCGGGCCGGTCCACGATCAGCGTGAGCGGGCCGGGCCAGAACCGCTGCACCAGCGCGGCCACGGCCGGCGGCACGGCGCCGACCAGCCCGGGCAGGTCGGCGGCGTCGGCCAGGTGGCTGATCAGCGGGTCGAAGCTGGGCCGGGCCTTCGCCTCGAAGATCCGCGCGGCCGCCCGGGCGTCCAACGCGTTCGCGCCCAGCCCGTAGACCGTCTCGGTGGGAAAGGCGACCAGCCCGCCGGCGCGGATGACGGCGGCGGCCTCGTCGATGCCGCCGCCGGCCGGGAGGACGCGGGGGGATCCGGTGCTCACGCTCCGACGCTAGCCTGCCCCGGTCGTCGCCCCGCCGCGGCCCCGGGGGTCCGATGCGGGGCGGTCAGGCCGGGGGGTCGGCAGCGGGGACGGCGTCGGGCAGGGTGGGGGCGTCGGTCGGATAGAGCCCGGCGGCGAAGCCGTACACCTGGTCGCCGGCGCGGGGGATCTGCGCGAACCGCCGGGCGAGCGCCTGCACCTCGGCCCAGAACTCCCGCACGTCCTCGATCGGGATGCGCGCGTGCACCAGCGTGCACCGCAGTTCGTCGGCGGCGTGCGCGGCAGCCGCCTCCGCCGCGGCCTCGGCGAGGCCGTTGATCCGCGCGACGACCTGCTTGTCCTCCGGACGGTGGAGCGCGCCGACGTAGAAGGTGCGGGCCACCCGGCCGTAGAACCGCTCCTCGACGGCCCGGACCCGGCGGGTGCGCACCACCCGCAGCAGACCGGCGTCGACCAACTGGTTCACGTGATAGGCCACGCTGCTCTTCGGCCGGTCGACGGCGGCGGCGAGTTCGTTCACCGTGGCGGCGCGCTCCAGAAGCAACTCCAGCAGCGTGCCGCGCAGGGGGTCGGCGAGCGCGCGCAGTTGCTCCGGGGCGGTGACCACGAGGAGGTCGTCGAGGTCGTAGTCCGGGACCCGCTGATTGACCGACATTTCTCGACCGTTCTAATATTCTGGTTCGTTCGATGATGCTGGTTCGACAGTCAGGAGTCTAGAGATGGCCGAGATCCTCCTCTTCCACCACCTTCAGGGGTGCACCGAGGGCGTCCGGGCCCTCGCCGATTCGCTCGCCGGCGGCGGGCACACCGTGCACGTCCCCGACCTCTTCGACGGCGAGTTGCCGGCCAGCGTCGAGGAAGGGTCTGCCCTCACCAAGCGGATCGGCCGCGACGTCCTCGACCAGCGCGCCGACCGGATCGCCGCCGACAAGCGCCCGGACCTGGTGTACGCGGGCGTCTCCTGGGGCGCCGCCATCGCCCAGCGGCTCGCCCAGACCCGACCCGGCGCCCGCGCCGCCCTGCTCTACGAGGCCTGCCTGCCGGTCACCGGCGAATGGGCGATCGGCCCCTGGCCCGACGGCGCGGCGGTGCAGGTCCACGGCATGGAGCGGGACCCGTTCTTCGGGCTGGAGGGCGACGTCGACGCCGCTCGGGAGCTGGTGTCGATCGTCGGCCCGGAGCGCGGCGAACTGTTCGTCTACCCGGGCGACCGGCACCTGTTCACCGACAGCTCGCTCCCGTCGTACGACCCGGAGGCGACCGCGCTGGTGGTGAGCCGCAGCCGCGACCTGCTCGACCGGCTGGGCTGACGCCGTTACCTGTACTGCGCGATCTGGATCAGGTTGCCGCAGGTGTCGTCGAACACCGCGGTCGCCACCGGGCCCATGTCGACCGGCTCCTGGGTGAACAACACGCCCAACTGACGCAACCGCTGGTGCTCGGCGGCGACGTCGTCCACCGCGAACTGCGTCAATGGGATGCCGTCGCCGGCCAGCGCCTCCTTGAACGCCTTGGCCGCCGGGTGCGCGTCGGGCTCCAGCAGCAGCTCGACGCCGTCCGGCGCGTCCGGTGACACGACCGTCAGCCAACGGTGCTCGCCGGTCGGCACGTCCGTCTTCTTCACGAAGCCCAGCACCTCGGTGTAGAAGCGCAGCGCCTTCTCCTGGTCGTCGACGTACACGCTGGTCAGGTTGATCTTCATGGCTTCTCCTGTCGCGGTTCGGTCCCGAGCCATCGCTCGGCGATGGCACGCAGCGGCCGGGTGTCGAGATGGTGGAACTTGTAGCGCCCCTGCCGGCGCGTGACGATCAGGCCGGCGGCCTCCAGGACGTCGAGGTGCTGGGAGATCGCCTGCCGGGACGAGCCGACATGGTGCCGGCTGGCCAACCGGCCGCAGATTTCGAACAGGGTCTGACCGTCGCGTTCGGTCAACTCGTCGAGGATCAGACGGCGGGTGTGGTCGGCCAGCGCCTGATACAGATCGCCCACCCGAGAATTATAGGCAAGCTGTTACTTGCATATCAAGCACGAGCGCCACCAGCACGACGGGGTTCGACGCCGGCCGTGCCCCGCTTCACGGTTCGACCGAGGTCGCCGACGGCGGTGGCTCGGCGGCGTGCTCCACCACCCAACGGGACCGCGCCTCGTCCCAACTCACCACCGCCCAGCCGGTGCGGTCGACCGGCAGGCGTACGTTCTCCAAGCGGGCCGCCATCACCTGGGTGACCCGCTCCGGCAGTTGGAGCACCACCCGAGCGTCACGGGCGGCGAGGCTCACGACGCCGGAATCGTCCAGCTCGGCCTGCGCCCCGCGACGGCCGCGCCGGGGCAGCCGGTCGCGGATCGCCTGGTAGGCGTCCTCGCCCGCCTTCGTCGCCACGGCCTGAAGGAAGGGCAGCAGGGCAGAGCCGGCCAGGGCACCGAGGATGAGTTCGGTGGTGCCACGGTCGGCGTCGTCTCGTCGATCGGTCACGCCGGTCATGGTGTCACGGGCCGACATGGATGTACGGCGCCCACAACGCGGGCTCGTGCACCGCCCGAAGTTCGCGCAACGTCTCGTGCAGGGCGGTGGCCGCATCGTCGGCGGTGCCCAGACGGGCGTAGAAACCCGCCGCCACCTCCGCCGCGACGTTGTCCTTGATGGACCACAAAGTGCCGATCACGTGCCGGAAACCGGCGATGTGGAACGCGCCGGCCACGTGCAGCGCCTCGTCGTTGAGATCGTCCTGAGGGACGCCGGTGTCGCAGGCGGAGAGGTAGGCGAGGGCCGCGTTCTCCAGGCGCAGACGGGCGATGTCCGCAACGGTGAGCTGATCCTGCAGGGCGAGGTGACCGTCGGCCGAGCCGTCCGCGGCGCTTACCGCGTGGCAGGCGAAATGCGCCCAGGAATGGGATGGGAGCGCCTCCAGCACCGCCTGGCGGACGGCGTGCTCGCCGGTCAGAACCCGACCGGGTGGCAGCATCGCGGTCTCCGCCAGCACGCTGGGCAGCGGAGGCAGACCGGGAGTGGTGGGCATGCTCACGACGAGCGGCTCGGACACCGGGCCGGCCGGCGGTGTCTGCCACGCGGTGACCAGGCTGCGAACCGTCGGCGCATAGGAGGACACCACCCGGTCGGCGGCTGCGGCGTGCAGCGGCAACGTGGTGAGCGGGCCGGTCGGCACCCACCACAGCCGGCTGCCCGGCGGTGGGGCCAAGGCGTCCAGTACCGGACCGGTCACCTCGGTCCGGAGCCACTCCAGCGTCTCGTCCGCCCGCTCGGCGACCGCCGCCCGGAACCGCAGAGCCCGCTGCGTCACCTCATCGAGGGTCAACCGCAGCGGCAACACCCGGACGCCGCCGTCGATCAGCAGGGCGTCGCAACGCAGCCCGCTGATGTTCAGCACGGCCACCGGGCCGAAGCCGGCGGTCGCGGCGACCAGGTCGTCGGCCGGCGGTGGCCGCAGGAACGCGGCGAAGCCCGGCAGCGCCCGGATCTCCTCGATCAGCGCGTCCCACTCGGCGGCAAGGGCGTGCCGGTCCTCGCCGGGCAATTCCGGGCCCGCGTCGGCGCTCGCGCTGAACCCCGCGCCCTCCGGCCGGTCCAGCGCGGCGCGCAACGACACGAACCGCTCGGCCAGATCCGGGCGCAAACCGGTCAGCTCCGCACGGGTGTCCAGCGCCTGGCTCAGCAACACCCCCCGGCCGTGTTCCAGCAGGCGCAGCGCGTCCACCGGATCACCCGCCTGCACGGCGCACGCCGCGGCGTCCCGGGCCAAGCCGGACAAGGAGGCGAGCTGCCGCTCCCGGTCGGCGTGGGTCACCTGGCGCGGCGCCGTACGGGCAAGCAGCGTCACCGCCAGGTCGAACGCGCGCCGCGCATCGGCCAGGTCGGCGCGGACCAGCGTGATGTTCGCCCACTGCCAGGCCGCGGTCACCCGGGCGCGCACCTGAACGGCAGGGTCGGTCGCCAGCCGACGGAACACCTCCCGGGCCGAGTCCCAGGCGGCGTCGTCGCCGGACGCCGCCTCGAACGCGAGCGCCCAGCCCAGGTTGAGCAGCGTGTCGGAGCGCAGGTGGTGGCCGTCCGGGGTGGCGGCTGCCGCGTCCCGTGCGAGCTGCACCATCCCTGCCCCCGGCCGTCCGCGGGTCGCTTCCATCCGCCGGATCCCGCTCAAGGTGAGCAACCGTTCGGTGCGATTCGGGTGCCCCTCGGGCGTCGCGTCGACCGACTTCTGCGCCAGGTCGGCGGCCTCGGCCAGATCGGCCGGCCGGCGCCGCGCGTTGAACCGGTCGAGCAGCACCAGCGCGAGGTTGGCCTGGAAGCGCGGTCGCAACGGGTGCCGCGGCGCCGCGGCCAGAGCCGCGCGGCCCTGCTCGACCGCCTCGTCCAGCAGGGCACGGTCGCGCCCGCCGGTGGACCGGTAGCGCAGCCGCAACACCTCGGACAGGTTGGACCGCATGCCGGCCAGCTCATCGCCGGGCGGGGCAGTCCGCACGGCCTCGCGAACACAGTCGACGGCCTCCACGAGCGCGGACGAGTCGTCGTGCCGCAACGACAGCGCGAGCAGCCCGTCGGCCAGGTTGCTCAGCCGCCACGCCCGCTGCGGGTGGCCGGCCGCGGTCATCGCGACGGCGGCACGCACCTCCGCGACCGACGCGACCAGGTCGGCCTCGTCGCCGGTGCGGCGCCACCGCAACCGCAGCGCCCCGGCCAGGTTGGCGTGGAACGACGGGATGACCGGAGTGCGCTCGTCCGGATACATCGCCAGCGCCTCCCGGAACAACCGGATCGCGGTGTCGAGATCTTCGGGCTTGCCGAACCGCTCGTACCGTGACCACAGCACCGTGCCGAGCCCGTTCATCGCGGCGCTGCGCACGTCGACGTTGTGCGCGTGGGCAAGCACCCTGCTGAACAGGGCGGCAGCCGACTCCAGATCGGAAAGACGACCTGTCTTCTCGTATGTGGTATGGCGCCTCTCGGCCTCCGCGCAGACGGCGATCAGCGCGGAATAGAGCGGTGACCCCCAGGGGTCGGGAATGCCGCTCAACGGGCCGGAGGGCCGTCCGGCTCGCTTTCCAACTGGTCGGCCAACGCCTCACCCAGCGGCCCACCGGCGCGCCGGAACCACTGCGCGGCCTCCTTGTTGCGGCCCTGGGACATCAGAGTTGTCCCCAGGTTGGCAGCGGCGTCACTGTTGCCCGCCTCGGCGGCCCGGCGATACCACTCGACCGCCTCGTCGATCTTGCCGTCGAGCTTGAGGAGGTTGCCGAGCCGGTTCATCTCGGCCGGGTCGCCGCCCGACGCCGCCTGCCGAGCGGCGGTCTGGGAGGGTAGCGGCGTGATGGAGAACTGGGGCTCGGACGGTGTTTCACGCTTGCGCCTGCGACCAAACATGTCGGCCACCTCCGGTCCCCGAGTGTGGCACAGGGACGCAAGCGGGCGAGGCCGTGCCGAGCATGAGGGCTGCCGAGGGGGCTCGCCCTAGCGGGCAGACCGAGTGTCTGCGGGCCGAGGCACCACCATGCGAACCGCACCGCCACGATCGCCAGCCGGTGTCTCGTACTGATGGCGACATCGCGCGTTGACCCTGCTCCTCGCAGGAGCGCCGTCAGGCGTCCACGTCGACGATCACCTTGCCCTCCCCGGCGCCCCGGGCAACCAGATCGTGCGCCTCCCCGACCGTGTCGAGGGTGTAGCGGCGGGGGTCGAGTCGTGGACGCAGCGCGCCGGTGTCGGCCAGCGCCGCGCCCTCGCGCAGGATCTCCCCGTGGTGCTCGCGGCCCTGTCCGGTCAGCATGGGCAGCAGCGTGAACACTCCGGAGTAGGTCGCGCCGCGAAACGACAGTGGGGCGAGGGAGTGCGAACCCCACCCCAGCGCGCTGACGACATGTCCCCGATAGGTACGCACCGCCGCGAACGAGGCGTCGAGCGTCGCGCCGCCCACATTGTCGGCGACGATGTCGAAACCCTGACCTGCGGTGTACGTCGCGACGCACTCGTCGACGCTGACGGCGCTCTAGTGTCCCGAGTCGTTAATTCGTCTGCAGCACGCGGCGAGGGATTCGAGGATCTCGTCGGCGGTGCGGGTCCATACGAACGGTTTCGGGTCCTGGTCGTTCAACTCAGCGGCGCTCTCGCCCGGCAGGGAGCGAGCACCGTCCGATCGGCCGGCAAAGCGATCAAGGGCTGCCGTGTTCCACAGTCGTCGAGCCTGCGTCTCCACCAACTCCACAGGTAGGGTCTGCCGAGGGGTGGCAGCCGCCGTAGACGGTGACGACCTCGTAGCCGCAGGGGTCCACGTACCACCGGCGAAGACCGCCCATCAAGGCGAACGGTGCGACTACCGTCCAGCGGCTGCCGTAGGCGTTGTGCCTCCCCAGCACCTCACCGGTGAGCGTCCGCCCCCAGACCGTGGGCGCTACGAACGGTAGGCGTCGCGCCGGTGGCGAATCGAGTGGATCTCCACGACTCGTTTCGCCTCGTTGATCCGGTAGACGATCCGGTAGGTGCCACGCCGGGCGGAGTGGAAGCCGTCGAAGGGTTCGTCGAGAGGCTTGCCCACCCGATACGGGTTGACCGCGATCGCCCGCTGGATGGTTTCCGTCGCCGCGATCGCCACCTCCAACGGCAGGGCCTCGTGTAAGTTGCGGCGAGCCTGCCGGGAGAACATCACCGTGTACGGGCTGAGCGGCTCGTCGGTGCGCTCGTGCGCCGGAGGCATCAGGCCGCCCTGCTTCGACGTCGCTCCAACTCGACCCGAACCTCGTCCACCGAGAACGTGTCGCCGGCGGCGAAGTCCTCCCGTGACTGGCGCAGGTCTGCGAGGGTTTCGTCGTCGGACAGCAGGTCGAGCGTCTCCCGCATCGACTCGTACTCGGCCACCGAGATCAGCATCACGTCGGCGCGGCCGTTGCGGGTGATCGTGAAGTGGTCGTGTTCCCGGGCGACCCGATCGGCGAGTTCGGCGATCCGGGCCTTGGCTTCCGTGATGGGAATGGTCTCCATAACGGCCATTATAGCAACCGGTCAGAATTATGACCTATCTGAGTTCGTATCGCGACCCGGCCCCCTGCCCGCCCGTTGAGCGTCCGGATCAGGAATCGATGCCCTCGGAGGACCCATGGCTGGCCGGCGCCACCCCGCCGCCCCTTGTCGTCCGGCAGTCACCCTCGGCGGAAGCCTCAACGCATGGGATGCCGCCGCGTCCGTCTCGATCACATCCCACACCAACGAGACACCGAGCCGATGGAAGCGATCCTGCCCGCACGATTACAGAACGAATCGTTCGAGATCGAAACCACCGACCTCATCCACGAGCTGCTCGGCCAGCTTCGTCCCGAGCGACGTCGGTTGATCGAGCTCCGACACCTGCACGACGCTGACATCCACGAGATCGCTAAGCACGTCGGGTCCCCTCCGGACGAGGTCGAACCCCGCCTCGCCGAAGCTCTCGAACCCCTCCGCCACCAAGCGCACAACGCCCATGTGGAGCCGCGTGGCGGCGCTGCGGGACCGCTCGCCGGACCGTCCCGGTGAGAGGGGGTCCGGCCCCGGGGCGTGGCAGCACCGCCGAAGCATCGGTCTTGAGCTGCGGCTTACGGCTCGCGGACCCTCCGTTTGGGTGTCCGTTTCGGTGGCCGGAGGCGCCACCATGCGAACCAATCGGCGGCCATCGCCGGTGACCCGTTGCCGCTGTGGATGTGCCGGTCACGAGCGCGGCCTGACAGCCCGGCGCAGGATCAGGCGATCTGACGGAGATCGCTGCCGTAGTCGAAGATGATCCGCATACGGGCGCCCAGCGCTCGGGCGTACCGGCTCAGGGTCGCAACCTCGTTGGCCTCCAGGTCGCCGTTCTCGATCTGGCTGACCCGGCCCGGTGTGACCCCCATCAACTCGGCCACCTGCCGCTGAGTGAGACCGAGCCGCTTACGCTCCTCGGCAAGGTGGAACGCGCTGACCCACGCCTCGGTGCGGGCGCGCTCCTCGTCGAGCGCGTCGTCGTCCCCGTCGTGCAACTCGGCACGGATGTCGTCCCAGTCATGGAAGTCGCCCATCAGCCCTCCCTCCGCTTCCTCTCGAAGGCGAGCCAGCCCTCGTACGCGACCTCGGCGACCGGGATCGCTTCCACATACCATCGAGACCAATCGCCGGCCTTGTTGCCGGCCACTAAAGCACCGCCTGCGACCAGGGATCGAAGACGAACAGAACCCGGATGGCGACTTCCCGCCCAGACCTCGGTCGCAGCTCCTTGAGGTTGCTGATGTTCGAACCTTTGAGCGTGTCGACCAGTGGACGCCCCAACCCCGGACCGGCATCAGCGAGCATGTCGATCGCCACGTTGACCGACCGGTAGGCCGCCGGATCGGTTTGGCGAAGCGAGCGCAACCAGTCGCGGACATCGCTGGTCGTTCTGATCGCCCAGCGACGATCGGAGCCGTGAGGCATGGGACCAACTATAGCCCAGCCTATATCTCCGGGCACCATGCGAACCAAAAAGCGCAGGCCGAAAGCTGGATGACATCGGTCGGTGGGCCGGAGGTACCACCATGCGAACCACACCGCCACGATCGCCGGTAAGCCGTTGCCGCTGCGTTTGCGGCGTTCCCGCGCGGCGTTGGAAGCCCGATGAGGGAGCTACGAGTCCTCGAAGACATCGTCGAGCACAAGTCTCGCCCGTCCTGGGATCTCTTCCTCCGGGAAGATCTCCGCGCACAGGGCGAGGACCTGCTCCGTGCTGGTCAACCCGAGTTGGTTAACCAGGAAGTGGATATCCTCGGCGTCTCTCCGTCGTGCGGCAAGCACCTTCATGGCCAACAGATGTTCCGGCGAGGCCGCCGCCACTCGCAGCCCTGGGTGATCGAATACGCGCGGCGCCGTCGCGTCGCCTCCGGGAGCGACATAGGCGCTCGCCTGCTCGTTGAGCCACCAGTGCGGCAGGCCGAGTTCATCCGCTACCGAACGAGCCTCATCGAGCACAATGCCATGGGGTTGGAACACCGCGTCGATGTCACGGGTAGCCCGGCGGGCGTCGTAGGCCAACGCCATGGCCGCCCCGCCGAAGACGTAGAGATCCGCGACC